>NZ_JBEXNL010000011.1:0-155931 GCF_040611135.1 Tsukamurella sp. NPDC003166
ACCACCCTCACCAGCCCCTTCGGGAACCGGTCAGCTGCGGGCGGCCCGGGCGGAACCGGCGTCAACCCGGCCTTCGGCACCGACCTTCGTTCTCCGTCAGGCGATCACGCGCTCGACGAAGGCGAGGAGCTCGGCGGTCACGTCGTCTCGGGTCTCGGGCTCGTTGTGCACCTCGTGCCGCACGCCGGGGTAGACGCGGGTTCGGATGTCGGGATGTCCCGTGGCGACGAGGCGGTTCGCCACGTGGTAGGCGCCTTCGCCGTAGTTGGTGACCGGATCCTGGTCGCCGGCGAGGATCAGGACGGGCGTCGTGGACGGAAGGGCCGCGTAGAAGCCGTCACCGTTGGCCGCGTCGTAGAGGTCGACGAAGCCGCGCAGGAACCGGACCGACATCGGCGCTCCGAAGTTGTTGAACGGGTCCACCGCGTGGTCGCGCACCACGTCGGCGTCGCGGGCGACCCAGTCCGTCGGGCCCGCGCCCGCGCCGAACCGGGAGACGAAGCCGTCGAACAGGGTTCCCACGTACTCGAGCGGGGCGGCGCCGGCCTGGTCGGGCTCGGCGGCCAACGCCGCCCGATCGATGCCCGTCTCGGCGCCCGGGATCTGCGCCGCGATACCGCACAGCACGAGACCGTCGATCTCCGACGGAGACTCGATCGCCGCACCGCGGGCGATCATCGAGCCCATCGAGTGGCCGAAGACGATGTACGGCAACCCCGGGTGGCGCGCGCGCACCGTCGCACCGAGCGAGCGCGCGTCGGCCACCATGACGCGGCCGGCATCGTCGCCCGCGTCGCCCCATACGCCCGAGTCCATCGCCGTGGCGCCGTGCCCCGCGTGGTCCTCCGCGGCCACCACGAAGCCCTCGTCGAGGAGCGCGGAGATCAGCCGGAGGTAGCGGCGGGAGTGCTCGCCGAGGCCGTGGATCAGCTGCACGATCGCGCGGGGCTCGCGCACCGGGGTGTAGATCCATGCGCGGATCGTGTCGCGGCCGTTCGCGGAGGGGAAATCGGGTTCGAGGAGCGCCATGGACCAGTTGTACGTGATCGGTGCGGACACCGCGGCGAAATGGTGCCGGGTCGCGGAAACGGTGCCCCATCTGCATAAGCAAACGCTTAGTAACCTCCCGAGAGGTGTTGACATGAACGTCAACGTCAAGCATTCTGCGTGTCGGGGATCACACACTGTCACGAAGGGCCACCCATGACGCAGACTCGGGAGCCGAGTGCGGCCGCACCGACGAAGAAGTCGCACGGCAAACTTCTCACCGCCGGGCTGATCAGCAGCTCGATCGAGTGGTACGACTTCTTCGTCTACGGCACCGCCGCCGCCCTGGTGTTCGACAAGGTCTTCTTCCCGGGCCTGTCGCCGCTGATGGGCACCCTGATGGCCTTCGCGACCTTCTCGGTCGGTTTCGTCGCCCGTCCGCTCGGCGGGATCCTCGCCGGGCACTTCGGCGACCGGATCGGCCGCAAGCCGATGCTCATCTGGTGCCTCACCGCCATGGGAGCCGCGACCTTCCTGATCGGCTGCCTGCCCACCGCGGACGCCATCGGCTCGCTGGCGCCGATCATGCTGGTGTCGTTGCGCTTCATCCAGGGTCTCGCGTGCGGCGGCCAGTGGGGCGGCGTCGTGCTCCTGCTCACCGAATCCGCCGGCCCGAAGAAGCGGGGCTTCGCGGGAACCTTCGGGCAGATGGGTGTACCCCTGGGGCTGCTGCTCGGCAACGTCATGATGATCCTGATGAACACCGCGCTCGACGACGCCGCGTTCCTCAGCTCGGGCTGGCGCGTGCCGTTCTGGGCGAGCGCAGTGCTGGTGCCCGTCGTGATGTACATCCACAAGAGGATCGAGGACTCGCCCGAGTTCCTCGCCCTGCAGCAGGAGGTCGCGGCCAAGAACGCCGGCAAGGAGGCGGTCGCGGCAGCGCCGCTGTCCGAGGCGATCCGTGGGCACTGGGGCAAGATCCTGCTCGGCGCGGGCCTGCTGGCCGGCACCAACTCCGCCTTCTACGTCTCCATCGCCGGCTTCGTCAGCTACGGCAGCAAAAAGCCCTCCGCGGGTGGTCTCGGCATGAGCAGCAACTCGATCCTGATGTGCGTGCTCGTGACCTCCGTCGTGATGCCGTTGGTGATCATGGCCGCAGGTGCGGTCTCCGACCGGGTGGGCCGCCGTCCGCTGATCCTCATCGGCGCTGCCGTGCTCATGGTCTGGGCCTTCCCGTTCTTCTGGCTGGCGGAGACCACCAACATCGGTCTGCTGCTGGTCGCGATGTTCGTCTCGAGCTTCGGGCAGGCGCTCACCTACGGCCCGCTCGCCGCGTTCATGGCGGAGCTGTTCGAGCCGCGGATCCGCTACTCGGGAGCCTCCCTGGCCTACCAGCTCGCGGCCGTCGGCGTCTCGGGCGTGGCGCCGCTCATCATGACCGCGATCATCGCGGAGACGCAGTCCACCACGTTCGTGTCGGTGTACCTCGCCGCCATGGGTCTGGTCACCCTGGCCAGTGCGTACTTCCTCACCGAGACGAACGGCAGGACGGTGCGCGAGGACCCGGAGGCGGTCCCGGGCGTCCCGGCATCGGCGTGACGCGTGCAGACGTTGTTGAAGCCCCCGGCGCAGCCGAGCACACTCGTGAGCGTGACGATCAGCGAATCGCAGGAGCGGGCCCGCGCGAACCGCAAGGACGCCGGCGGAGCACGCCGGGAGGAGCTTCTCCGGGCCGCGGCCGAATGCTTCGACGACCTCGGCTACGCGGGCACCACAGTCGAGCTCATCGCGGCCCGCGCCCAGACCTCACGGCCCACGTTCTACGCCTACTTCCGGTCCAAGGACGAGATCCTGCTGGCCCTCGTGGACCGGGTCGCGGCCGAGCTCGAGGCGACCCAGTCCCTCGCGGGGATCGACACCACGGACCCGCGGCAGGTGATCGCCGCGACGATGCGGGCCTACGCCGACGGGGTGTTCGCGAACGGCGGCCTCGTCGCCCTGTTCGACGCCATGGCACCGGTCCGCGACGACGTGGCGGTGATCTGGGAGCGGATGATCCGGCGCACCCACCGCCGCTACACCGCCTACCTCGCGGCGCTCGATCCCGGCACCGTCGACCTGTGCCTCGAGCCCGCCGAGCTCGTCAGGATCCTCAACGACATCATCCACCACGGCGCGAAGCGCGTCGCCCGCGACAGCGCGGCCGAGCGCGAGCGCTTCATCGCGGACCAGATCCGCGTCGCAGAGCGATTGATCGGCATCCGAGAGATGCCGGTCGACTAAGGAGCATCATGTCCGACACGATCACAAACGGGGCCGCCGCGCTCGACGCCGCCGCCGACGAGATCCGCGCGCTGCGGCTGCGGAACTGGCCCGCGCAGGTGACGCGCACCGTCGAATACCCCGCGGGGACGCCGGCGATGGTGGAGCACCTGCGGCACTGGGCGCGGCTGCAGCCGGAAACGGTCGCGATCGCCTTCTACGGACGCGAGGTGACCTACGCCGAGTACGACGAGCTCTCCGACCGGTTCGCGGGCCTGCTCGCCGAGCGCGGGGTGCGGCCCGGCGACGCGGTCGGCGTGTACCTCGGGAACTGTCCCCAATTCGCCATCGCGATGCTGGGCATCCTCAAGCTCGGTGCGGTGCACGTGCCGGTGAACCCGCTCCTCAAGGGCCGCGAACTGCACCACGAGCTCGATGATGCCGGTGTGGGCGTGCTGTTGGCGCAGACGGACCTGCTCGACCTGGTGGAATCGGTGCGTCCGGAGACCCCCGTGCACACCGTGATCGCGACCGCACTGGGGGACATGCTCGGCGGCACGGAGCCGATCGCCGACGCCCCGGCCCCGTTCGACACCGCGCCCGACGCGCGCAGCGACTGGCCCCTCGTGCTCGCCGCTGCGCGCGCACCGGAACGGGACTCGGACCCGGAGGCGCTCGCCGCGCTCAACTACACCGGCGGCACCACCGGGCTGCCCAAGGGCTGCGAGCACACGCAGCGGCACATGGCCTACACCGCCGCGACGGCCACTCTCGCGACGGGCACCGCGGTGGGGGACAGCGCTGCGGTCGGCCTCAACTTCCTGCCCGTCTTCTGGATCGCCGGAGAGGATTTCGGCATTCTCAAGCCGCTCATCAACGGCCAGACCTCCGTGTTGATGACCCGGTGGGATCCTGCCGTCGCGGCGGCGCTCGTCGCGCGCTACGCGGTCACCGAGTTGGTCGCCACCGTCGACAACTACGTCGAGCTCATGGACCTGCCCGGGTTCGACGGTGCGGCGTTCCGCAGCGTGGTGAACCCCTTCGCGGTGTCCTTCGTGCTGAAGCTGACCCCGGAACTGCGCGCGCGGTGGCGCGCGCTCACCGGTGGCGTCCTCCGCGAGGCGTCCTTCGGCATGACCGAGACGCACACCGCCGACACCTTCACGCTGGGATTCCAGGACGACGACCGCGACCTCACCGCCGACCCCGTCTTCTGCGGACTTCCGGTGCCGGGCACGGACATCCTGGTCGTCGACGCCGACGGTGCGCCCGTCGCCGTGGGCGAGACGGGCGAGATCGTGGTGCGCAGCGAATCGATCATGACCGCGTACCACGGCCGGCCCGATGCGACGGCGGAGGCGATCCGCCACGGCTGGCTGCACACCGGCGACGTGGGAATGATCGACGATTGGGGTGCGGTGCACTACCTCGCGCGGACCAAGGAGATGATCAAGGTGAACGGCATGTCCGTCTTCCCGTCGGAGGTGGAGGCGCTGCTCAAGGCGCACCCCGCCATCGGATCGGTCTCGGTCGTGCCGCGGCCGGACGCGCGCAAGGGGCAGGTGCCGCTCGCCTTCGTCGTCGGGGCGGGTCCCGTGGACGTCGCGGAGCTGACCGCGTGGGCGCGGGAGAACATGGCGACCTACAAGGTGCCCGACTTCGTCCTCGTCGACGCCCTGCCGATGACGGCGACGGGCAAGGTGCGCAAGGGAGATCTGTTCGAGCGCGCGGCACGGATCGCCGCTGAAGGGGAATCGAAGTGAAGCTGCTCATCGCGAACCGCGGCGAGATCGCACTGCGGATCATCCGTACCGCACGGGAACTCGGTGTTCCGACGGTGGCCGTCTACGCGACGGACGACGCCGATACCCCGCACGTGAGCGCTGCCGACGACGCCGTCGCGCTCCCCGGTTCCGGCCCGGCCGCGTACCTGGACCGCGCCGCAGTCATCGCGGCCGCCACGAGCACGGGCGCCGATGCGGTGCACCCCGGCTACGGGTTCCTCGCGGAGAACGCCGAGTTCGCCGCGGAGTGCGCCGCCGCCGGCCTCGTCTTCCTGGGGCCGGCCCCGGAGGTGCTGCGCACCTTCGGCGACAAGGCCGCTGCCCGGGCCGCGGCCGTCGCCGCGGGGGTCCCCGTCCCCGCCGCCACCGACGGGGGTGTGGATCTGGATGCGGTGCGCGGCTTCGCCACCGGCCGCCCGACCGGCGTGATGATCAAGGCCGTCGCCGGGGGCGGGGGCCGCGGCATGCGTGCAGTGCTTCCCGGCCCCCGGTTCGACGAGGATCTCGAATCCGCATACCGCGCCTGCGTCTCCGAGGCCGAGCTGGGGTTCGGAGACGGCCGGGTCTTCGCCGAGGAACTGCAGACCGGGGCCCGCCACATCGAGGTGCAGGTCGTCGGTGACGGCACCGCCACCGTCGCGCTCGGCGACCGCGACTGCAGCGTGCAGCGCCGCAATCAGAAGCTGATCGAGATCGCGCCCGCCCCGGCGCTGGACGAGCAACTGCGCTCCGCCCTGCACGGCCACGCCGCGCGGCTCTGCGCCGCCGCCGGTTACCGCGGGCTCGCCACCGTCGAATTCCTCGTACGGGACGGTGCGGCAGTGTTCCTGGAGGTCAATCCGCGGATCCAGGTGGAGCACACCGTGACCGAGGAGGTCACCGGAGTCGATCTCGTAGCCGCGCAGCTCGCCCTGGCGGAGGGCGCGTCGCTCGGCGATCTCGGCCTGCCGGAAGCGATCGGTTGCCGTGCGGGCGAGGTCACGGGTTCGCCCGCCGCGGCGCACGGGACCGCAGTACAGGCCCGCGTCAACCTCGAGGTCCCGCAGCGCGACGGCACCGTCCTGCCCGCCGCCGGCACGCTCGCGGGCTACACGCCGCCGACCGGTCCCGGCGTCCGCGTCGACGACTACGGGCGGGCGGGCCTGACGACCTCCGCCCGCTACGACTCGCTGCTGGCGAAGGTGATCGTGCGGGCCGTCACCCCCGCCCGCGCCTTCGACAAGGCCGGTGCCGCGCTGGCGGAGTTCGTGATCGACGGACCGGGTACGAACATCGCGCTCCTGCGCGCCGTCCTGGGCGACCCGGAGTTCCGTTCGGGCCCCGTCGATACGGGCTATCTCGCGCGCCGGATCGGCGATCTCGTGCCGGAGGCCGACGCCCCCGCGCTCGTGTCGACCGCCGACCTGGACGGTGACGTGCTCACGGCGACGCTGACCGGCACCGTCGTCGCTGTGGCGGAGGAGGGGACGACCGCAGAACCCGGCACCGCGCTGGTCGTCCTCGAGGCGATGAAGATGGAGCACGAGCAGGTGCTGGCGGTGCCGGTCACCGTCGGCGAAGTGCTCGTGCGGCCCGGGCAGACCGTGAGCGCGGGGACCCCCCTGCTGACCCACACGCCCGCCGACGGCTCGATCGGCAACGGTGCCGGAACCGACGAGCAGGACCTCGATCGGTCCCGCGCGGACCTCGATGAGGTGCGCGAGCGGCACCGCGTGACCCGCGACGAGGGCCGGCCCGACGCCGTGGCCAAGCGGCGCAGGATCGGCCGGCGCACCGCGCGCGAGAACATCGACGACCTCGTGGACGAGGGCAGCTTCACCGAGTACGGGGCGCTGTTGCTGCCCGCGCAGCGGGCCCGCCGCTCGGAGGCGGAGCTCATCGCCACCGGCGCCGCGGACGGCCTCATCGGCGGCCTCGCGACGATCGGCGGCGCCGAGGCGATGGTCATCTCGTACGACTACACCGTGCTCGCCGGCACGCAGGGCTGGCGCAACCACGCGAAGACCGACCGGCTCATCGACGTGGCGGAGCGTCGAGGCGTCCCGATCGTGCTGTTCGCCGAAGGCGGCGGCGGCCGCCCCGGTGATACGGATCTCGACGTCGTCGCAGGTCTCGACGTGCCCACCTTCCGCTCGCTCGGCGCGCTGCGCGGCCGGGTGCCGCTGATCGCCATCGTCTCCGGCCGGTGCTTCGCGGGCAACGCCGCCCTGGCCGGCATCTGCGACGTGATCATCGCGACGCCCGACGCGAACATCGGCATGGGCGGTCCCGCGATGATCTCCGGTGGCGGGCTCGGCGAGTTCCGCCCGGAGGCGATCGGTCCGATCGACGTGCAGCGCCGCAACGGCGTGGTGCACGTCGTGGCGGACGACGAGGTGCAGGCGGTTGCGCAGGCGCGGAAGTACCTCGGCTACTTCGCGGGTCCCGTCGACGACTGGACCGCCCCCGATCCGCGCAGGGCTCGGCATGTGGTGCCGGAGAACCGCTTGCGCGCCTACGACGTCCGCGCCGCGATCGCCGCGATCGTCGACGAGGACTCGACTCTGGAATTGCGGCGCGACTACGGCGTCGGAATCATCACCGCGCTGGTGCGGGTCGAGGGGAAGCCGTACGCGCTCATCGCGAACAGCACCCGCCACCTGGGCGGCGCGATCGACGCGGAGGGCGCCGACAAGCTCGCCGACTTCCTCGAGCTCGCTCAGGCCCACGGACTGCCGGTGATCTCGCTGTGCGACACACCGGGATTCATGGTCGGGCCGGAAGCGGAGGAGCACGGGACGGTCCGGCGGTTCTCCCGGCTGTTCGTGCTCGGCGCGCGGCTCACGGTGCCGCTGGGCGTCGTCGTCCTGCGCAAGGGCTACGGCCTCGGCGCGATGGCGATGACGGGCGGTAGCTTCCACGCCCCGCAGTTCACCGTCGCGTGGCCGACGGGCGAGATCGGTGGCATGGGCCTGGAGGGCGCGGTGCGGCTGGGATTCAGCAAGGAACTCGCGGCGGCGCCGGACGAGGCCGCCCGCGCCGAGCTCTTCGACCAGCTCCTGGCACTGGCGTACCAGCGCGGCCGGGCCCTGCACGCCGCCACCACCTTCGAGCTGGACGACGTGATCGACCCCGCCGCCACCCGGAACTGGATCCGTACCCTCACCCGGTGAGGGGATGAGGGTACGGATCCGCCGTGGACGGTCCCACCGGGTGACGGTGGGATCGTCCGCGGTCCACGGTCGGCGCACCCGACGGTAGCGGGCCTCGAGGGCGATCACCAGCACGGTGGCGATCACCACGTGCATGAGGGCGAGCATCGTCGTGGAGGCACCGTCGAAGTCCGCGGCGAGCGTTCCCGCGACGGTGCCCGACGACGCGGCCGCGCCGACGACGCCCGCGACGCGCGGGATCGGGGACCAGAGCTTCGAGAGCAGCACCGACGCGGTCAGGCCGGCGGCGTGTCCACCGGAGTGACCGGGACGAGGGTGAGGACCGATTCGAGTCCGATGAAATCGTCAGTGTTGCTCGTGAACAGGGGGAGGCCGTTCACGGAGGCGATCGCGGCGATCATCAGGTCCACTTTGCGCGGCTTCGGGCTGTTGCCGGCCGCGACGATCAGCGAGGTCATCGTGGTGAACCGTCGTGCGGCGGCCGAGTCGAAGGGTAGGGCGTCGAAGGTGTGCTCCGCCTCGAGTTGACGCTCGGACCGCAGCGCCCGGGTGGGTGCGTCGGAGGCCATGGCGACGCCCAGTCCCAGTTCGGCGAGGGTGACGGCGCTGATCCTGGAGGAGGCGGGGAGCTCCGTCTCATCAATACGTTCGATATCGATCAGCACGCACGTGTCGAGGAGGCCGACGGGGTGTCGAGCAGCTGTGGGATCGTCAGTCATCAAGGCGCTCCGCGCCGAAACCGGCGTCGATCTCCGCTCGTTCCTGCGCTCCGGTTGCGGTGCCGCCGAACCTGGTGAAGCGACGCTTCACCTCGGCTGTGGAGACCTCCCGGGTCGCCCGGATCGGTCGGAGTTCGCCGACCGGTCGGCCGTTGCGCGTGATGATGAAGGCGTCGCCGGCTTCGAGCGCGTCCATGACGCCGGCACTGCCGTTTCGCAGTTCCGCTTGACTGATCGTCCTGGTCATACCGACCGGGTAGCGACTGATGCTATGCGGTGCTATCAGTCCGTGCCGGACTGCGCGGCGATGACCGCGGCCTGCACCCGCGACTGCACGCCCAGCTTCATCAGCACGCGGGAGACGTGGGTCTTCACCGTCGCCTCGCCGATGTCCAGGCGACGCGCGATCTGCTGGTTGGACAGGCCCTCGCCCAGCCCGGCCAGCACGTCGCGTTCGCGATCGGTGAGCGCGGTCAGGTCCACCGGCGTGGGCTCGGCGGCCGGCCGGGGCAGCGCGCCGATCACGGCGCGAGTCACCTTCGGGTCCAGCACCGCGTCACCGTCCGCGACCGCCAGGACGGCGCGGATCAGTTCGTCGCCGCCGGCGGACTTGAGTAGGAATCCGCTCGCGCCGGCGCCGAGGGCGCCGAGCACGTACTCGTCGAGGTCGAAAGTGGTGAGGACGAGTACTGCGCTGGCGGTCTCCGCCACGACGGAGGCGGTGGCGGCGAGACCGTCCACCCGCGGCATCCGGACGTCCATGACCACCACGTCGGGTTTGAGGGCGCGGGCCTGCCGGACGGCGGCGGCACCGTCGGCGGCCTCGCCGACGACGCTGATCTCGCCGGTGGACTCGAGGAGCAGGCGCAGGCCGGCCCGGATCGCCGCGTGATCGTCGGCCAGGACGACGGTGACCGTCACCGCGCGACCTCCATCGGCACGCTCGCCCGGACGATCCAGGAGGCATCGTGCGGACCGGCGGTGGCGGTGCCGCCGACCGACTCGGCACGGAAGGCGATGTTGCGCAGGCCGTCGCCGGAGCCCTCGGACCATGGGCCGGCGGGCAGGGGATTGGTCGCGGTCATGGTGAGCTCCTCCCGGTCGGCGGCCACGACGATCTCCAACGGCGAGCCCGGCGCGTGCTTGGTGGCGTTGGTGATGACCTCGCCGAGGATGCGGGTGAGCACGGCCTCGGCCGCGGCGGGCAGCGGACCGTCGGGCACGCGCAGCCGGACGGCGACGCCCGCCGCCCCGGCGCTCTCGATGAGCGGTTCGAGGGAGGTGAGGGTGGTGCGGACCGCGGCATCGTCCGGGGAGGTGAGCAGGTTGATCGTGGACCGCATCTCCTCGAGCGCGGCCAGGCTGCCGGACCGGATCGATTGCAGCACGGCCGGATCCTGCGGCGTACGTTGCGCGGCATCGGCCAGGATGGCGACCGCCGAGAGGTGCCCGGCGACCGTGTCGTGCAATTCGCGGGCGAGGCGCCGGCGCTCGTCGGCGAGCGCGGTCGCGCGGCGGGCCTCACTCTCGTCCCGTTCGACCTGGGCGAGCTCGCGATAGGCGAGGACGGCGCGTCCGTAGCCGATCGGCGACCACAGGATCGCCACCATCACCAGGACCGCGTAGATTCCGCCCTTCACGCCACCGGCGGCGGTGAGCCCCGTGCTCACCGCGACGGTCAGGACGAGCACCGTCCACATCACCGCCGTGCGCAGGCGGTCGCCACCGGTCGCGACCGCGAGGTAGATCACGTCGGACAATGCGATCCACAGCACCACGGACGGACCGAACGGCGCATCCCATGCCACCAGTGTCAGCATCAGGGCGAACGCGAGTGCCGGCCGGTCGCGTGCGAGGAGCTGGATCGCGAGCGCCCCGCAGAGCAGGCCGAATTTCACCTGCCACGGGTAGAAGTGTTCCGCGTCGGCGCGCACCGACCAGCCGCCCGCCGCCCACAGCATCGCCCCCACCAGGGTGATGCCGATCGCCGGGACCGCGGCGTACTCCGACGTCCACGACCGCCCCGGCGACTCCATGCGCCCATTGCAGCACATCGCCGACAGTCGCGGGTCCGTCGAAAGGTGGACGGGAGTGTCGTCGAACGTGGGACGACGGTGCCGTCGGCACCGGGCAGAGTGCCGGGCATGGAAGAGTTGAACAGTCCGGTGCTGTGGACGATCGCCGGATGCGAGATCGGTTTCTGGGTCCTCGTCGTGGGCGGGTTGACGCTCCGCTACATCGTGCGGGCGCGCCGGGCCGGGATGGTCGCGCTGGCGTTGGTGCCGGTCCTCGACCTGGTCCTGATCGCCGCCGTCGCGGTCGACCTCTACCGCGGCGGCGAGGTCGGCTTCGCCCACCGCCTCGCGGGCATCTACCTCGGGTGCACCGTGATGTTCGGGCACCGCATGATCACCTGGGCGGACGAACGCTTCGCGCACCGCTTCGCGGGCGGCCCCGCGCCGCACAGGGTCCCGAAGCTCGGCCCGGAGCGCACCCGCAAGGAGTGGTCGGACTTCTACCGCTGGCTGGGCGCGGTGGCGATCGCCGGTGCCGTGTCGTTGGGGCTGGGTTACACCGTGGCGGACGACACCCAACGCGACGCACTGATGGGGGTCTTCGGCACCCTCGGTGTGGTCACCGTGATCTGGCTCGTCACCGGGCCGCTGTGGGTGGCGGGACGAGGGGAGCGGACCGCCGGCGGCCAGTGACCGTGGCTGAAGTCACCGTGCCGGCCATAGCCGCTGCGCCGGGCAGAACGGGTGCGGGAAGCCATCCGCACCCGAAATGCGCCGGCGCACCCGGCATGCAGGGTGCGACCGGGCGAAACGGGTGTGAATGGCAGGAACGGTTCGGTCCGCGAGACGCCGAACGCCCGACGGCGCACCGTCGGGCGTTCGGAAACGGGACCTAGTCCAGGTAGTCCCGGAGGACCTGCGAGCGCGACGGGTGCCGCAGCTTGCTCATCGTCTTCGACTCGATCTGGCGGATGCGCTCCCGCGTGACGCCGTAGACCTGACCGATCTCGTCTAAAGTCCGCGGCTGACCGTCGGTGAGGCCGAACCGCAGGCGCACGACACCGGCCTCGCGCTCGGACAGCGTGTCGAGCACGGACTGGAGCTGATCCTGCAGCAGGGTGAACGACACCGCGTCCACGGCCACGACGGCCTCGGAGTCCTCGATGAAATCGCCGAGCTGGCTGTCGCCCTCGTCGCCGATCGTCTGGTCCAGCGAGATGGGTTCACGCGCGTACTGCTGGATCTCCAGCACCTTCTCCGGCGTGATGTCCATCTCCTTGGCCAGTTCCTCCGGGGTGGGCTCGCGGCCCAGGTCCTGGAGCAGCTCGCGCTGGATGCGGCCGAGCTTGTTGATGACCTCGACCATGTGCACCGGGATGCGGATGGTGCGGGCCTGGTCGGCCATCGCACGGGTGATGGCCTGGCGGATCCACCACGTCGCGTAGGTCGAGAACTTGTAGCCCTTGGTGTAGTCGAACTTCTCCACCGCGCGGATCAGGCCAAGATTGCCCTCCTGGATCAGGTCCAGGAAGGCCATGCCGCGGCCCGTGTAGCGCTTGGCGAGGGAGACCACGAGGCGCAGGTTGGCCTCGAGCAGGTGGTTCTTGGCGCGGTTGCCGTCGCGGGAGATCCAGTTCATGTCGCGCCGGACGCCGATCGCCGGCTTCTCGCCGCGCTCGAGCCAGCGGCCGATCATCTGCTCGGCGAACAGGCCGGCTTCGATCCGCTTGGCGAGCTCGACCTCCTCCTCGGCGTTGAGCAGCGCGACCTTGCCGATCTGCTTGAGGTAGGCGCGCACGGAGTCGGCCGACGCGGTGAGCTCGGCGTCCTTGCGGGCCTGGCGGAGAGCCTCCGACTCCTCCTCGTCCCAGACGAAGTCGCCGGACGCCTTGTCCGCCTCGGACGGCTCGTCCTCCTCCGAGTCGGCCGGGGCCGGCTTGGTGACGGCGCTCTTGCCCTTGGCGGCCTCGCCCGTGTCGGCCGGGTCGTCGGCGTCGTCCGCGTCGATCGCGATGTCCTCGTCCGCGAGCTCGGTGGGATCGGGATCGCCGTCGAGCTCGACGTCCTCCTCATCCTCGGCGCCGCCCTCGGCACCGGCCGCGGAAGCATCCTTCTTGCCCGCGGCCTTCTTGGCCGTGCGCTTGACGGGACCTGCGGCCTTCTTGGCCGCCGCCTTCTTGGCCGGAGCCTTCTTCGCGGGTGCCTTCTTCGCCGCCGCCTTCTTGGCCGGGGCCTTCTTCGCGGGTGCCTTCTTGGCGGTGGTCTTCTTGGCGGGGGTCTCCGCCGAGGTGGCCGAACCGTCCACGCCGTCCGCCGACGGTGCGCTGGAGCTGGTCTGCGTCGCTGCCACGTACGCCCTTTCCTACTGTGCCTGCGTGCGCCGGAACCGCTTCCCGGGCGCGACAACGGCACCGTCTCCCGTGCCTACGGGCGTCGGTGGTGGCTGCGGCGTCCGGGGGCGAGGAGGTCCGGCGTCTGGTCCGGCGCATCGACGCCGGGCCCCCATTGTAACGATTCGGTAGCTCCGCCCGCATTCACCTGCGGCCAAAGCGCCGCAAGCGTGCGGAATCACACCTGTCGCGATGCCATCGCCGCTCCGACGATGCCTGCGGTGTTCAGCAGCTTCGCGGGAATCACCGGCGTCTTCACCTCGAGCAACGGTACCCACTTGTCGGCCTTGCGGCTGATGCCGCCGCCCACGATGATCAGGTCGGGCCACAGCAGTTTCTCGTACTCGCGGAACACCCGGCTGACCTGTCCGGCCCACTTCTCGTAGCTCCACCCGCGGCGTTCCTTGATCGAGCTCGCGGCGCGGTGCTCGGCCTCCTTGCCCTCGACCTCGATGTGACCGAACTCCGTGTTCGGCACCAGCGTGCCGCGGTACAGCAGGGCGGAGCCGATCCCGGTGCCCAGGGTGAGCAGCAGGATCACGCCGTCGAAGTCGCGGCCGGCGCCGTAGCGGTCCTCCGCGAGGCCGGCGGCGTCGGCGTCGTTGAGCACGGTCACCGGCCGGCCGAGGGTCGAGGTGAACAGCTCGTTCGCGTCGGTGCCGACCCAACCCGGGTCGATGTTCGCGGCGCTGCGCACCGTGCCGCTGGTCACGACCGCCGGCACCGTGATGCCCACCGGCCCCTCCCAGCCGAAGTGGGTGATGACCTCGCGCACGGCGCCGGCGCAGGCGCCCGGTGTGGACGGCTGGGGCGTGAGCACCTTGAACCGCTCGCCGACCAACTCGCCGGTGTCCAGGTCCACGATCCCGCCCTTGATCCCGCTGCCGCCGATGTCGACGCCGAACCCCAGATTCTCCGCCATTGCCTGCTCCGCATTCCTCGAAGTTCCGGACGTCTCGTCCTCCGGCCGGGGTGACCCGACGCTGTCAAACTACCGCGGATTGTGGTTCTGTGGAGGGCGTGCAACACAACCGGTGGGAGTTGTCCGAGATCGCCGTGACCGTCGCGCGGGAGGCCGCGCGCCGCGTGGCCTCCCGACGGGCGGAGGTGTTCGGCGTCAACGCATTCGACCCGCCGGAGGACACCGTTCCCGAGGCCGTGACCACCAAGTCGACCCCGACGGACCCGGTCACCGTCGTCGACACCGAGACGGAGCGGTTCGTCCGGGACCGGCTCGCGGAACTCCGCCCCGACGACACGGTCCTCGGCGAGGAGTTCGGCGTCGACGGGGACGAGCGCGGCGTCGCGCAGGGGGTCGTGCGGTGGATCGTCGACCCGATCGACGGCACCGTCAACTTCCTCTACGGCGTGCCCGCCTACGCGGTCTCCGTCGGTGCTCAGGTCGATGGCGTGTCCGTCGCGGGCGCCGTCGCCGACGTGGTGCACGGCACCGTCTACGCCGCAGCGCTCGGCGCGGGCGCGCGGGAGATCGCGCCCGACGGCGCCGTCCGCGAGCTGCGTGCCAACCCGATCACCGACCCCGCGCTCGCGCTCGTGGCGACAGGCTTCGGCTACGCGCGCGAGCGCCGCGAGAAGCAGGGGCGCGTGCTCGCGGAGTTGCTGCCCCAGGTGCGTGACGTGCGTCGGATCGGCTCCGCCGCACTCGATCTGTGCATGGTCGCGGCCGGCCGAGCGGACGCCCACTACGAGCACGGCCTGAGCCCGTGGGACTGGGCCGCAGGGGCTCTCATCGCGCAGGAGGCCGGTGCCCGGGTCATCGTGCCGCGCCCCGACTCGTCCAGCGCCGACGGTGCGCTCACGCTCGCCGCGGCACCCGGCATCGCCGATCGGCTGATCGCGGCACTCGAGTCGGCAGGCGGGCTGGAGAACCTGTAGTCGCGGTGCGGTCCGCTGCGGAGACCGTCAGCGGTTGCAGGACTGCGTGTGCACCGCCGACACCAGGGCGGGGTTCGCACCGCCGTCGGCGGCACCCACCGGCGCGGCCCGCAGGATCCGCAGTATCTCCTGCGCATCGGTACTGGGCTCGAGGTCGGTGAAGAAGGTGCCGAGCACCAGGTCGACGGTGTTATCGCGCCGGCCGTCGTTGATCAGCTCGGCGCACGGAGCGATGATCCACGCCGCCGCGGCCGCGGCCCGGCCCGCGTCGCCGAACCGCAGCTGCGCCTGGCACTCCATCTGGGGATACAGCGGGTCGTTGCCGTAGCCGCCGGTCTTGGGTGCCTGGAAACCGTAGTCGGCCAGCTTGTTCAGCGTGGTCTCGGCGCGTCCCGCCTGGCCCGAGGCGTTGAGGACGCGCACCGTCGACGCGGACAGGGGCGCCGGGCGCACGGAGATCAGGTCGTCGGGCGCGACCACCTCGAACCGGGCGGGCGCGGCGGGCGGCGGCGTGGCACCGGCCGGGGCGGTCGTGCCCGCGGTGGCGGTGGCCGAGGCCGACGGCGCGGTCGGCGGAGGGCAGGACACCGGCGCGGCGACCTCCTCCTGGGACGACATGGCCCGCGCCCAGGTGGCGATGGCGATGACGGCGAGAACCGCGATCACGATGAGGATCGGCAGCATGCTGCGCCGACGGAACGGTTCACCGTTCCGGTCGAATCGCCGGCCTGCGCCGGTGAGCTGGGAAACCACGGCCCCGACTGTACGGGAGCACGCCGTCGGAGTAGGGGAGGCTGCGCGGACGCGGCGCGGGAATCATCCCGGCCCGTCGTGCGTTAGACCGGCTGCAAGCGGCGGATTCGGCGACCGGGATCGAACCCCGTGACATCGATCCGTGAGTGAGTTACACTCTGGGCCGCTCGCGCGGGACAACGCGCCCGGCGGTCTCGGAAACCCCGAGACCGGGGGCCCGAGCAAGGATGGGGATGACACGGTATGGCAACTGATTACGACGCGCCACGGCGGTCCGAGGCCGACGAGGTCTCGGAGGATTCGCTGGAGGAGCTCAAGGCCCGCCGCAACGAGGGCCAGTCCGGCACGGTCGACGTCGACGAGGGCGAGACCGCCGAGTCCTTCGAGCTGCCCGGCGCCGACCTCTCGGGCGAGGAACTGAGTGTCCGGGTGGTGCCCAAGCAGGCTGATGAATTCACGTGCACCAGCTGTTTCCTGGTGTACCACCGCAGCCGGCTCGCAGATCCGAACGGCAGCGAGCTGATCTGCGTCGACTGCGCCTGACGGAACGGGGCCACCGCGGCGGCACCGGCCTCGCCGTGCGCGGCGGCCCACTTGTCGGGCGGGACGGCCCGCAATCAGCCCAGGGTCGTCGCGGCCGGGATGTGCGCCAGCATTTTCTCCGGGCGCCGTGTGGACACCATCCAGTACGGCGTCGGATCGTCGGGATCGTCCAGGACCACGACGATCATCGTCTTGATCCACCCCTTGTGATACAGGAAGGCGGCGGGATCGAGCTGCCGGCCGAGCGCCGCGCTCTTCGCGGCGGCCGGCACGGCTGCGGCCCGCGACACCAGCTCCAGCGGGAGATGGGCGTTGCCCGCCCACAGCTCACCGTCGCGCACGGCTACCGTGCCGCGCCCCATCGACCAGAGCAGGACGGCGATGACGGCCACGATCACGACGAAGACACCGATCATCCAGTCGCCCCAGCGCGTGGCCAGCGTCACCTCGAAGCAGAGCAGGCCCGCCACGATCGCGCCTGCGAGCCACCAGTACCACGGCACCGTCAGCCTCTCGAAGTACCCGGTTCCCGGCTTCGAGGTCTTCACTGCACGATCTTCTGCCACGCCTTCAGCGTAGTCTGCATGCCATGGTGAGCCAGATACCCCTACTGCGGCTGGACGAGGGCCTCCCACTTCCCCAGCGCGCACATCCCGGCGACGCGGGCGTGGACCTGTACTCGACGATGGACGTCCGGCTCGAGCCCGGAGCCCGCACGCTGGTCCCGACCGGCATCGCGCTGGCTCTGCCGTACGGCACCGTCGGGCTGATCCACCCGCGCTCGGGCCTCGCCGCGAAACACGGTCTCACAGTGGTGAACACGCCCGGGACGATCGACGCCGGGTATCGCGGCGAGATCAAGGTGTGCCTGCTCAACACCGATCGCGAGAGCGCCGTCGAGATCAAGCGGGGCGACCGGATCGCCCAGCTGCTCGTCCAGCGGGTGGAACTGCCCGATTTCCACGAGGTCACGTTCCTCGACGACTCGGTGCGCGGCGCGGGAGGCTACGGCTCGTCCGGCGGCCACGCCAGCCTCGAACCCTCGTCGTAGGCCGTCCCGTCCGACCCCGTCCCACCCGATCCACACACCCCAGGAGCGAGTTCCCATGGCCCTCGGCCGCCGTAAGTCCAAGCCGCGCAGCACTTCGAGCGTCGATCCGTATGCCACGATCGGCCAGCCGGAGCACCACACCGCCCCCGCGCCCGCCGAGGACGACGAGGCGCAGGAGCTGGGCAGCGGCGCCGGCCCGTACGACCTCTCGTCGCTGAGCAGCGAGGAGGGCCTCGATGAGGGCCGCCTCGACCTGGGGTCGATCATCCTGGCGATGCCGCCGGAATCGCAGCTGCAGGTGGAGATGAGCCCGGAGGGCGTGCCCATCGGCGTGCACCTCGACACGCCCGTCGGCCGCGTGACGCCGGGCGTCTTCGCCGCTCCCAAGTCGGGCGGCCAGTGGCGTGAGGTGGTCACCGAGCTCGCGGACTCGCTCCGCGAGAACGGCGCGCAGGTCACGATCGAGGACGGTCACTGGGGTCGCGAGGTCGTCGGTGTCCAGCCCGACGGCGTGCTGCGCTTCATCGGGGTCGACGGTCCGCGGTGGATGGTCCGGTTCGTCGTCGCCGCGCCGCTCGAGGGCGCCGATCAGGCTGCGCAGCTGGCGCGGGCGATGCTCGCGGAGACCGTGATCCGGCGCGGTACCGACCCGCGCCCCGCGCGCGACCATCTCGAGATCGAGCTGCCCGCCGAGCTGGTGCAGCAGTTGCAGCAGGCCATGGCGCAGCAGCAGGCCCAGCAGGAGGAGGCGGCAGCGGCGATCGCGGCGCAGGTCGCGCAGCGCGCTGCCGCGGACGGACCCGCGGCCCTGCGACAGAACAATCAGGACCGGCTGACCCAGGGCTCGGCCCTGAGCCGGCTCAACAACCAGCGGTAATCGCCGCGAGGCCGGCTCGGCCCAGGACCTCCGGGGCCGGGCCGAGGTCGGCCAGGTCGACGATCGTCGTCGTCGCCCCCGGGATCGCCGCGCCCCACGCTTGCGCGACGGCGACCGGGTGGATGAGGTCTCCCTCGGCACCGATGACGACGGTGCGCGCCGCGAGCCGCCCGAACTCGGCCTCCGTCGGGGCGACGAACGCGGCGGCCTCCCGGAGCGCGGGCGCGAGGAACTCGCCGTGTGCGGCCCACGACCTGCTCAGCTCGCGCGCGAGCCACGGTGGACTGCCCGCCCGCATCCGCGCGATGGCCTCGGTCGCGCCGACCTCGTCGACGGTCTCCGCCGTCACCCGCGCCGACATCGAGGCCGGGACCTCCGGACCCGCGGCGCCCGACCACGGCGGCAGGGTGAGCACCAGCGTGATGTCCGCGTCGGCGTTCTCGAGGGCCCAGCCCGCCGCGACCGCCGAGCCCAGGGACACCCCGCAGGCCAGCAGTGGACCGTCGGACGCGGCGGCGGTGAGGGCGGCGCGGTACCCGGCCACCACCGACGGCGGCGTCGCGTCCACGGCGACGGTCCGCGCGCACAGCCGGGTCAGCGGGGCGAACGCGCGGAGTACGAAGTCGGCGTCCGAGCCCGAACCGGGCAGGAGCACAGCGGTGGTCCGCTCGAGGAACTGCATGGGACGAGCATGCCAGGGCCGCCACGTAGGGTGGACGGGTGACGGACGGCGCGGAACGGGACCAGGCGGAGGCGACCACCGAGGTCGTGGAGCTGTCGATCAAGGACCAGGTGCTCGAGCAGATGGGCGGCTGGCAGGGCATGGTGTACTCGGCCCTGCCGGTCGTGGCGTTCGTGCCCGCCAACGCCCTGTGGGGACTGTGGGGCGGGGTGATCGCCGCGCTCGTCGTGGCCGCGCTGGTCGCCGTGGTCCGGCTGGCGACCCGCAGCTCGATCCAGCCCGCGGTGTCGGGGTTCTTCGGGGTGGCGGTGTGCGTCGTGATCGCCCTGCTCGTGGGCGGCAACGGCAAGGGCTACTTCCTCTACGGCATCGTGATGCAGGCCGTACTCGCGGTCGCGTGCCTGGTGTCGATGCTGGTCCGGCGACCGCTCGTCGGGGTGCTGTGGCACCTCTTCTCCGAGCGGCAGGATGCAGGGGAGTCGGACGACGATGCACCGACGGCGCCGCAGGACTGGCGTGCGGACCGCCGGCAGTCCCGGGCGTTCACCTGGCTGACCCTGATGTGGACGGCGATGTTCGCGGTCCGCTTCGGCGTCCAGTTCTCCCTGTACGTCAGCGACAACGTCGGCGGGCTCGGCGTCGCGCGGATCCTCATGGGCTGGCCGATGTTCGCCGCCGGCCTGCTCATCGTCTTCCTCGTCGCCCGGAGGTTCACGCATGCTCGTGCCGAATGACCTGCTCGAGCTGACCTGCGGCGCGCCCGGGCACGGCGGCTTCGTCATCGCCCGGCACGAGGGGCGCGCGGTCTTCGTGCGCGGCGCGCTGCCGGGGGAGACGGTGCGCGCCCGGGTCACCGAGGTCAAGAAGTCCTACGCCCGCGCGACGGCCGAGGAGGTGCTCATCGTCTCGCCGCATCGCGTCGGCGAGGCCTGCGCCGCCGCAGCGGCCGGAGCGGGCTGCTGCGACCTGACCTTCGCCGCCCCCGCGTACCAGCGGGAGCTCAAGGCGGACGTCCTGCACGATCTCCTCGCGCGGTTCGGGGGCTTCGAGCCGGGCGCGTTCGAGCCCACCGTCGAGCCCCTGTCCGGCGCCCCGGTCACCGGCTGGCGGCACCGCGCGCGTCTGGTGGCCGACGGTGCCGGCGCGCTCGGGCAACACGCCTTCCGCAGTGACGCGGTCGTCGTTGCGCCCTGCGCACAATTGCCCGCCGCACTCACGGACCTCGCGGGAGACGTGCGCCCTGTGCCCGGCACCGAGGTCGCGCTCGTGCTCGACGACGCCGGCGCCGCGCACGCCGCCGTCCCGGCCCGGCGCGGGCGGCCGGCGACAGCGCTGTCCGGCGACGCCCTCGCCGAGTACCGCGTAGGAACCCGCTCGTGGAAGATCCCGGTGGGCGGCTTCTGGCAGGCCCATCGCGACGCCGCGACCCGCTACGCGGCGCTCGTCGGCGGCTACGCGGCGCAGTACGGCGGCGACGGCGGCCATGCCTGGGACCTGTACGGCGGCGCGGGCGTGCTCGCCGGCGCGCTGATCGACGAGGGCATGTCCGTCGACGTCGTGGAGACCTCGGGCGGCGCCATCGCCGCCGGGAAACAGACCCTGGCACGGGAACCCGTCGTGTTCCATCGTGGCGACGTCGCCTCGCGGCTCAAGGGCCTGCGCGCACCGTCGACCGTGGTGCTGGACCCGCCGCGCACCGGTGCCGGCGCGGCAGTCATGACCGCGATCACCGCGGCCGCTCCGCGGGCGATCGTGCACGTCGGCTGCGATCCCGCGGCGTTCGCCCGGGACGTGGGCGCGGCCTGCGAGAACGGCTACCGCGTGGCCGAGCTCTCGGCCTACGACGCCTTCCCCGGAACCCATCACCTGGAGGCCTTCGCCGTGCTGGTGCCGGGGCGCGAGGACCGTCGTGGCCGGTAAGGTGGGCGGAACACCTCTCACGGGAGTAGACACGAGGGATATGAACCTGCTGAGCACCATCGAGTCCCCACGCGACCTGCGTCGGCTGGACCAGGACCAGCTCACTGCGCTGGCCGGGGAGATCCGTGACTTCCTCGTGGAGAAGGTCTCGGCCACCGGAGGGCACCTCGGTCCGAACCTCGGCGTGGTCGAGCTCACGATGGCGATCCACCGCGTCTTCGACTCGCCCGTGGATCCGGTGCTCTTCGACACCGGCCATCAGGCCTACGTGCACAAGATCCTCACCGGCCGGCGCGACGGGTTCGACACGCTGCGGCAGGCCGGCGGCCTGTCCGGCTACCCGTGCCGGGCCGAGTCCGAGCACGACTGGGTCGAGTCCTCGCACGCCTCGGCGGCGTTGAGCTACGCCGACGGCCTGGCGAAGGCCTTCGCGCTGAAGGGGGAGAAGCGCACCGTCGTCGCGGTGGTCGGCGACGGCGCCCTGACCGGCGGGATGTGCTGGGAGGCCCTCAACAACATCGCCGCGTCCGACCGGCCGGTGGTCGTGGTCGTCAACGACAACGGCCGCTCCTACGCGCCCACGATCGGCGGCCTGGCCACCCACCTCTCCGGCCTGCGCACCCAGCCCGAGTACGAGCGGCTGCTGGGGGAGGCGCGGCGTCGGTTGCGCAACGTTCCCGTGCTCGGCGAGCCCGCCTACTCCGTGCTGCACGGCATGAAGACCGGTATCAAGGACATGGTCAGCCCGCAGGCGCTGTTCGCGGACCTGGGCCTGAAGTACCTCGGTCCGATCGACGGGCACGACGAGGCGGCCGTGGAGGCCGCGCTGCGGCGCGCCAAGGATTTCGGCGGCCCCGTCGTGGTGCACGCGATCACGCGCAAGGGCAATGGCTACGAGCATGCGGAGAACCACGAGGCCGATCAGATGCACGGCATCGGCGTCATCGATCCCGCCACCGGTCTGCCCGTGGGCGGGGGCGGCGGCGCCGACTGGACATCGGTGTTCGCAGAAGAGCTGGTCGCGCACGGCGAGAAGCGCGCCGACATCGTGGCCATCACCGGCGCCATGGCCGAGCCGACGGGCGTCGCCGACTTCGGGCGCAAGTTCCCCGACCGCATGTACGACGTGGGCATCGCCGAGCAGCACGCGCTGACCTCGGCGGCCGGCCTCGCGCTGGGCGGCATGCACCCCGTGGTCGCGTTGTACGCCACGTTCCTCAACCGCGCCTTCGACCAGCTGCTCATGGACGTCGCGCTGCTGAAGCAAGGCGTCACGGTCGTGCTCGACCGCTCGGGCGTCACGGGGCCCGACGGTGCCAGCCACCACGGCATGTGGGACCTCTCGCTCGCCGCGATCGTCCCCGGCCTGCGTGCCGCGGTGCCGCGCGACGCCACCCGTCTCCGGGAGGAGTTCGCCGAGGCACTGGCCGTCGACGATGCGCCCACACTCGTCCGCTACGGCAAGGGCGCGGTCCCCGCGGACCTCGAGGCCGTACGCCGCCTTCCCGACGGGGTCGACGTGCTGGTCGAGGGCGACGGCCGCGGCGCGGACGTGCTCCTCGTCGCGGTCGGTGCCTTCGCGCACACCGCCGTCGACGTGGCCGCCCGCCTGCGGGACCAGGGCATCTCGACGACCGTCGTGGATCCGCGCTGGGTGCTGCCGGTGCCGGCGTCCGTCGTGGACCTGGCGCGCACGCACCAACTCGTGGTCACGCTGGAGGACAACGGTGTGGCGGGCGGAATCGGTTCCGCGGTGACCGCGGCGCTGCAGAAGGCCGAGGTGGACGTCCCCACCCGGGTGCTCGGCGTCGAGCAGGCCTTCCTCGACCACGCCTCCCGCGGCGAGATCCTGGGCGACCTGGGCCTGACCCCGTCGGAGATCGCGTTCCGCATCACCGGTTGGGTCACGGCGTGCGCCCACGTGAGCCTTCCCGCCGCGGAGGTGGCGCGGGAGCAGGTGCGCTGACGGAGCCCTAGGCGGACGCCAACGCGGCGGCGACGGCGGGCACCGTCAGGCGACGCTGCCAGTCCCGCGCACCCGACGCGGCCAGGGCATCGTCGACCTTGGTGACGCCCGCGGCGCCGCCCTCCCAGCACAACTGCCGGACGGCGTCGGTGGGCAGCAGGTTCTCCACGGGAACGGCGACCTCGTCGGAGATCTCGGCGAGCGCGGCCCGGACCTTCGCGAGCCGCTCGGCGGCCTCGGGATTCGACTTGGCCCACCGGTTGGTGGCGGGCATGCCGTTCCGCGGGCCGTGCAGCGGGGGGAGCTTCGCGTCCGACAATGCGTTGGCCCGCTCGATCGCCGACATCCAGCGTTTCGCCGACCGGCGCATCCTGGGCCCGCCGAACACCGGCAGCGCGGTCAGCTCCGCCTCCGAGGCCGGGTTCTTCGCGGCGGCGTTGACGATGGCCGCATCGGGCAGGGTGCGCCCCGGCGCGACATTGCGCTGCTCGGCCATCTCGTCGCGCGCGAGCCACAGTTCGCGGGCGCGGGCCAGCTGGCGGCGGTTGCGCAGGGTGCTCAGGCCCGACAGTCGACGCCACGGATCCTGCTTCGGCGGCGGGTCCGGCCGGGTGCGCTCGTACTCGAACTCCTCGAGCGCCCACTCGAGCTTCCCTGCGTCCTCGAGGCGCTCGTAGGCCTCGTCGCGCAGGTCGACGAGGACCTCGACGTCGAGGGCGGCGTAATTGAGCCACTCGTGCGGCAGCGGGCGGGTGCTCCAGTCGGCGGCGCCGTGCCCCTTGGCCAGCGCGTAGCCGGTGTACTCGGAGGTCATCGCGGCCAGGTTCACCCGCGGCGCGCCCAGCAGCCGCCCGGCGAGCTCGGTGTCGAACAGTTCGTCGCAGACGAATCCGTCGTCGCGCAGGCAGGGCAGGTCCTGATCGGCGGCGTGCAGTACCCATTCGACGCCCCGCAGTGCGCCGATGACGGGTGCGAGCCCCTCGGGTTCGTGGATCGGGTCCAGCAGGAACAGTCCCGAACCGGTCCGCTTGATCTGGATCAGGTAGGCGCGGGAGGAGTAGGTGAATCCGGAGGCGCGCTCGGTGTCGAGGGCGACGGGGCCGCTTCCGCGCAGCAGCGCGGCGGCGCAGTCGGCGAACTCCTCCACCGTGGTGAGTGGCTCGGGGACGCCCTCGTCGGGCTCGGTCAGGGGAATGCCGGGAACGGGTTCCGCGGGGCCCTTCGCCACGGCCGGCCTACGACCCGAGCCGGGTGATGCCGGCCGGGGGGAGTCCGGCAGCCATCTCCAGTACCGAGCAGAACGCCTCGACGTGCCCGGACAGGTTCTCGCCCAGCGGGGTCCACGACGCGCGCAGTTCGAGCTGGTGAGCGCGGGGCGGTCCGGCGATGTCGCCGTAGCGCACCGACGCCGTGGCGGTGACGGTGCCGCCCAGTGCGGTCACCTCCTGGCCGCGCTCGGCGAGCGCGTCGGTGAGCCAGCTCCATGCGACCTCGGGGAGTAGCGGATCGGAGGCGAGCGACTCGTCGACCTCGGACTGCACGTACGCGACGAGCCGCATCAGGCCGTTCCACGCCTCGTGCCCGTGCGGGTCGTAGAGCAGGATCAGGCGGCCGAAGGTCTCCCCGTCGGAGTACTCGGGGACGACATCGGTCTCCGCTGAGCGGACCTCGGCACCGAGCGCGTAGCTGTAGGGCGCGAGCCGTTGCGGCGGGCGGATGCTCCCGATCTCGATCTCGGGGCGGACCGTCGCCGTGTGCAGGGATTCGACGGCGACGCGGAAGGGCTCCGGCTCGGCGCCGCGCTGCCCCGCTCCGTCGGTCGCCCCGTCGGCACCCGTTCCTGGTTGGCTCACAAACCGTGACCGTAGCCGCAAAGCCGGCGCTCTCGGCGGAGGCGCGCCGCAGGCCTGAAGCCCCCGGCGCCGCACTCATGACATGATCGATGGCGATGAGTACCAAGGACGAGTCGACGAGGGACGACGCGGTCGCCTACCCGCTGCTCGCCGCCGCGACGGGCGCCACGCCCTCGCGCCGGCCGGTGTGGTTCATGCGCCAGGCGGGCCGTTCGCTGCCCGAGTACCGCAAGGTGCGTGAGGGAATCGGCATGCTGCAGTCGTGCTTCCGCCCTGATCTGGTCTGCGAGATCACCCTCCAGCCGGTGCGCCGGCACCGGACGGACGCCGCCATCCTGTTCTCCGACATCGTCGTTCCGCTCAAGGCGGCGGGCATCGACCTCGACATCGTGAGCGGGATCGGCCCCGTCATCGAGCAGCCCGTCCGGGACGCCGCCGCCGTCGCGGCCATGCCGGTGCTCGATCCCGAGCAGGTCGCGCCGGTGGCGGAGGCCGTGCGGATGCTGCGCGGTGAGCTGCCCGCGGGCGTCGCACTCATCGGCTTCTCGGGTGCGCCCTTCACGCTGGCCTCCTACCTGGTCGAGGGCGGTCCCAGCCGCAACCACGAGCGCACCAAGTCGCTGATGTATTCGGACCCGGACACGTGGAACGCGTTGCTGGGCAAGCTCGGCGACATCGCGATCACCTTCCTGCGGGCGCAGGCCGAGGCCGGAGCGCAGGCCTTCCAACTGTTCGACTCCTGGGCGGGCGCGCTCTCGCTCGCCGACTACCGCACCTATGTGCAGCCGCACTCGGAGCGCGTCTTCGCCGCACTGCGGGAGTCCGCTCCCGCGCTGCCCGCGTTCCACTTCGGCGTGGGCACGGGCGAACTCCTGGGCGCGATGGGCGCGGCCGGTGCCGACGTCGTGGGCGTCGATTGGCGCACGCCGCTCGACGTCGCGGCGGGTCGGGTCGGGCCGGGTCGGGCGTTGCAGGGCAACCTCGACCCCGCTGTTCTCATGGCCGACCGGGGCACCGTCGAGGCGCAGGTCCGGCGCGTGGTCGCCGAGGGCGACGCGGCGGTCGCCGCCGGCGCGACGGGGCACGTGTTCAACCTCGGGCACGGTGTACTGCCCGCGACGGATCCCGACGTGCTGACCCGCGTCGTCGACCTGGTGCACGAGCTGTGAGCAGTGTCGCCGTCGTCGGGGCGGGAATCTCCGGTCTGGTGGCCGCGCTCCGTCTGCAACAGGCGGGCGCCCGGGTCACGGTTTTCGAGTCGGGCAACCGGGTCGGCGGGAAGCTGCGCTCGGAGATGCTCGGTGACCGGCGCCTGGACGTGGGCGCGGAGGCCTTCGTCCGGCGTCGCCCGGAGGTCCTCGACCTCGCGGCCGAGCTCGGCCTCGCCGACGAGGTGGTCGAGCCCGCGGGGCGGCGCCCGGCGCTGTTCGCTGACGGTGGACTCCTGGGCGGCTTCGGCCGCACGCTGATGGGCGTACCGGGCGACGCGGACGAGGTGCGGATCCCGTTGCGCTGGAACGCCGGTGCCGACGCGTCGATCGGTGCACTGGTCCGGTCGCGGCTCGGCGACGAGGTGGTCGAGCGCAGTGTCGATCCGATGGTCTCGGGGGTGTTCGCGGCGCACGCCGACGACGTCTCCGTCCGCGCCGCACTGCCCGCCCTGGCCGCCCGCCTCGACGACGGCGCACCGTCACTGGGGGAGGCGGTGCGCGATGTGCTCGGCGAGCCCGACGACAGCCCGGTGTTCGGCGCGTTCCGCGGCGGGTACCAGCAGTTGCTCGACGCGCTCACCGAGCGGCTCGGCGACCGGGTCATGCTCGGAGCGCCCGTCCCGGAGATCCGGCCCGGGTGGAGCCTTCGCGGCTCGATGTTCGACGCGGTGGTCCTCGCCGTGCCCGCGCCGCAGGTGGCTCGGCTCGTGGGCATGAACCTGCCGGAGCTCGGTGCGGCGGTGTCGAAGATCCCCGCGGCGAGTTCGGCCCTGGTGACACTGCGCCTTCCGGACGACGTCGAGTTGCCCGACCTCTCGGGTGTGCTGGTGGCGAGCCGGGAGCAGGTCAGCGCCAAGGCCCTGACCCTGTCGGGTCGCAAGTGGGACCACCTCCCGGACGGCACGGTCCGGTTGTCCTTCGGGCGCCTCGGCGTGAGCCGGATCGTCGACGATCTCGATTCCGGCCTCCTCGCCGCGGCCCGGGACGATCTGGCGAACATCCTGGGGGTCACCGTCGAACCGACCCATGCGCACGTGCAGCGGTGGTACGAGGGGATCCCCGTCTACCTGCCCGGACACCGCGAGACGCTCGCCGCGATCGACGCCGCCACGCCGAGCGGTCTGGCGCTGGCGGGCGCCTATTTCGACGGTGTCGGGGTGCCGGCCTGCATCGCGCGCGCGGAGCGTGCGGCCGAGCGTGTCCTGGCCGACCTCTCCTGAGCCGGTCCCGGTCACGGGACTACGATCGGGGATATGGCCAAACTGGATTACGCGGAGCTCAATTCGACTGTTCGCTACCTGATGTTCTCGGTGTTCTCGATCTCCCCGGGGGAGCTCGGGGACGACGAGCAGCGCGCGGCGGCGGCGACCGAGGCGGAAGCCTTCCTGGCGAAGATCCAGCAGGGCGATCTGGTGGTCCGCGGTGTCTACAACATCGCCGGGATGCGGGCCGACGCGGACTTCATGATCTGGTGGCACGCGGAGCGGCTCGAGGATCTGCAGGCCGCGTACAACGAGTTCCGGCGGGGCACCGCGCTGGGCCGCGCGAGCGCCCCGGTGTGGTCCAACACCGCGCTGCATCGCCCCGCGGAGTTCAACAAGAGCCACATCCCCGCCTTCCTCGCGGGGGAGGACCCGGGCGCGTACATCTGCGTGTACCCGTTCGTCCGCAGCCTCGAGTGGTACCTGCTGCCCGATGACGAGCGCCGCAAGATGCTCGCCGACCACGGGCGCGCCGCGCGCGGCTATCCCGATGTCCGGGCGAACACCGTGCCGGCCTTCGCGCTCGGCGACTACGAGTGGCTGCTCGCCTTCGAGGCGCCCGAGATGCACCGCATCGTCGACCTCATGCGTGATCTGCGGGCCACCGACGCCCGGCGCCACACCCGCGAGGAGACGCCGTTCTTCTCGGGCCCGCGCGTCGAGGTGCGCGACCTGATCACCGCGCTGCCGTGATGCCCGGCCGGACGGGGCTCAGGCCTCGTCCGGCTCCAGGCGCATGGAGATGCTGTTGATGCAGTAGCGCAGGTCGGTGGGGGTGTCGTAGCCCTCGCCCTCGAAGACGTGGCCGAGGTGGCTGCCGCAGTTGGCGCACACCACCTCCACCCGCCGCATGCCGAGTGAGGTGTCCTCGCGCTCGATGATCTTCTCGCCCGCGAGCGGGGAGAAGAACGACGGCCAGCCGCAATGGGACTCGAACTTGCTGTCCGATCGGAAGAGCTCCTCGCCGCAGGCGCGGCAGCGGTACACGCCCGAGGTCTTGGTATCGGTGTACTCGCCGGTGAACGGCGCCTCGGTGCCCGCCTGCCGCAGCACACGGAACTCCGGCGCGGAGAGGCGCTGCCGCCACTCCGAATCGCTCAGTTGCAGTTTGGGCTTGGGCTCAGTCATGGTTCCAAACTAACCGCGCGCGCTGGACTGTGCCAGCTCGTGCCGACCGGGTTCCTCATCGGGGTGCAGCGGACGGTCGATGCCCTCGTCGAGCCGGTTCTCCGCGCGGGCGTCGAGGTAGCGGAACAGCAGCACGCAGAAGGGCACGATGATCAGCAGTGACCAGCCGAGCGTGCACTTGAGGTAGGCGAGGGAGCGCCCGAACGCGGGCCACTTCCCGGACAGCCAGTTGTCGTAACTGAGGAAGCCGTAGACAGCGACCCAGGACGCCCAGTTGCCGAGGACGGAGCTGCGGTAGACCACGGTCATCAGCATCGGGAACAGCAGCATCGAGTAGTAGCCCTGGCCCAGCGAGAGCACGAGCCACGACGTGGTGAGCAGGGTCCCGGTGGAGGTGGCGAGCCACAGCAGCTCGTTGCTCTGGCGGTAGTACTTCCACAGCAGCCACAGCGTGACGGCGGCCAGGATGACCACCGCCGCGCGGAGGAACAGCTCCAGCCAGTTCGGCAGGCCGAAGTACATGGCGTTGCCCTGGATGGAGCTGTTGTAGTAGTCGCGAGGAGCGTTGAGATAGGGCAGGGTCTTGCGGAAGAACTCCGTGCGGTCCGCGGAGAGGAGCATTCCGGCGCCCATCAGCACCGCGGGAATGGCGAACGCCGTGATCAGCGCCTTCCACTGCCTGTTGACCAGAATCAGCAGGAGCATCACCGCGAGCAGGGGTTTGATCGCGAAGGACAGCCCGAGCGGGATGCCGGCCCAGAGGTCCTTCCGTTTGAGCAACAGCGCCATCGCGGCCACCTCGGCCAGCAGGACGAAGCAGTTGACGTTCGTGTAGACCAGCGTGCTGGTCACGGCCTCGGTGGTCACCGCGAAGAACAACACGACCGGTGCGACCATCGAGTTCAGCCCGTAGCCGAACATCCGCAGCAGGATGTACAGCGCGAGCAGCAGCGCGACGGCGCTGAGCCCGACGAAGATGTACCGCGCGGTCTCCGGGTCGAAGTACCCGAACGGGGCCATGACCAGCGTTCCCGATGGCGGGTACAGGTAATGCGGGTCGACCGTGTCGTAGTTCTCGGTGTACACCGCCTCATGCCGGAGGAAGCGCACTGCTGCGGCGTAGACGGTGGTGAAGTCGTCCGTCTTGTTGCCGTTCGGGACCAGGATGATCAGCCGCTGCAGCAGCGTGAGGATCGCGAGCGGCCACAGGATGGCCTTCGCGATGAGCGCGGGGTCGGACTTCATCCGGGACAGGGCGTGGGACGACACCGCTAAACCGTATCCGACGGTGCCCGCGGGCCCGGCCGGGCCCGGCCGCATCAGGCCGGGCAACCCCGCACCGTCGGCGCGTCCTGGCGGTCCAGGTAGGCGATCAGGGACTTCTGGACGCACGACGACCGGATGACGGCACCGTCGCCGATCCCGGCCCAGGTGACCGCCGAGGGCTGCGCCCCGACGACGGTGAGCTGTCCGGTCAGCGTGTCGAGCGCGGTGCGCGCGGTGAGCGGGTCGGCCGCCGAGGTGGCGACCACCGACTTCACCGTCAGGTCGGTCAGCTTGGGCGGGGCGGGCATCGCGGGCCACGCCGAGCAGACGGCGAGGTCCAGCGCCGTCGCGGCACCGAGCCGGTACTGCGGGCCCCACGCCAGCGCGGACGCCGTGATCTGGTCCGGGGAGGCCTTGGTGGCGGCGTCGGAGCAGCGCGCGACGAACTGGCCGTCGCTGCCGAGCGCGTCGTCGGCGGTGCGGAGGAGGGCGCGCAGGGGGACGGCGTCGCCCGTGCGCGCACCCCGAAGGGCGGTCGCGACGCGCGTGATCCGCGCGTCGCGGTCCCCGGGCCCGATACCGAGCGTGACGAGGACGGCCCGTCGGACATCGGTGTCGGTGAACGTGCCGAGCCGGCCGGCGGCGGCGTCGTCGATGATCCCGCGCATCGCGGCGGCGGGGTCGGCGCCCAGGGCGCACGTGGGGCCGCACTGCGCGGCGAAGGCGTCGACGGTGGCCGACAGGCCCCGCGCGGCGTCCTCGGCGCGCTGGAGCTCGGTGCCGCCGTACCGGACGGGGGAGTCGAGCACCAGGCGCGCGACCTGTTTCGGGTGTTTCGAGGCGTACGCGAGCGCCGTCGTGGAGCCGTCGCCGACAGCGAGGAGCCCCAGCGCCGGCACGTTCCACGTGGTTCGCAGGGCCTCGAGGTCCTCGGCGGCGGCGGTGGCGGTGTACTCCGTGAGGGTCGCGGGGTAGGCGTCGCCGCAGGCCGTGGCGGCGCCCTGAGCGGCCTCCCCGACCTTGCGGATCCGGGTGTCCAGGTCCGCGCCTGCGGTGAATCCGTCGCGCAGCACCGCCCGGTCGGCGGCGCTGCGGCAGGTCAGCGGCGATGAGGCGCCGACGCCTCGCCGTTCCACGGCGACCACGGGACGGTTCGTGAGGATCGGCGAGTCCGCGGACGCGAGGGTCGCGACCGCCCGCTGACCCGTGAACTCGGTACCGCCGACCAGGACGAGCGGCGCGGCCGTGTCGGGTGTGCCGGGGACCTCGGCCCGCGTCAGCGCGAGCTGCAGCGGCGATCGCGACGTGCCGAGTTGAACGGTGATCGATGCGCACTGCAGTGTCGCGTTCGCGGCGGACGGAGTGCCGTAGCGGGTCGCGAGCTGCTCCGTGCAGTCCTGCCAGGTCAGCGTGTCCTTCGCCGGAGCTTTCCACTCCGGCCCCTTCGGGGCCTGCTGTGCCGCGGACGACGGTGCGCGGCCGCCCTCGCCGAAGTCGCTCACGTACCCGGGGGTGGGCGCGGGGATCGGGGTGCACGCCGACGCGGCCAGAGCCACGGCGAACGCGCCGACGGCGAGTGCACGGGTGCGCGGGTGGGGCATGCCGTTCACCCTAGCCAGATCGGCGTCGACAGCGCGGCACCGTGTCGCGCGCGCGGCATCGCGCCGGAGCGCGGGGTCACCGCGCCCAGCGCGTGTAGAGGTAGCCCTCGTCGTCGCCGAGGAGCTGCAGACGGCGCCAGTGGCCGGTCGGCAGATCCGGGCCCGTGACGATGCGTCGGCCGTCGCCCCCGACGAGCATCGGCGCGACGGTCAGGCACAGTTCGTCGACGAGGCCGTCGGCGAGGAGGGCACCCAGCACGCCGGGGCCGCCCTCGGCGAGCACGCGCCGGAAGCCGCGTCGGTACAGGTCGGCGAGGACCTCGCGCAGGTCGACGGAGGAGCCCCCGCCCGAGTAGACGAGGGGTTCGGCACCGTCGGGCGGGTAGAGGCGAGGGGTGCGCGCGACCTCACCCCTGGTGACGATGGCGAGCGCGGGGTGCTCCGGCGTGCCGTAGTCCTCGTCGCGCACGGTCGCGGCCCCGACGAGCACGACGTCGGCCTGCGCGCGCAGCGCTCGGAACACCCGTCGGTCGCCGTCGCCGCCGAGCCCGCCGGAGCGGCCAGCGGCGGTCGCGGATCCATCGAGCGAGCTGATCATGTTGGCCCGTACGAAGGCCCGCCCGGCGGCGAAGGGGTGGGCGTAGCGGTGGGCGAGGGCGGCGTCGTCCGCAGGCAGGTGGTCGATCACATCCGCGACGGTAGCGTGTGATTTCAGCACGCGGCGGACCAGCGGATATCATCACGTCCCATGACGCTGCATCTCGTGGATCGCAACCCGACGGTGACGCCGGAGCAGATGGTGGAGCAACTGGTCCCGCCGGAGATGTTCAGTCAGGTCAGTTTCGACAGCTACATCCCGGATCCGAACCAGCCCACGCAGGCCGCGGCGGTGAATATCGGCCGGCGGTTCGTCGACGACGTGATCAAGCTGACGAAGCAGCGGAACAAGAAGGGCCTGTTCGGCCGCAAGAGCACCCCGCCGCACGGCGTCGGCCTCTACCTCGACGGCGGCTTCGGCGTCGGCAAGACCCACCTGCTCGCGTCGATCTTCCACAGCGTCCCCTCGCCGAAGTCGTTCGGCACCTTCGTCGAGTACACCCACCTGGTGGGCGCGCTGGGCTTCAACCGGTGCGTCGAATACCTGTCCGACCACACGGTGCTCTGCATCGACGAGTTCGAGCTCGACGATCCGGGCGACACGATGGTGATGTCGCGGCTGCTCACCGAGCTCGCGGCCCGCGGCGTGTCCATCGTGGCCACGTCGAACACCCTGCCCGGGCAGCTGGGCGAGGGGCGGTTCGCGGCCCAGGACTTCCTGCGCGAGATCAACAAGCTCAGCTCGGTCTTCGAGTCGGTGCGGGTGGACGGCCCGGACTACCGGCACCGCGACCTGCCGCCCGCGCCGGATCCGCTCACCGACGAGGAGCTGGTGGCGATCGCGGAGGCCGATCCGACGGCGACGCTCGACAGTTTCGACGCGTTGTCCGAGCACCTGTCGAAGCTGCACCCGTCGCGGTACAAGCAGTTGGTCGAGGGGATCTCCAAGGTGTGCATCAGTGGTGTGCACCCCGCGGACAACCAGACCGTCGCGCTGCGCATCGTCGTTCTCGCGGACCGGCTGTACGACGCGGGCATTCCCGTGCTCGTGTCAGGAGCGAAGCTGGACGAGATCTTCACCCCCGAGATGGTCGCCGGCGGCTACCGAAAGAAGTACCTGCGCGCCACCTCGCGTCTGCTCGCGCTGTCCCGCTTCGCGTCGGCGGACGCGACGTAGGCCCCGAACACACCAGCACCCGCCCGGCGATGTGTGGGCCGGGCGGGTGCAAGGGTGAGGGTGCCGGAGTGTGAGAGAGGTCTCACTTCGCTGACAACACTGATAGTACGGTAACCGGCCGCCCCTGTGCGAGCGGATACGCAAAATCCGTGCGGGGCATGATCGGACGCCCGTACCGGCCCTTCTGCAACAGTGGTTCAGCGCGTGAACCGGGCGATCGCGTCCGTCGCCTCCTTGAGCTTGGCGGCGGTCTCGGCCTCGTCGCCGGACCGTGCCGCGTCCACGACGCAGTGGCTCATGTGGTCCTCGAGGAGCCCGAGCCCGACCGCCTGCAGCGCCTTGGTCATCGCGGAGACCTGCGTGAGGATGTCGATGCAGTACTTCTCCTCCTCGACCATGCGCTGCAGGCCGCGGGCCTGTCCCTCGATGCGCCGCAGGCGCTTGAGGTACTCGTCCTTGTCGGACATGTAGCCATGATGGTGTTCGTGGCCGGTCTCAGTGGTCATGGCGATCAGTATTCCTTCTGGGGCGCGAAGCCCCGTAGTCGCAGGCTGTTGCTCACCACGAACACCGAGGACAGCGCCATCGCGGCGCCGGCGAGCATCGGGTTGAGCAGTCCGGCCGCGGCGAGGGGGAGCGCGGCCGTGTTGTAGGCGAAGGCCCAGAACAGGTTCACCCGGATGGTGCCCAGGGTGCGGCGCGCGAGCCGGATCGCGTCGACGACGGTGCGCAGGTCGCCGCTGACCAGGGTGAGGTCCGCGGCCTCGATCGCCGCGTCCGTCCCGGTCCCCATGGCGATGCCGAGGTCCGCCCGGGCCAGCGCCGCCGCGTCGTTGACGCCGTCGCCGACCATGGCGACCGCCCGGCCCTCCGCCTGGAGGCGCCGTACGGCGTCGACCTTCTCGGTGGGGAGCACGTCGGCGATCACCTCGTCGATGCCCACCTGTGCGGCGATGGTCCGCGCGGCGCGCTCGTTGTCGCCGGTCAGCATGATCGGACGCAGGCCGAGCCCGACGAGGCGCGCCACGGCGTCCGCGGAGGTGGGCTTGACCTCGTCGGCGACGACCAGTACGCCGCGGGCGGCGCCGTCCCAGCCGACGACAACCGCGGTCCCGCCGAGGGCCTGGGCCTCGGCGAAGCGTGCGCGGAGCTCGGCGGGCAGGGGCATGCCCTCCTCGCCGAGGAGTGCGGGACGACCGGCGGTCACCGTCCGGCCCCCGACGGTGCCGCGCACGCCCAGGCCGGGGACGTTCGCGAACCGCTCGACGGTGCCCGGTGCGGCCACCGCGTCGGCGATCGCGCGGCCGACCGGGTGTTCCGATGCGGACTCGACCGCGGCGGCGACGGCGAGTACCTCGTCCTCGTCCTCGCCGGGGGCGACGTGCACGGCCTGCAGCCGCATGACCCCGGTGGTCACGGTGCCCGTCTTGTCGAGCAGCACCGTATCGATGCGGCGGGTCGATTCCAGCGCCTCGGGGCCTTTGATGAGTATCCCGAGCTGAGCGCCGCGCCCGGTGCCGACGAGCAGGGCCGTCGGCGTGGCCAGGCCGAGCGCGCACGGGCAGGCGATGATGAGCACGGACACGGCGGCGGTCAGCGCCGCGGACGCCGATGCGCCGGTGCCGAGCCGGAATGCCAGCGTCGCGACGGCGAGCACGATCACGATCGGTACGAAGACCGCGGAGACGCGGTCCGCGAGACGCTGCACCTGGGCCTTGCCGGCCTGCGCCTCTTCGACCAGCCGGCCCATCCGGGCGAGCCGGGTGTCGGATCCCACCCGCGTCGCGCGGACGACGAGCCTGCCTCCGGCGTTGACCGTCGCGCCGGTCACGGCATCGCCGGGGTGCACCTCGACGGGCACGGACTCGCCGGTGAGCAGCGAGGCGTCGATCGCGGACTGGCCGGACACGACGATCCCGTCGGTGGCCACCTTCTCGCCCGGCCGCACGACGAAATCGTCGCCGACGACCAGCCGGTCCACGGGGATCGAGGTCTCGATCCCGTCGCGGAGCAGCGTCGCGTCCTTCGCTCCCAGCTCGAGCAGGGTGCGCAGCGCGGCACCGGCCCGGCGCTTGCTCGTGGCCTCGAAGTACCGGCCGGCGAGGAGGAACACGGTGATGCCGGCGGCCGCCTCGAGGTAGATGTTGCCGGCACCGTCGATCCGCTCGATCGTGAGCCGGAAGGGGTGCGTCATCCCGGGCATCCCCGCGGTGCCCCAGATCAGGGCGTACACCGACCAGCCGTACGCGGCCAGGGTACCGAGCGTGATCAGCGTGTCCATGGTGGCCGCGCCATGCCGCAGGTTGGTCCAGGTGGCGCGGTGGAAGGGCAGGCCGCCCCACAGCACGACCGGCGTCGCGAGCGCGAGCGAGACCCACTGCCAGTACGGGAACTGCAGCGCCGGGATCATCGCCAGGGCGATCACGGGGATGCCGAGCGCCAGGCTCACCACGAGTCGCCGGCGCAGCGCGTCGATCGGATCGCGGTCGCGTCCGGCGGCGTCCTCGCGGTCCGGGGTCGACGGTGCCGGCACGCGCGCGCCGTACCCGGCGCCCTCGACCGCTTCGATGAGGCGCTCGACCGGCATGTCGGCCGGGGCGGTGACGTGCGCCCGCTCGGTGGCGAAGTTGACGGTGGCGGTGACCCCGTCGAGCCTGCCCAGCTTGCGCTCGATGCGGTTCGCGCACGACGCGCAGGTCATGCCGTCGATCTCGAGGTCCACGACGGCGGGCGCGTGGGCATCGGTGGCCACTCGTACTCCTTCCGTCGACGTCAGCCGGATCATACCCCCCTAGGGTACGCGTTTCTCCGGCGCCGGACGGTGCGGGTGACTCGAACGCCGAATGTAATGGTTGAAACGCCTGATGACCTCGTTCCACGCTGGTTCGCATGAACGAGATCACGCACCTGGCCCATTCCTGGGAGACCGAATCGCACCACCCGACCAGCGAGGGGGTGGTGATGTACCAGCTGTGCTCGTGCGGTGTGCGGCGGATCAAGCTCGTCGCGCCCGAGTACCCGACCGTCTGGCCCGAGATCGCGGCGCAGGCGGGATGATCGTCGCGTGCAGTTCGATCACGACAACATGACCGGTGTCCGGCTCTCGGTCGACCTGGTCAATCTCCGGGCCGACGGGGCCTGGACGACCGAGCGGGTGGTGGGCGCGCTCCGCGACCACGAGATCCGCCGGATCGACGTGGACGACGACACGATCGCCGGTCTGGACGACTGGACCACGCTGCTGCGCGGGCCCTTCGAGGCGGGCACCGTCGACGAGCGGTGCGATGCCGTCAACGCGCTCCTGGAGGAGGGCACGGCGGGGATCTACCTGACCGCGCACGACGACTGGCGCCCGCACCTGCATTTCACGCCGGAGACGGAGTCACTGCTGGGTCGGGTGAAGGCGGTCACCGCGGGCGGGCTCGCGGTGTTCACCACCGAGGCCGAGGGGGCTCGGCTCGGGACGTGCGCCCGCGCGGGCTGTGATCGGGTGTTCGCCGATACCAGTCGCGGTGGGCGCCAGTCCTACTGCTCGCCGCGCTGCGCCAACACCGACGCGGTGCGGCGGCACCGTCGGGCCTGAGCGACCGTGGGCCGAGCGCCGGTCAGATGGGGGAGATCGAGCGTCGCTTCTGCGGGACCCGCGGTGGGCGGCGCTTCACCCGGGTGAGGGCCTCGGCGAGCATCGGTCGGGTGGCCGAGGGCAGCACCACGTCATCGATGCCGAAGCCGTCCGCGGCGAGCAGCGGGTCGACATTGGCCTTGAACAGAGTGATCAGATCGGTCCGCGCCTGCGCGGGATCGGGTGCCGACTCGTACTGCGACCGGAACGCCAGATCGACGGCGCTCTCGATCGGGATGGCGCAGATCTCCGCGGTGGGCCACGCGAGGGAGAGATCGGCGTGCGCGCTGCGCCCGCCGCCCATCGCGATGTAGGCGGCGCCGTAGGCCTTGCGGGTCACGATCACGAAGCGGGGCACCGTGGCCGCGCCGAGCTCGTATCCGAGACGGGCGCTGCGCCGCACCAGGTTCGTCTCCTCGGCCCCCGCGCCGACGAGGAAGCCGGGCAGGTCGATGAGGATGAGGATCGGCAGGCCGAACGCGTCGCATACCGCGATGAAGTGCGCCGCCTTCTCGCACGCGTGCGCGTCGAGCGCGCCGGCGTGGACCCGCGGCTGGTTGGCCACGACGCCCATCGGTCGGCCGTCCACGCGAACCAGCGTGGTCACGAGATTCGGTGCGTGCGTGCGCCCCAGCTCGAAGACGCTGTCGACGTCGGCGATCGCCTCGATGACCTCGACGACGTCGTAGGCCTGCCGCATCGACGCGGGGATCATCGTGTCGATCGTCTCCGCACCGTCCCCGGGTTCGTGCGGCCCCGCGTTGATCAGCGGCTGTCCGGCCGCCGACGGCGGGAGGTAGCTCAGGAATGCGCGGATCGAATCGAGCGCCTCCTGCTCGTCGGCGGTCACCACGTCGACGACGCCGCGCCTCGCCTGCAGGTCCGCCCCGCCGATCTCGTCGTTGGTGAGATTCTCGCCGGTCGCCGCCCGGACGAGCGGAGCCGAGGAGATGCCGATGGTGCCCATGCCGCGCACGATGGTCACGAAGTCGCAGCACGCGGAGATGTTCGCGGGCGCGCCGAAGCCGGGCCCCATCATCGCCGCGACCAGCGGCACGTGCCCGGAGAGGTCGGCGAGGCGCAGCAGGAGCTGTGATCCCGGTGCCGCGAGGCGGGAGTCGAGCGCCTCCTGCATGCGGTGCCCGCCGCCGTCCATGAGCATGATCAGCGGGATCTCGTCGAGGAGCGCGCGTTCGGCGCAGCGGTCGAGCTTCGCCATGCCGGTGGCGCCATTGCTGCCGCCGAGAACGGTGAAGTCGAAGGCGGCGATCGCCGCGGGCCGGCCGTCGATGTAGCCGATCCCGGTGACCACGCCGTCGCCGGGCGCGACCAGGGGAGCGGCGCCCTGCTGCGCCGGCCCCGGACCCGCGAGGGCGCCGAATTCGTGGAAGCCGCCGTTGGCCAACGCCGCCACTCGTTCGCGCGCAGTCATCTTGCCGCGTCCGTGCTGTTTGGCGACCTTCTCGGCCCGCGCCTCGTCGGTCACGGCGTGGTAGGCGTCCCGGACGCGGTCGTTGAGCACCTGTTCCGGTGTGGAATCACTCACAGTCGGAAGTTAGCAGGCGATCACAGCTTGCTGGACAGCCGGGCCGGTTCCGTCCATGTGTGCAGGTGGGATGCCCGACGGTGCCCCGCTCGCCTCACTGCGGACGCCGACCCGGGCGCCCACCGGGCGTCAGTCATGCGCCCACCGGGCGTCAGCCGGGCAGAGAATCTCCGGGGAAGCCGAGGCAGGGGTACACCTCGCTGTGCATCATCTCGGCCCGGACGCAGGGATCGTCGGCGATGATCTCCCTGGCCCGGTCGGGGGGAACGGTCATGATCGCCGTACCGGCCATGGCGTCGTCGAGGATCGGACAGAGGACGGCGATCACGCCGTCCGCCCGCAGCGAGACCATGCGCCGTTGGTGTTCGAGTTCGATGGCGTCGGCCCCGTCCTGGGCACGGCGCGGGCCCCAGCGGAGGATGAGGAGGCTGAACGGCTGCGCCGTCTTCACCAGGTCCTGAATCTGTTCGTCCGTCACGGTTGTGCCCACGGGTCACTCCTGCGCTGGTGTCGATTCCTTCGCGGTCCGATTCGACGCTACTGCGCGGACGCTGAGCGTCGGGCTGATTCGCTCGTGGTCGGGAGTCGGTAGGCGATCACATCTCGATGCACACGCGGGCCGGTTCCGTCCATGTCCGCAGGTCGGGTGCCCGGCGATGCTGATCCGAGTATGGTCACGGAAATGACGATCTTTCCCATGGCGATCCTTGCGCTGGTCGTGATGGTGCTCGCCGCCGCAGCTGTGGCCGGTGTGGTGTATCTCATCGTCCGCGGGTCGAAACAGCGGTCCCGGCCCCCGTATCCGCCCTATCCCGGGTACCCGCCGGTGCAGCAGGGAGGGCGCGTTCCGCCGCAGTTCCCACCGGCCGAATTCCGTTCGCCCCCTGGCGATACCCGGCCGTGAATGGCTGAAGCCCCGACCGCGTACGCGATCGGGGCTTCTGGAGCGGATGACGGGATTCGAACCCGCGACCCTCACCTTGGCAAGGTGATGCGCTACCAACTGCGCTACATCCGCGTGCCTCTCAGGCGAACAACAAAGTACACGACTGTTGCCTCGTGAGGCGAATCGCCTGGTGGCGTCACGCTTCCCGAGGCAGGAGTAGGACCTTCCCGACGGAGTCCTTCGACTCCAGCAGGGCCTGGCCCTGTTCCGCCTCCGCAAGGGGGAGTCGCGCCGAGATGACCGGCGCGCGCATGAACGTCGGGGCGTTGGTGCTCATGGTGCGCCTTTCGGAGGGACGGAGCTCAGCGGACGGAGAACGGGACCGGCATGTGCAGCGCGGCCTGGGCTCCAGTGTTCACGTCGAACTGGACCGCGCGGATCGGCTTGAGCGAACGCAGGTCGTCGGACACGCGGCCCTCGCCGAGGGTGAGGTCGATACCCCGGGGGAACCGCGAGGTCCCGCTGGCGAGCACGTTGGTCTGGTTGAGGGTGGAGAACCAGGAGCCGTCGCGCTGCGTGTACGAGGTGAGGGTCGAGACCTTCTCGCCGCTCGCGTGGCGCTTCTGCTTCGGCGTCGCGGCGGAGAAAGCCAGGTCGACGCCACCGTCGGCGTTGGCGATCCGCGCGGTCGTGCGGGTCTCGTCGATGTCGACGTCGACGTCGGTGACCCACTTGGGGAAGCCGTAGCCGTCGTGCCCGCGGACCTGGGCGATCTGCGTGTTCACGGGCAGCGAGAACACGTAGGAGTGCAGGTGGTCATCGCCGAGCGCGGAGACGAGGTCGGCGAGGCCGGGGCCGCCGTGCCGGGCCGGCCGGACCGCGACGCCGACAGCGGCCTCGGTGTAGAAGTCGATGTCGCACACGTCGTAGCGGAAGAGCATGACCGAGGCCAGGGCGAGGCCCGGCGCGACCTCGAGTGGAGCGAGCTCGGCCGGCAGGCGCTTGCGGATGGCGCTGCTCGGGGCGAGCATCGTCAGCCGCGCGGAGGACATCGCGTAGTAGAAGTTCGGCGTGCGCGTCGGTCCGATGGGGGAGTCCACCTGGGCCTTCGGGAGCGTGCGGAAGAAGCCGACACCCGGCACTCGCGGGTCCTGCGCGACCTCGTCCAGCGGGGTGTCCATCCGGAAGCGGTCGTAGAGGCCGTCCTTGGGGACGGTGACGGTGCGCCCGCCCAGGTCGACCTCGACGGTGTCCGTTGCTGCTGGGGTCATGTCCTCGTGGCTCCTCGCCTCGATGATGTATGCATTGCTTACATGAGGGTAGAGCGACATGTAAGCAGTGTCAACACCCGAGTGGAGTCGAGCGTCTAGCGGAAGCGTCCGAGGTTGCGCCGTGCGTCCAGGACGCCGCCGGTGTGGAGGAATCGCTGGACGACCTCCGTCGAGTGCAGGACTGCGTAGGGCACGCCGAGCCGGCGGGCGAGGAGACTGATCGGGTCGCTCGCGTCGGGGGCGTGGCGCGCCGCCCAGATCAGTGCCGCCTGCATGCTGGGGAACCCGGCGGGGCGTGCCCATGAATCCCATCGGGGCGCCGCGACCGCGTGACGTTGAGTCCGATCGATGGTGCGGGGTGGGGCTTCGTCGTGACCGCTTTGCTCTCTTTGGGGCATTTGTATTCTCCCTCAGCAGTTTTCGGGACCACTCGTGGCGGCTCATCAGACGTCCGTCGCGAGACCGGCGGCAAGGGTTGCGCGGGGTTGCAGGGTGGTTCGGCGATGCGTATCGCGGTTCCGGTGTGGGCGGCGACGGGTTCGCGTAGGGAGGCGTAGTCCGGGCTCGCATATGTGGTTGCAACGCTTGATGTTTCGAGAATCCGTGGTCGGCGCTCCCGAGCGAGTGTCGTCCAAGCCGGTTATGATGCACTACGTGCCGCGCCGTCGATGACGGCGCGGATCAGATCGATCTTCCGTTCCGGGGCTGGAGCCGCTCGGCCCGTCGCGCATCGTGCACCTGGCAGAGGTACCCGTGTCGACCCGACTCTTCTCGCGTGCGCGCGGCGTCAGTGATCGTGCCCTGTTCTGGAACGGACTCTGTGTCGCGCTGATCGCTCTCGCGATCGTGACCGTGTTCATCGACGCGCTCCCCACGAAGCTGTCGATCGGGCTGTGTGTGCTCGGGGTGGTCGCCGGCCTCGTCGGTATCCCGCTCTACATCGCCCAGGTGCTCGCCGGGTGGCGTTCGGCTCGCGGTCCTGCGGTCGCGCCGCCCGAGCCGGAGCCGGTCACGGTGGCCGTCGAAGCCCCCGGCGGGCCGGCCGACAGTGATGTCGAGTCCGATTCCTCTCGTGCGGATGGCGCCGACGGGCACCGCGCGCGATGCTCGTGCCACGGTCTTCCATGCGGTTCCGTGCCGCACGAGTAGGTGCCCCTCGGTGGTCCACGTCGAGATCCGTGCGGTGGTTCGGGCCGGAAAACGAAGAAAACCGCCTGTCACCAGGCGGTTTCTCGGTGGTCCTAGCTGGGATCGAACCAGCGACCTTCCCCGTGTGAAGGGGACGCTCTCCCACTGAGCCATAGGACCGGAGCTGCGCGCGACTCCGTGTTACCAGGGAGGCGAACGAGAGAGAACACTAACACGACCGCTGAGCGAAAGGGTAATCGGGCGCCCCATCAGCGATTACAGTCCCATCCCGTAAGCCGACGCGGTCTCGGATGCGCCCCGACCACGCCGACTGCGCACGAAACATGGGGTGACCAGCCGATTTGGCAGAGCGCGCGATGTTCACGTAGTGTTCTCTCTCGCACCGGAAAGGCGTTCCAAGCGCCGGTTCGGACGAATGCGGATGTAGCGCAGTTGGTAGCGCATCACCTTGCCAAGGTGAGGGTCGCGGGTTCGAATCCCGTCATCCGCTCGAAGTGGGCTTACCGTGGCGGTGTGGCCGAGTGGTGAGGCAACGGCCTGCAAAGCCGTGCACACGGGTTCGATTCCCGTCGCCGCCTCCAACACGCTCAGCCACTCCGCATCGGAGCGGCTGAGCCCCACTTCATGAAGGCGCGATTAGCTCAGTGGGAGAGCGCTTCCCTGACACGGAAGAGGTCACTGGTTCAATCCCAGTATCGCGCACAACACGAAACCCCCTGAAATCCAGGGGGTTTCGTCGTATCTGCAGTCCGGAGTATGCGGCGCGACGGTCAGCGCGCCTCCCTCAACGGCCTCGATCAGGACTCGTGTGGCGAGGGCATGGAACCGGTCCGGATCATGAGTTCCCACGGCCTGCAGCGCGACGCGGTAGTTCACTCCGTGGCGCCGGCTGTAGTCCCTGGCTGCGCGCTTGCGTGCTGAGTTCGATGTCATCGTCGATCACCATCCGGGTCGGTGACGGAGTTCTCCGCGCCCCGGCGGGCACCGCCTCTGTCGTCGCGTGCCACGTCGGTGACCGTTCGTGCCGAGTCCGCGATGCGCGCCCGGCCGTAGGATCAGATGAGGCAAGCTGCACTGCGAGGAGGTGGTTGCGCGTGACCGAGCGTGCGACGCGGTGGCCCCGCGGCGAATCGCAATGGTCCACCGACGACGTGGATCGATCGGCCGCCGTGGACTACTGGCGGTCGATTCGCCGGCACGTGTACGTGGATGTCGACACGACGCCGCGGCACCCCGAGTTCGTCGGCGAGATCAGTAGCTCCCGCTACGGCGACTATGCGGTGTCCACCAAGCGTTCCAACGGGGAGACCGTGACGCGGTCGAGTCGCCTCATCGGACAGGGCTCGGAGAGCGACGAGTACCTGTTCGCCGTGCTCCCGGTCAGTGGTAGCGGCGCTGTCGTGCAGGCCGGGAACACGGCCGTCTTCGGTCCCGGGGAGATGGTCTTCTACGACAGCAGTATCCCGTTCGAACTGGACTTCGACGGGGCCTACGAGCAGGTCGTCATCCACGTTCCCGCTGAGCGCGCCTTCGCGACCGCGGGCCTGCGACGCGGCACGGACCTCCTGGCGCGGGCCATCCCGCTCGACGGTGCGTTGGGGTCCGTCTCGGCGTTCTTCCTCAGCCTCGCCCGGGCCCAGGTGGACGATCCCGCCGGCGCGTCACTGTTGCGGCCCCAGGTCTCCGGCCTTGCGAGCTCACTCGTCGCCTACTCCACCGCGAAGATGGGGTCGGAGGACCTGCCGTTGCTTCTGCGCCGGGAACGCGTGGTGGACTTCATGCGGAAGAATCTGGCCGACCCCGATCTCGACGTCGATCGCATCGCCGCCGCGTCGCATCTGTCGCGTCGCAGCCTGTACCGGCTGTTCGACGGGACCGGGCAGACGGTCGTCGGCCAATTGCGGCTACTGCGCATCGAGACGGCGCAGAAGATGCTCGCGAACCGCACCGACCTGGCCGTCGGGTCGATCGCCCGCGACGTCGGCTATGCCAGCGAAGCCCACTTCTACCGCAGCTTCCGATCGATCACCGGCACCACGCCAGGGGAGTACCGGAACAGGGAATCCGAAGCGGCTCCGCTGCTCCAGTCCTGACCGCTCAGGCCGGTTCCTGGGTGCGGCTGCCGCGGCGGCTCGCCTCCAGACCGCGACCGAGGGCGCGGGCGTCGTAGGCGCCCACGTTGCGGCATCCGTCGATGAAGAAGGTGGGAGTCGCCCGCGCGCCGCTGTCCGCGGCGCTCCGCACGTCCCGTTCCACACGTTCGGCGACGTCGGCACCGTCGAGATCGGCGACGAACCGGTCGACGTCCAGCCCGAGTTCACCCGCATAGGCGATGAGATCCTCCCGCTCGAGGTGCGCCTGCCGCTCGAAGACGAGATCGAGCCACTCCCAGAACATCCCCTGGTGCGCGGCCGCCTCGGAGGCCCGCGCTGCCAGGAGCGCGTGCGGATGCTCGTCGACGAGCGGGAGGTGCCGCACGACGTAGCGAAGGTCGTCCCCGAAGCGGGCGTGCAGGTCGTCCCATCCGCCCGTCGCGTGGGCGCAGAAGCTGCACTCGAAGTCCACGTACTCGACCAGGGTGAGCTGGGCGTCCTCGGGGCCGCGGACGTGGTCGACCTCGGGATCGACCGGAACCGACAGCACCATCGGGAGATCCGCCGTGTCCTCGCCCCACCGGGCGGCGGCGAGCCGGAAGACGGCCCACCCGAGCGCGCTCGCCAGGACCATCGCGATGAGGACCCCGACGGTGGCCTGTCGCCCGAGGTCGGAGGTCGAGCCGAAGGCCAGCCCGATGATGAGCAGCGAGACGGTGAATCCCATGCCGGACAGCGCCGCTCCGCCGAAGACGCTGCCCATGCCGACGCCCTGCGGGAGTCGTCCGATCCCCAGCCGGACGGCTGCCCACGTGGACAGGCCGATGCCGAGAAACTTCCCGAGCACGAGTCCGACGATCACACCCCAGGTGACGCTCGACGTCACGGCCTCGCCGAGGAGGCCGCCGCGCAGGTCCACGCCCGCGTTGGCGAGGGCGAAGACCGGGACCACGAGGAGCGCGGTCGGCAGGCGCAGGTATTCGTGCAAGCGTTCGTTGACGGCGGTGCCCTTGGCGAGGCCTCGGGAGACCTCCCGCCCCGATGCGGCGCTGGGAGACTGCCAGAAGTCCCGGAACAGTTGCCGCGCCGCGACCACCTTGTGCCGCTGGGTCGGATACGCCGGAATGAGCAGGCCGGCGGCCATACCCGCGAGGGACGCGTGCACGCCGGAGGAGACTGCGGCGAACCACGGCACCACGACGAGGACCACGTACGGTGCCGCCCGCCACTGGCGGGAACGCCCGAGCAGCCACAGCCCGACGAGGCAGGTCACGGCGAGTAGGAGCGGCCCGAGGTGGATCTTCTCGCTGTAGACCAGGCCGATGATCGACACGGCGAGGAAGTCGTCGACCACGGTGAGGGTGAGCAGGAAGACCCGAAGCTGGCCGGAGAGCCGCGGTCCGACGATCGCGAGCGCCCCGAGAAGGAACGCCGTGTCCGTGCCCACGACGGCGCCCCAGCCCCGCAGGCCCTCGCCGCCGCTGATGCCGACGACGAGGAGGTAGATGACTGCGGGTAGCACCACCCCTGTGGCGCCCGCGATCAGCGCGATCCGGGCGCGGGACCGGTCCCGCAGGGTGCCGTGCGCGTACTCCTGGCGCACCTCGAGGCCGATGACGAAGAAGAAGATCACCATCAGGCCGTCGTTGATCCAGTGCTGCAGGCTCATCCGCATGCCGAACGGCCCGATCTCGAAGCCGGCCTCCTGGTGCCACAGGTCGAAGTACGCCGTCGACGCGGGCGAGTTCGCCCACACCAGTGCGACGACGGTGACCGCGACGAGGAGCATCGCCGCACCGGATTCGCGGCGCAACATCCACAGGATGCGTGCCGGCGCTGCCGGAGGTGGTGTTTGTTCCCGCACGTCGATGTCCTTCGGTCGAGAGTCGTGGCCGGCCCAGCGCGCAGGGCTGGAACCGATTTGTGCGCGATCGGGTCTGTTTCAGGCGGGGAGTTCGGCTGCGAGGTAGGGGGCGGTCGCCCCCTCGGCGGACGCCGCGACCTCCGCCGGCGTACCGGCGGCGACGATGCGGCCGCCTGCGCCGCCCGCGCCGGGCCCCATGTCGATGACGTGGTCTGCCTGGGCGACGACGCGCATGTCCAGTTCCGCGACGACGACGGTGTTCCCGGCGTCGACGAGGCGGTGCAGGTGCGCCAGGAGGCGATCGGTGTCGGCCGGATGCAGTCCGGCGGTGGGCTCGTCGAGCAGGTAGAGCGTGTCGCCGCGGTGGGCGCGCTGCAGTTCGCCGGCGAGTTTGACGCGCTGGGCCTCGCCGCCCGACAACTCCGTCGCCGGTTGGCCGAGGCGCAGGTAGTCGAGGCCGACGTCGCGCAGTGCCTCGAGGGTGCGGAGGACTTCGGGTTCGCCGGTGAAGAACGCGCGGGCTTCGGCGTTGCTGAGTTCCAGGACCTGGGCGATGGTGCGGCCGTTCCAGGTGATCTCGAGGGTGTCGGCGTTGTACCGGGAGCCGTGACAATCGGGGCACGGGCTGTAGACGCTCGGCAGGAAGAGCAACTCGACCATCACCCAGCCCTCGCCCTCGCAGGTGGCGCAGCGTCCGCCCGCGACGTTGAAGGAGAACCGCCCGGGCTTGTACCCGCGCCGGCGGGCCTCGTCGGTCTCCGCGAAGAGCCGCCGGATCCGGTCGAACATCCCCGTATAGGTCGCGACGTTCGAGCGCGGCGTGCGGCCGATCGGCTTCTGGTCGATGCTCACCACCCGGCGCACCCCCTGCGGGTCGCCGACGACGGCGCCCGCGACCGGTGCGGCCGACTCGGCGAGGAGGTCGTCGTCATCGGTGTCGTCGAACCGCACGGGCCTGCCGAGGTGCTCGCCGACCAGCTCGGGGAGCGCCTGGGAGACCAGACTGGACTTGCCCGACCCGGAGATCCCCGTGACGGCCGTCAGGCAGTGCAGCGGGAGCGCGACGGTGAGGTCGCGAAGGTTGTTGCGGGTCACGCCCGTCAGTTCGAGCCAGGCCGCGCGATCCCGCGGGACGTGCGGCCCACTGTCCGACGGTGCGCGGTCGAGGAGGTAGCGGCGGGTAACGGACTCCTCGACCGCGGCCAGCCCCTCGGGCGGGCCGCTGTAGAGCACGCGGCCGCCGTCCTCGCCCGCGCCGGGGCCGATGTCGACCAGCCAGTCCGCCGACCGGATCACGTCGAGCGAGTGTTCGACGACGAAGACGCTGTTGCCGGCCCGCTTGAGCCCGGCGAGGATGCCGCGCAGCGCATCCCGATCACGTGGATGGAGTCCGGCGGAGGGCTCGTCGAGCACGTAGACCACGCCGAAGAGCTGCGACGAGAGCTGCGTCGCGAGCCGCACGCGCTGCAGCTCGCCGCCCGACAACGTCGGGGTGCTGCGGGCCAGGGAGAGATAGCCCAGCCCCAGGTCCCGCAGGGGCTGCAGCCGGACGGCGAGGTCGGCGATCAGCCGCTGCGCGGCGGATCGCTTCTCCGCCGACATGTTCGGCGTCGCTCGGACGTCGGGGGCCGCGGCGTGCTCCGCGCCGCCCGACGCCACCCGCGCGTCGACGGCGGACCGTCGGGCGGCTGCGTCGAGCACCCCGCCCGACGTGGCCGGTGCCCAGTCGGGCGACAGCACCGCCGCGCAGAGCGTGGCCAGCTCGTCGAGCGTGAGCCGGGAGAGATCCGCGATGTCGAGCCCCTCGAAGGTCACCGACAGTGCCTCGGGCTTGAGTCGCTTGCCGTGGCACAGGGTGCACGGCATGCTCCCGACGAACTGCGAGACCCGCCTCTTGACGCTCGCGCTCTTGGTGCCCGCGAACGTGTCGAGGACGTACCGGCGGGCGCCGATGAACGTGCCCTGGTAGCTGGGTTCCATCTCGTTGCGGACGGCCCGGCGGGTCTGCGCCGGGGTGAATCCGGCGTAGACGGGCACCGTGGGCCGTTCCTCCGTGAACAGGATCCAGTCCCGGTCCTTGCGGGGTAGGTCCTGCCATGGGGCGTCCACGTCGTAGCCCAGGGAGACGAGGATGTCGCGCAGGTTCTGCCCGTACCAGGCCGGCGGCCAGGAGGCGATGGCGCGTTCGCGGATCGACAGCGTGGGGTCCGGGACCATGTGCGCCTCGGTGACCTCGTAGACGCGGCCGATGCCGTGGCACGCCGGGCACGCGCCCTGCGGAGTATTGGGGGAGAAGTCCTCCGCGAACAGCATCGGCTGATCGGCGGGGTAGGTTCCGGCCCGCGAGTACAGCATGCGGAGCAGGCTCGAGAGGGTGGTGATGCTGCCCACCGAGGAACGGGTGCTCGTACCGCCGCGCTGCTGCTGCAGTGCGACGGCCGGCGGCATCCCCTCGATCGCGTCCACATCGGGGACACCCACCTGGTCGATCAGCCGCCGCGCGTACGGCGCGACCGATTCCAGGTACCGCCGTTGCGATTCCGCGAACAACGTGCCGAAGGCCAGGCTCGACTTGCCCGAGCCGGAGACGCCGGTGAAGGCGACCAGGGAGCAGCGCGGGACGTCCACGTCCACGTTCTTGAGGTTGTGCTCGCGCGCGCCGCGCACGTGCACCATGGCATCGCCGGTGTCCACGCGGTGCCTCCTTCCGGTTCGGGTATTCGACGGTGCCGGGCGGCTCAGTGGCCGCGCGCCACCCACTGGTCGTAGTCCGCGAGCTCGGCGCCGACGGTGGTCGAATCGCCGTGCCCCGTATACACGACCGTCTCCGGGGGCAGACCGCCCACTCGGGTCCGGATCGAGTCGAGGATCGTCGGGAAGTCCGAGAAGGACCGCCCGGTGGCGCCGGGGCCGCCGTGGAACAGCGTGTCCCCGGAGAAGAGCGCGCCCAGCGACGGCGCCCACCAGCACACGGATCCGGGCGAGTGACCGGGGGTGTGCAGGGCGTGGAACGCGACGTTGCCCGCCCGGACCTCGTGACCGTCTTCCACCGGTTGGAAGTCGCGGTTCGGATGGGTCTGCCGCCACAGCATCTCGTCGGCGGGGTGCAGCAGGATCGGCGCCCCGAAGGCGTCGCTCAGCTGCGGCGCAACCGTGACGTGGTCGTTGTGGCCGTGCGTGCAGATCACGGCCACCACCTCCCGGCCGGCCACCGCCTCGATGATCGGCTCCGCCGTGTGCGCGGCGTCGAAGACCACCACCTGCGTCTCGTCGCCGACCACCCAGACGTTGTTATCGACCGCCCAACTGCCGCCGTCGAGCTCGAAGACGCCGCTGGTGACCACCCGCTGGATGCTCACAGGACCACCACGGACCGCAGCACCTCACCGGCGTGCATCTTGTGGAAGGCCTCCTCGACGCCATCGATGCCGATCCGCTCGGTGACGAACCGCTCCAGCGGGAACCGGCCCTGCCGGTACAGGTCCACCAGCGTGGGGAAATCGCGCTCCGGCAGGCAGTCCCCGTACCAGGACGACTTCAGCGACCCGCCGTGCGAGAAGAAGTCGACGAGCGGAAGGTCCAGGCGCTTGTCGGGTGTCGGCACCCCGACGAGGACGACGGTGCCGGCCAGGTCCCGGCCGTAGAACGCCTGCTCGTAGGTCTCGGGCCGGCCGACCGCGTCGACCACGACATCGGCGCCGAAGCCACCGGTGATCTCCCTGATCGCCGCGACCACGTCGGTCCCGCGGGCGTTGATCGTGTGGGTGGCGCCGAACTCCCGCGCCCACTCGAGCTTCCGGTCGTCCATGTCGATCGCGATGATCGTACGCGCGCCGACCAGCGAGGCTCCCGCGATAGCGGCGTCGCCGATGCCACCGCAGCCGATGACGGCGATCGAGTCGTCCCGAGCCACGCCGCCGGTGTTGACGGCGGCGCCGAAGCCCGCCATGACGCCGCAGCCCAGCAGCCCTACCACCGACGGATCAGCGTCGGCGTCCACCTTCGTGCACTGGCCCTCCGCGACGAGGGTCTTGTCGGCGAAGGCGCCGATGCCGAGGGCCGGGGTGAGCTCGGTGCCGTCGGTGAGGGTCATCTTCTGCGTGGCGTTGTGGGTGTTGAAGCAGTACTGGGGGCGACCGCGCTTGCAGGCGCGGCACTCGCCGCAGACGGCGCGCCAATTGAGGACGACGAAGTCGCCGGGCTCGACGTGCGTGACGCCGGGGCCGACGGACTCGACGACGCCCGCTGCCTCGTGACCGAGGAGGAAGGGGAACTCGTCGTTGATGCCGCCGTCGCGGTAGGTGAGGTCGGTATGGCAGACGCCGCACGCCTGGACATCGACGACCACCTCGCCCGGACCGGGGTCCGGGACGACGATGTCGACGAGCTCGACGGGCTGCCCCTGCGAACGGGCGATGATTCCACGAACTGTTTGGCTCATGGACCCACCGTATTTCGCCGCATGCACGCATGGCCACATCGGAATACCCGCTTGGCACGCGATGCGAGGAACGCGGCACGGATGGTCAGGTCCTCCATGGACCGAGGCAGTCCGAGACCGACCGAAGAACGGATCGAGGCGGCGCCGACAACCGGTCTATCGCCCCGGAGCGGTCTGGCACGGACCGTCAGTCGGGCGGCACGTCGCGCTAGTGACGCCCATCGATCCGTGCGCATACGCTCATCCGTAGATCCCGGTCGGCCGCAGTAGATGGCCCGGGATCGATTCTCCCGCATAGGGAATCATCAATCCGAGTAGGAGTGGATCCATGGCAGACGGCAACCGCGCAGTCCTGTTCGACAGCCCCGGCACCATGAAGGTCGAGACCCTCGACTTCCCCAAGCTGCAGATGCCGAACGGACGGAAGGCGCCCCACGGCGTGATCCTCAGGATCGTCGCCACCAACATCTGTGGCAGCGATCTGCACATCTTCCGGGGCTCCTTCCCCGTTCCGCAGAACCTCGTCATGGGGCACGAGATGACCGGCGAGGTCATAGAAGTGGGTCCCGACGTCGAGTTCCTCAAGGAGGGCGACCTGGTGTCGGTGCCCTTCAACGTCGCCTGTGGGCGATGCCGGAACTGCAAGGCGCAGCGCACGGACGTGTGCGAGACCGCGAATCCCGATGTCGCCTCGGCGGCCTACGGGTTCAACCTCGGCGGCTTCGACGGCGGACAGGCCGAGTACCTGTTCGTCCCGTACGCCGACTTCCAGCTCCTCCGCTTCCCCGACCGGGACCAGGCGATGGAGAAGATCCTGGACCTCGCGGTCCTGTCCGACATTCTGCCCACCGCGTTCCACGGACTCATGGAGGCAGGAGCCAAGCCGGGGTCCACCGTCTACATCGCCGGTGCCGGACCTGTGGGGCGGTGCGGTGCGGCGGCGGCCCGTCTCCTCGGCGCGTCCTGCATCATCGTCGGCGACTATGACCAGGACCGCCTCGACCTGGTGCGTAACAACGGTTGCGAGACGATCGACCTCAGCCTCGACGTCCCGTTGGGCGACCAGATCGAGGCGATCCTCGGCGAGCCTGCGGTCGACTGCGCCGTCGACTACGTCGGTTCCGAAGCGCACGGCGTCGGTGCGGCGTCGAACGAACACCGTCCGGCGGGCGCCATCAACTCGGTCCTCGACGCCACGCGAGCGGGCGGCGCCACCGGCGTCGTCGGGGTCTACGGACCCGATCCGCTCGCGCCGACCCAGGCCGAGCGTGAGGGCGTCTTCCCGCTGGACTTCGGCAAGGCGTGGATCAAGTCGCCGCGCATCGCCGCCGGTATGGCGCCGATCCAGAGCTACAACCGTGAATTGATGATGGCCATCCTCTGGGACCGCATGCCCTACCTGGGAGCGATGCTCAACACGAGGGTCATCTCGCTGGATGAAGCGCCGGCCGCGTACCAGGCCTTCAGCGACGGCTCCGCGAGCAAGTTCATCATCGATCCCCACGGAATGATCTCGCGATAGGTCCGAACCTCGCGACAGTCCCCGAACGAGGTCTCTTCGTCGATGGGGCCGCCGCCCGACGGCGGCCCCATCTCGATGTCCCGCATCGGTGATTCGCACAACGAACCTCAGCGGCCGCGCATAGCCTCGAGGACATGCCGATCACACTAGAGAACGTCGCAATCGCGGTCCGCGACCTGGAAGCGACCATCGCATTCTTCACGGATCTGGGCCTCAGCGTCATCGGCCGCCAGACGGTCAGTGGCGAATGGACGGACACCGCCGTCGGACTCGACGGCAACCACGCCAAGATCGCGATGCTCGAAACACCAGGAGGGCAGGGACACATCGAGCTGTTCGAGTACATCCACCCCGACGCCATCGAGACGGAGCCGACGCTGCCCAACGAGATCGGCATGCACCGCGTCGCCTTCTCCGTGGACGATCTGGACGAGGCCCTCGCGATCGCCGCGAAGCACGGTTGCCACCCGCTCCGCGGCGTCGGCACCTACGAGGACATCTATCGGCTCACGTACGTCCGCGGCCCCAGCGGCATCATCGTCATGCTCGCGCAGGAGCTCACGAAGGGCTGACGTCCCGCCGACCTCGCAGTGTGCTCACAGCGGAGTCCCAGCCGGACGGCTTCTCCTGAAGGGCATGACCGCTCACACGAGTGCACCCACCTTCAACGGCGTACCTCTGCATCCGCTGCTCGTGCACTTCGCCGTGGTCTTCATCGTGCTCGCGGTCGTCCTCTCGATCGCGGCCGTGGTCTGGCCCGCTGCGCGTCGCCGGCTCGGCTTCCTCGTGCCGCTGGTCGCGCTCGTGGCCACCGTGCTGACCCCGATCACGACGAACGCGGGCGAGGCGCTGGCGGACACGAAGAAGCACATCAATCCGGTGCTCGCACAGCACATCGATCTCGGTCACGAGATGATCTGGTGGATCGCGCCGTTGTTCGTTGCGACGCTCGCGTTCTGGGCGGTGCACGACTTCCGGTCGGGCGACGGTGACCAGCTGCACGGCGGGCGTCGGATCGCCGGCTGGGTCCTGTCCGTCGTGATCGTCGTGCTGGCGGTGGGCAGTGCCATCTGGGTGTACCGGATCGGCGACACCGGTGCGCAGTCCGTCTGGTTGTACTGACGGACTCGCAAGTGCGCTGCGGATCCAACCGGACCCGCCGACGGCGGCCGAGGCGTGTAGCCCCGGCCGCCGTGGGATCGACCGGAGGTCAGTGCACGTCGACCGAGGGGGTGTCGGTCACGTGCGGGCCGTTCGAGTCGACGCTCGCAGCGCCCGTATCGGCCTCGACGCCGTGGTTGCCCGCGGCGGTCTGGGTCTCGACCGAGCCCTTCGGACCCGTCACCGACGCGCTGCCGGTGTTCGTGTTCACCGTGGCTTGGCCGCCCGAGGCCTCGACCTGGCCGCTACCCGCCGGTGTGTTGACATTCGCGCCGCCGGTCGGGCCCGTGACGGTGCCGACACCGTTCGACACGTTCACGCTGCCCGTCTCGACGTGCGCCCCGCCGTTGCCGACTGGCGTGGTGACCTGGGTGCTTGCGGACGGACCGGTGGCCTTGACCTCGGTGGGCGTCACCTTGAGATCGCCGGCGTCGCCGGAGACCTTCACCTGCGCGCCGGTCGGACCTGCGATCACGGTGCCCGACGGACCGTCGACCTCGACCTTGGTGGGCGACACCGTTGCCGAGCCGCCGACGACGCTGCCGCTCACGACGTTCTGGCCGAGGACGGTCGTCCCGAACGTGACGTTCGGAGCGGTGACGTCGAGACCGCCGGTGCCGACCTTGATCGTCCCGGGAGTGACACCGAGGTTGCCCCCACCGAGCGGGGTGGTGATGGCGCCGGTGACGCTGGGCGTCACGAGGACCAGCTGGCCGTTCTGGAAGCCGATGCTACCCAGGTTCAGTCCGAGCGTGCCGCCGCCGAGCGGGGTGGTCAGGCCCAGGTTCACGGCGGGGAGGCCCACGATGAACGTGTTGGGGCCGTAGGTCACCGTGACGGGGACGATCGTCGCCGAGGCCCCGCCGAGACCGAGCGGAGCGGTGGCGCCGAGGCCGAGAGTCGGTGTCCATGTGGTGAGACCGGTGAGCGGGTTCGTGACAGCGGCGAGACTGGTGTTGAGGTTCAGTCCACTGCCGAGCGGGCCGCTCAGCGTCGTGTTGTTGCCGCCGATGCTGCCTCCGCCGAGACCGCTGGGACCGAAGCTGGCACCGACGAGGCCGTAGGTGGTGTTGGTGAGCCCGCCGAGCCCGAGCGGGGCGCCCACGGAGAAGGTGTTCTGTTGTCCTCCACCGAGCCAGCCCGCGGGGGCGCCGGTGACCTGGCCGGTCGAGATGATGGTGCCGCTGGCGTTCGAGACGGGGATCAGGCTGCTGACCACGGGGATCTGGTTCCACACGGCGACACCCTGATTGATTTGTGGGGCGACTTGCGGAATAACGATCAGGGGAATGCCGCCGGGTAGGAACGGCGCGGCCCCGAGGATCGCGTCGACCTGGGGATTGCCGGTGGGCGTCGATGCGTTCGCGGCGGCCGGCGTGGCCACCGTCATCGCTGCCGCGGCGGCGACGGCTGTTACGGCGACAGCGCTGCGGCGCACCGTCTTTCGGGCATGCTTGGGCGAGGTAGTGGACATGGAGAACCTCCGGTTCATGAAGGTGTGGCGAGCTCGGACGAGAACGCCGATGGAAGGGATGTGGACCCAGGTGGAGGCTCCGCACCGGCCCTCACGGTGAGTGCCTGAAGCTTGCCTGTGGATGTCCTGGGAGTTCTGAAGTTATCACCATTGCTGGGCGATACCAATGGTTTTCGGCAGCCGTTGTTAAAACTAATTTTGTTACCTCGCAGTAGCGAAAACGTCTGCGATCTAAGGGAACTCGTTCTATCGATTTGCGATCTTACTAGTACGGAAATCGGTGTATTACTATTCGAATAGGCCCTCGGCGAATAGCGATCGCAAGCCGCGGGAAATGGCGGGGGAGGAATGTGGACGAGGGCGCCGGTACCGTGGGGGGATGCACGACGAACAGGCGGACGCACCCGCCGCGGGGCTCCGCGCGTGGCGTCGGAGAATCAGGTCCACGCGGTTCGGTGCGCTCACGTGGCGCATCGGCGTCGGCGTCGTCGGCGCCGTCGTGCTCGTGTGCGGCGTCATCGCGATCCCGTATCCCGGGCCGGGCTGGCTCATCGTGTTCGCGGGTCTCGGTATTCTCGCCACCGAATTCGACTGGGCGCAAAGACTTCTACGCTTCGCGAGAGCCCGCTACGATCGGTTCGCCGCATGGCTCTCGCGCCAGCGCGGCATCGTGAAGGTGCTGTTCGGCCTGGGCACGTGCGCGATCGTTCTCGCGACCCTCTGGCTCCTCGGCGCCCTGCGTCTGGTCGCCGGCTGGTTCGGCGTCCACTGGGCGTGGCTCGCCGGCCCTCTCCTCGGGTGACGCCCGATGCTCGACGACCCCATCGACGCGCTCCGGCGCGGTGTCCGCGCCCCCGACCTGCGCGTGGCCGGAATCCTGTACTGGTACGCGCTGTCCGGGGCGCTCGCTCGGCTCGCCGTCGCCGGGCTCGACGGTGCCGCCGCGCCCGTCCGGACCGGGGCCGGCGGATGGCCGGAGGTGGGGGAGGCGGCACCGTCGGACGACCCGACCGGCGCCCTGGCACGTGCGTTCCACCGACTGATCCCCGAGATCGCGCAGGGCTGCGGCGCGACGGAACGCTCGCTCTGGGCGATCGGAACGGACTCGATCGCCGCGGTGGCGCTCGAGACGCGGGAGCCGCGCACCGTCGCCGATCGGATGCTGCAGGCGTGCGGACCGGACGCCCCGGCGGCGCGGTTCGACGAGGTCCCGGGGCGCGGCACCGTCGTCCGGCGGGGCTCCTGCTGCCTCCTCTACCTGTGCCCCGGTATGAGCAAGTGTCTGAGCTGCCCCCGACAGACTCCGCAGGAGCGGCGCGCGCGGCTCGCATGAGCGTCGCCTCGCGCGGCGACCGAGCGCCGGGGACCGATAGGATCGACCGGACTGACAACCGCGTGCGGCCAGGTATGCCGCCCGCTACATGACTAGGAGCACCGTGAGCACCACCTTCGTCGTCCCCGCCGGAATCGCGGCCGGGGCAGCCATGCGCGACCTGGACCTGCCGAACAAGGGCCCCGAGGCGGTCGTGGTCGTCAAGACCGCCGACGGCACCCTCAAGGACCTGAGCTGGATCCCCGAGACCGACACCGAGGTCGAGTCCGTCGCGGCGAACACGGACGACGGTCGCAGCGTGATCCGCCACTCGGCGGCGCACGTGCTGGCGCAGGCGGTCCAGGACGGCTTCCCGGGCACCAAGCTGGGCATCGGCCCGCCCATCAAGGACGGCTTCTACTACGACTTCGACGTCGCCGAGCCCTTCACTCCCGAGGACCTCAAGGGCCTCGAGAAGAAGATGAGACAGATCATCAAGGCGGGGCAGCGGTTCAGCCGCCGCGTCTACGCGAGCAAGGACGAGGCCCGCGCCGAACTCGCGGGCGAGCCGTACAAGCTCGAGCTCATCGACGACAAGGGCGCGGCCGACGACAGCGAGGTCATGGAGGTCGGCGGCGCCGAGCTCACCGCCTACGACAACCTCAATCCCCGCACCGGCGAACGGATCTGGGGCGACCTCTGCCGCGGCCCGCACGTCCCGACCACCAAGTACATCCCCGCGGTGAAGCTGACCCGCAGCTCCGCGGCGTACTGGCGCGGCGACCAGAACAACGCGGACCTGCAGCGCGTGTACGGCACCGCGTGGGAATCGCCCGAGGCGATGGACGAGTACCTCGAGCTGCTCGCCGAGGCCGAGAAGCGCGACCACCGCAAGCTCGGCGCCGAACTGGACCTCTTCAGCTTCCCCGACGAGCTGGGTTCGGGTCTGCCCGTCTTCCACCCCAAGGGCGGCATCATCAAGCGCGAGATGGAGGACTACGTCCGCGCCAAGCACATCGAGAACGGCTTCGAGTACGTCGGAACGCCGCACATCTCGAAGGAGAACCTCTTCCACACCTCGGGGCACCTGCCGTACTACGCGGACACGATGTTCCCGCCGCTCCACGTGGACGAGGAGCGGGGCGCCGACGGGCAGATCACCAAGCAGGGGCAGGACTACTACCTCAAGGCGATGAACTGCCCGATGCACAACCTGATCTACCGCTCGCGCGGCCGGTCGTACCGGGAGCTACCGCTGCGCCTGTTCGAGTTCGGTCACGTGTACCGCTACGAGAAGTCCGGCGTGATCCAGGGCCTGACCCGCGTGCGCGGGTTCGCGCAGGACGACTCGCACAGCTATGTCACCGCCGAGCAGGCGAAGGACGAGATCAAGCACCTGCTCGAATTCATCTTGGGGCTGCTGCGCGATTTCGGTCTCAACGACTTCTACCTGGAACTGTCCACCCGGGGTGACTCCGACAAGTTCATCGGCTCGGACGCCCAGTGGGCCGAGGCGACCGCCATCCTCGAAGAGGTGTGCATCGAGTCCGGCCTGCAGCTCGTGCCGGACCCGGGCGGGGCCGCGTTCTACGGCCCGAAGGTGTCGGTCCAGGCGAAGGACGCGATCGGGCGCACCTGGCAGATGTCGACGATCCAGTACGACTTCAACCAGCCCGCGGGCTTCAACCTGGAGTACACCGCGGCCGACGGCACCAAGAAGCAGCCGGTGATGATCCACTCGGCGAAATTCGGTTCCATCGAGCGGTTCTTCGGCGTGCTCACCGAGCACTACGCCGGCGCGTTCCCGGGCTGGCTCGCGCCCGTGCAGGTCGTCGGTATCCCGGTGGCGGAGCAGTTCGGCGACCACCTCGAGACGGTGATCCGTGAGCTCCGCAAGCACGGGATCCGCGCGGAGGTCGACCACAGCGACGACCGCATGCAGAAGAAGATCCGCAACCACACCACGCAGAAGGTGCCGTTCATGCTGCTCGCGGGCGAGCACGACCGCGACGCTGGCGCGGTGAGTTTCCGCTTCCGCGACGGCACCCAGGTCAACGAGGTGCCGGTCGACGACGCCGTGCAGCGGATCGTCCACTGGGTGCACGCGCGCCGCAACGAGTCCCCGACGGCCGAGCTGCTGGGACCGGCGCAGAGCACCGTCGGGACCGCCTGACCGGACCGACGGACGAGACGGGGAGAGGAATCGATGACGGACGGCACGGACGGCGGCGCGCATACGGACTTCGGGGTCGGCGACGGTGACGAGACCATCGAGCGGCTCTGGACGCCGTATCGGATGCGCTACCTCGTCGATTCCCCTCCCGTCCCGGAGGGGAGCACGGCGTTCCTCGAGATCCCCAAGCTCGCGGACGAGGACGGGCTGATCGTGGCCCGGGGCGAGTACTGCTACGTCGTGCTCAACCTGTTCCCGTACAACCCGGGGCACTGCATGGTCGTGCCGTACCGGCAGGTGGCCGAGCTCGAGGACCTCACCGACGACGAGGCCTTCGAGCTGATCAAGCTCACCCAGAAGACGATCCGGGTGATCAAGCGGATCTCGCGGCCGGCGGCGTTCAACGTGGGCTTCAACCTGGGCCGGTCCGGCGGCGGCTCGATCGCCGAGCACCTGCATCAGCACATCGTGCCCCGATGGCCCGGCGACGCGAACTACATCACCGTGCTCTCGGGCACTAAGGTGATGCCGCAGCTGCTGGGACAGACCCGGGCGCTGATGGCGAAGGCCTGGGAGGAGGTCTAGGTGTCGTCGATCTTCAGTCGCGAGGCGGTCTCCAAGGTCACGCATCCGATCGCGGGAGTCCTGATCAAGACCGGTCTGACCCCTGATGCGGTCACGCTCTTCGGCACAGTCTGTTCGGTGGGTGCGGCGCTCTGGTTGTTCCCCGCGGACCACCTGTTCTGGGGAACCATGATCATCTGGTTCTTCGTCATGTTCGACATGCTCGACGGTGCGATGGCCCGCGTACGCGGGGGTGGCACCCGGTTCGGGGCATGGCTCGATGCCACGTGCGACCGGGTCGCGGACGGCGCGATCTTCGCCGGCCTCGCCTGGTGGGCCGTGTTCACCTCCGACAACCGCTACAACCTGCTCATCGCCACCCTGATCTGCCTGGTCACCTCCCAGGTGATCAGCTATGCCAAGGCCAGGGCCGAGGCGTCGGGCCTGCGGGGCGACGGTGGCTGGATCGAGCGTCCGGAGCGCCTCATCATCGTGCTCGTCGGGGCCGGCTTCACCGGCCTCGGCGTGTGGTGGGCGATCCACGCCGCGATGTGGTTGCTCGCGGTGACGAGCGTCGTCACCGTCGTGCAGCGCGCACTGACCGTGCGACGCTCGCCCGGCGCCACCGAGTTGCTGCCGCTCCCGGCGGCGACCACGACGCAGGGCGAGGAGAGCGCGTGATCGACCCCAGGGAAGAGGCTGCCGACCTCGCCTATCGGGCCGGCTGGGCCCTGACGAAGCGGATGCCTGAGTTCGCGGCGAAGTTCCTCATCGACGACATCGGCGGCCGCATCGGTGCCCGCGGCGACAACGTCCAGCTGCGCAAGAACCTGGCCCGGGTGCTGGGGACGACGCCGGACGCGGTGCCGCAGAGCCTGATCGAGGAGTCCTCGCGGTCCTACGCGCGGTACTGGCGCGAGTCCTTCCGGCTGCCGTCGATGGACCTCGTCGAGCTCGGCGCGACGCTGGACCAGTACGTCGACACCCCGAGCCTGCACGAGGCGATGGACGCGGGAACCGGTGCGGTGCTCGCGCTCCCGCACAGCGGCAACTGGGACATGGCCGGCGTGTGGCTCGCGCAGAAGTACGGCCGGTTCGCGACCGTCGCCGAGCGCCTCAAGCCGGAATCGCTGTTCCGGCGGTTCGTGGAGTACCGCGAGTCGCTCGGCTTCGAGATCTTCCCCCTCTCCGGGGGCGAGCAACCTCCGATGCAGGCGCTGGCGCGGCGTCTGCACGAGGGCCGGCCGATCTGCCTCCTCGGTGAGCGGGACCTGGCGCGCCACGGCGTACCGGTGACCTTCTTCGGCGAGCGCACTCGCATGCCCGCCGGCCCGGCCAAGCTGGCCATCGACACCGGCGCGCCCCTGTTGCCCGTGCACTGCTGGTTCGAGGGCGACGCCTGGGGCTTCACCTCGCAGGACCCGATCGACGTGTCCAAGGGCATCGAGGACGCGACGCAACAGCTGGCCCACGCATTCGAGCGGAACATCGCCGCGCATCCCGCCGACTGGCACATGCTGCAGCCACTGTGGGAGGCCGACTGGTCGCAGGCGCGCCGGGACCGGATCCTGGGCAGCGATGCGCCGGACGGCACCGTCGGGCCGGGCGGGGCGGACGGCACCGTCGGGCCCGATGCCCCCGGTGAGGGCACCGAGGTGCGCTGATGCGGATCGGGATGATCTGCCCGTACTCGTTCGACGTCGCGGGCGGGGTGCAGGCGCACGTCGTGGACCTGGCCCGCGTGCTCATCGGGATGGGGCACGAGGTGTCGGTGCTGACACCGTCGTCGAAGGAGACGGTGCTGCCGGACTTCGCCGTCTCGTCGGGTAAGGCGGTCGCGATCCCGTACAACGGGTCCGTGTCCCGACTGTCCTTCGGACCCAAGGCCTTCAGGCGGCTTCGCAAGTGGATCCGCAAGGGCGACTTCGACGTTCTGCACGTGCATGAACCCAACGCGCCCAGTCTCGGCATGCTCGCGCTGGCGATCGCCGACGGCCCGATCGTCGCGACCTTCCACACGTCCACCGAGAAGTCGTTGGTGCTCTCGGTGTTCCAGAGCGTGCTGCGCCCCTCGCACGAGAAGATCCGCGGAAAGATCGCCGTCTCCGAGCTCGCCCGGCGCTGGCAGATGGAATCGCTCGGATCGGACGCGATCGAGATCCCCAACGGCGTCGAGGTCTCGCACTTCGCGAACGGCGATCTGCTGCCCGGCTATCCGCGCCCGGGGAAGACGGTGCTCTTCCTCGGCCGCTACGACGAGCCGCGCAAGGGTATGGCCGTGTTCCTCGAGGCGCTGCCCACGATCGCGGAGGAGCATCCCGATGTCGAGGTCCTCGTCATCGGCCGCGGCGACGACGAGAAACTGCTCCGCGAGGCCGGACCCTACGCGAAGCACCTGCGCCTGCTCGGCGCGGTGACCGACGAGGAGAAGGCCGCCGCGCTGCGCTCCGCCGACGTCTACGTCGCGCCGAACCTGGGCGGCGAGAGCTTCGGCATCGTCCTCGTCGAGGCCATGGCCGCCGGCACCGCCGTCGTCGCCAGCGACCTCAACGCCTTCGAGCGCGTGCTGGACGGGGGAGAGGCCGGCGTACTGGTCCCCGTCGGCGACGGTGCCGCGCTCGGCTCCGCGATCGCCGGCCTGCTGTCCGATGATCTGCGCCGCGCGGAGCTCGTCACGCACGCGTCCGAGGTGGTCTGGCGGTTCGACTGGTCGGTGGTCGCCCAGCAGGTGATCCGCGTGTACGAGACCGTCGCCGTGCCCGGCGTGGTCGTGACCATCCCGGGCGCCGGGAGCGAAGCGAGCGGGTCCGATGACTGATGCGAGGGCGCACCCGTGCTGAACCTGACCGCCACCACCGTCCTCGTCATCGGGCTGATCGTCGTCGCGGTGCTCATCGTCGCGGCGCTGGCGTACCAGACCGCGCACCGTCTGGACCGCCTGCACGTGCGCGTCGACCTGTCGATGCAGGCGCTCGACGCAGCGTTGGCCCGACGGTCCGCCGTGGCCCGCGCCGTCGCGGCGTCGATCCCCGAGGACGCCGCCCGTGCGCTCCGCGGGGCCGCGGACCGCGCCGAGAACGCCGCGCCCGAGGACCGCGAGCCCCGGGAGAATCAGCTCTCCGCCGCGATCGGCGCCATCGACATCGAGACCTTGCCCCGCTCCCTCGTCGCCGAGATCGCGGACGCCGATACGCGTGTCACCATGGCCCGCAGGTTCCACAACGACGCGGTCCGCGACACCCGAGCGCTGCGCGGCCGCCGCTTCGTCAGGTTGCTGCACCTCGGCGGCACGGCACCCATGCCGCAGTACTTCGACATCGTCGACCGGGGCGGCGTGCTCCCCGCCGCGCTGCTCGCGGAGACCGACGAACGGCGCGTGTCCGCGCGGGTCATCGTCGTGGACGCCGACGGTGCCGTCCTCCTCATCCGAGGCCACGAGCCCGTTCCGGAGGGCGTATCCCCGGCCGGCCACTGGTGGTTCACGGTGGGCGGCGGCGTCGAACGGGGCGAGGACCTGCGTGCGGCCGCGGCCCGGGAGCTGCTGGAGGAGACCGGGCGCACACTTCCGCCCGCCGCATTCGTCGGCCCCCTGTACCGCCGGGAGGCGGTGTTCACCTTCGACGGCGAGGTCTTCGACTCCGTCGAGTACTTCTTCGCCGTCGCCTGCGAACGGTTCGAGCCGGCACCGTCGGGCTGGACGGACCTCGAGCGGCGCACCCTGGACGAGTTGCGCTGGTGCAGCGCGGAGGAGATCCGGGCGCTCGCGGACCCCGTCTATCCGGCGGCGCTCGCCGACCTGGTCCCGGACGTGCGGGCCGCGCTGGCCGCCGGTTCGGCGCCGGACGTTCCGGCCCGCGTCGAGTAGGAGGAGAGATGACGCCGAAGGAGATCTCCGGGTACCGCGTCGTGCGGCGTCTCGGCGCAGGTGGAATGGGCGAGGTGTTCCTCGTGGAGCACCCTCGGCTGCCGAGGCAGGACGCACTGAAACTGCTCGGCCCGCAGTTCGGCGGAGATCCGAACTTCGCGGCGCGGTTCCTGCGCGAGGCCGACATCCTGGCCGGGCTCCGCCACCCCAACATCGTCACGATCTACGACCGCGGCGAATTCGAGGACCGGCTGTGGCTGGCCATGGAGTACGTCGAGGGCGAGGACGCGGCGCAGTACCTGCGCACGCGTGGCCCGCTGCCGCCGCCGACGGTCGCGGACGTGCTCGACCAGGTGGGCAGTGCGCTGGACTGGGCCTGGACCGAGCGCACGCTGACGCACCGTGACGTCAAACCCGGCAACATCCTGCTCGAACCGTCCCGGTCCGGGCGCCCGCCGGTGGTGAAGCTCGTCGACTTCGGTATCGCCAAGGCGAGCGACGACGCCAGCTCGCTGACCGCGACCGGCGTCGCCGTGGGCACGATGGCCTACCTCGCGCCCGAGGTGATCGAGGGCAGGCCGCTCGACAACCGGGCCGATGAGTACTCGCTGGCGTGCACGGCCTTCGAGCTGCTCACCGGCACCCCGCCGTTCGGTCCCGGCTCGCCCAGCTCGGTGATGATGGCGCATCTGAGTGCGCCGGTGCCCGATCCGGCGTCGCGGCTCGCCGGGCTGCCGCCCGGGTTGGCCGCGGTCTTCGCACGGGCGATGGCGAAACAGCCGCGGGACCGTTACGCCGACAACGCCGAGTTCGCCCGCGCGTTCCGGGCGGGTCTCGTCGCCGCACGGCCGGACGGACGGCCCACCGTCGGGCCGATGTCGCCGCACCGGCCTCCCGCCGCGCCTCCGACGACGATCCAGCAGACGCCCCCGCCCGCGCCGGTGCCCGCGTATGTGCCGCATCCCACCCCGGTGCCCGCGCCGCAGGCGCGGGGGAACGGACGGGTGATCGGCCTCGTGGCGTTCATCGCGGTGCTGGTCGTAGCCCTCGGCGTCGTCGGGTACCTGGTGTTCGGGCGCTCGGGCTCCGGCTCGGCGGCCCCGACGGTGACCGCGACCGCGCCGCCCGGTGGGGCGACGGGAGGGGCGACAGAGGCACCGTCGACCACCGGTGCGACGACGAGCGCACGGGTCCCGACGGTGCCCGGCACGGACGCCTACGGCTTCGTCGGCAGCCCCGCCCGGTGCGCGGGCGGAGAGACTCTCGAGGTCGCGATGCTCACCTCCGGCGCCGGATCCGGCTCGCGGGTGGTGATCTGCAGCTCCGGCGGCACGTACACGTATCGCGGCGCCCGCGCGTCCGGCGACAACAGCGGCCTCACGCTGCCCGCGACGGTCGCCGGCGCGGGCGTCTACCGCGCACGGAACCCCGATCCGCAGGGTGAGGCGCGCAACGACACGATCTACACCGTGAGTGCCGGCGGGTTGGTCATCGCGCGCGGGGACGGGCGGTCAGTGGCATCCGAGCCCGCCCGGTCCGTCTGGACGCGCTGATCCCGTCCGGCCCCCCAGTCGTCGTGGCCGTCACGGCCACCCGCCCTGCTCCCGAGGGCCGGGCGCTCACTCCCGCGGGAGAAAATCACCGAGCATCGGGTTGCAACCCCGGATTCGGTGAAGACTTCCCGCGGGAGGAGCTGTCCAGGAGGAGGCCGTGGGGCCGGAGGGCATCCTGCAGCTTGGTCCGCAGACGATCCGGCTCCTTGCAGTCCTTCCAACGCCAATGCGTCGGCCACAGGCCGCGGTCCATGAGTTCGGTGTCGCGCTTCAGTCGCGCCGCGGCGTCGAAGCCCTTCTTCTCCTTGCCCTCACCGTCGAACTCGCCGACGACGATCCCACCGAAGAGGAAGTCCACCCGCGCCTCGAGTGCGCCGGCAGGGGTGAAGAACTCGCGCTGCAGGTCGGGGCGTGGGATCTCCGGCCAGGTCAGCATCAACGCCCGGCTGCGGGATTCGCCGACAGACTCCGATCGGCCGTCCGCCTCGGGAAGTGCCGCGCGCAGCATCGCTATGCCTCTTCGTCTGCCCAGGCGATCCATCGCCGCGTGGAGCTCGTCGAGGGTGACGCCCACCCGCAGGGCCGCGTCCAGGGCGCAGATCGCCTGCTCGAAGTCGCCCGCGAGCGCGAGGTCGAGCGCCGTTCGCGCGATCGTCGTCACCGCGATGCCCTCGACGACCGTGATGTCCTCGGCATCCAGGCGCCGGATGTGCACGCGCCGTTTCCCGTCGACGGTGCCGCCGCGCCGTCCGTCCCGTGTGAAGTCGACCGTCTTCCAGTCGCGGGTCAGCGCCTCCATCCCGAGGAGTGCCGCCGCCGCTGCGTGACTCAGAACCAGATTCGCGCCCGATCGTTCCGCCGCCGCTCGGGCGGACAGCGCGAGCTCGACCCACGGCTCGAGTCTCTTCCCCTGGTGGTAGCTGCCACGCCACACCCTGGTCATCTGTCCATCGTTGAGCCATCGTCGGATCTTGCGGTCGGTACCGCCCGTCGCGATCAATTCCTGCCGGTGCTTGCGCAGCACCGATTCGCCGTCAGTCATCGTGGTTCCCCCGAACCTCGGCGCCCCCACGCCGTCGGATTGGATTCTCCCTGAATGATGACCGGCACGGCGGCGATCGAGAAAGGCCGACCGGCGCCGATACAGGGCATGGAACCGCCGTGGGCGCCGGTGCGGCGATTGCCGCGGGAGGTTCCCACCAAGACGGGGGTTGTATCCATCTATTCGGTGAGAACTTCCCGCGGGAGCGCGGAGGCACCGTCGAAAAGTCCCGCGGGAGAGAACAAGTCCCGCAGGACGAAGGACGTGGCCGTCACATTGAGGTGATGACGGGGCCGTCTGCCCCGGCTTCGACGGTGACGACACGGCCGTCGCGATGAGCGGCCGTGAGCACGCCGTCGGTGTCGCGGATGACCCAGTTCTCCGCCCTAGGTCGATCGCCATGTCGACCTCGTCGGCGACCGGACGGTGGATCGCGAACTCCGCGGTGGACGCGCTGATCCGAGGGAGCGTCCCGTGCGCGATGTCGTCCGCAGTCAGGTACTCGTCCTCTCCGTCCGGCGACGGCGCCAGGGACCAGCGGGCCACGAAGTCCTCGACGGCCGCGGGCGCGAAGCCCGGTCCGACCTGAAGATCCGTGTCGATGAGGAACGGGAGAACGCCGACGGTGATGCTCACGGACGGGGCGTCGCTCTGCGCGAATGCCTACACATGCCGCCACTGTATCGGCGATGTCGTGAAGTGCATGTCGTCTGTGATGTCCGCGTGCGCGCGCCCCGGCGACCCGGGCTGGGAACGGCGCACCGTCATCGGGAATACTGGAGCCCCCACACGTCCAGCTACGAGGAGATCCGTCAGTGTCCACTGATCCCCAGACCGCACCCGTCACCGGCACCGCGCGCGTCAAGCGCGGCATGGCCGAGATGTTGAAGGGCGGCGTGATCATGGACGTGGTCACCCCCGAGCAGGCGAAGATCGCCGAGGACGCCGGCGCGGTGGCCGTCATGGCGCTCGAGCGCGTCCCGGCCGACATCCGCGCGCAGGGCGGCGTGAGCCGCATGTCCGACCCGGACATGATCGACGGCATCATCGAGGCCGTCAGCATCCCCGTCATGGCGAAGGCCCGCATCGGGCACTTCGTCGAGGCGCAGATCCTGCAGGCGCTGGGCGTCGACTACATCGACGAGTCCGAGGTGCTGACCCCGGCCGACTACGCCAACCACATCGACAAGTTCGCCTTCACGGTGCCCTTCGTCTGCGGCGCGACCAACCTCGGTGAGGCCCTGCGTCGCATCACCGAGGGCGCCGCGATGATCCGCAGCAAGGGCGAGGCCGGCACCGGTGACGTGTCGAACGCCACCACCCACATGCGCAAGATCCGCGACGAGATCCGCCGCCTGACCTCGCTGCCCGAGGACGAGCTGTACGTCGCGGCCAAGGAGCTGCAGGCCCCGTACGACCTGGTCGTCGAGGTCGCCAAGAACGGCAAGCTGCCGGTCACCCTGTTCACCGCGGGCGGCATCGCGACCCCGGCCGACGCGGCGATGATGATGCAGCTCGGCGCCGAGGGCGTCTTCGTGGGCTCGGGCATCTTCAAGTCCGGCAACCCCGAGCAGCGGGCCAAGGCCATCGTGGCCGCGACCACGTTCTACGACGACCCCGCCAAGCTCGCCGAGGTTTCGCGCGGCCTGGGTGAGGCCATGGTCGGGATCAACGTCGATGACATCCCGCAGCCCCACCGCCTCGCGGAACGCGGCTGGTAACGGCATGTCGCCCGCCGGTGTCGGGGGATTCGCGCTAGCGTCGGTGCTGCGCATGTCGGGTGACACCGGAAAATCGTGAAATCAGTGAGGCGGAGGATGTCAGACCAAGCAACGGCCAGGGCCACCGACGGGTACGGGGCACAGACGACCGTGGCCTTGGGCGGCTCGCGGGTGGAGTCGGCGCCGGTGGCGCTGCGCGTGCTCGCGTACATCGCGGATCTGTGTATCGCGTCCACCGCGGTCGCCATCGCCCTGATCATCGACGTGGCCGCCGGGCTCGAGATGGGCTGGATATTCGTCGGGATCGGCGCGGCGGTCGCGATCATCGCCTCGATCGTGCTGCACGGTGTGTTCGGTGCCAGCCCCGGAAAGATCCTCGCCGGCCTCAAGGTCGTCGATGCGGACTCGCACCGCGTGGTGGGGTTCCCGGCCGCCGCCATCCGTTCCGTCGTGTTCAACGTGCTGGCGCCGCTGGTCTACTTGCCGGGCTGGTCCGTTCTGGCCGACGGTGCCCGGCGCGGCGTCCACGAGAAGGCATCCCGCACGACGACGGTCGACGAGGCCGATGTCGCGACGGTCGTCCGCGCGCCTGCCCCGGCACCGTCGGGCCCGCTGGGCGGACTGGTGACGGGCGAGCCGGACCGGGGGCTACAGCGCATCCCGACTCCGCTGCCCGAGGAGACCCGGATCGACCCGATCGGCGCCGAGGCGGCGACCGAGGTCGTCGAGGTCGAGGAGCCGCGCGAGCGCATGACGCCGCCCGAGCTGCCCCCGCTGCCCGACGACGTGCCGGGCCTGCGGCCGATCCCGCCGCGTTTCGGTCCGCCGCCCACCGAGGGCGACGAGCAGACCGCCGCGTTCCCGCCCGCCGCGGCCTTCGCGCCGCCGCCTGCGGCACCGTCGGCGCCGGTCGCGCCGTCCCCGCAGGGCCCGACCCGCGAGGCCCCGTCGCCGCGGCCGATGCAGCAGCCGCCGCAGCCGCCGCAGCCGGCGCCCCGTCCGGGCGGTACCGCCCCGCAGGGCCGACACCCGGTGCAGCAGCCACCCGTGGGTCGCCCGCCGCAGCCCCGTCCGGGGGCGCCCGTTCCGGCACCGTCGGGCGGCGCGCCGATCGTGCTGCGGTTCGACGACGGGCACTCGGTGGACGTGCGCGGCGACGGGATCATCGGCCGCGAGCCGGTGCTGCCCGCGGGCGCGGACTCATCGACGATCACCAAGCACGTGCTGGTCGACGACACCGCGTCGGTGTCCAAGACGCACTTGCTGTTCGGGATCACCCGCGGTGAACTGTGGGTGGAGGACGTGGGCTCGACCAACGGGTCCGCGATCGCCTACGGCGATTCGTGGACCGAGCTCACCAAGGGAATCAGGTACGCCGTGGAGAAGGGCAGCGTCGTGCACATGGGGCAGCGGAGTTTCAAGGTGTTCGGCGGATGACGACGGACGCGGGGGAGGCGCGCTCCGAGATCGTCTACGGGGTGCAGGGCGGCGTGTCCATGAAATGGGTCGCCATCAGTAATCCGGGGCGGGTGCGCCTGACCAACGAGGACGGTGCGCTTACCGGCCCGGGCATGTTCCTGCTGGCCGACGGCATGGGCGGGCACGACGCGGGCGAGGTGGCGTCGGCCGCCGCGCTCGAGGCGCTCGCCGAGGTCTTCGGACCGGAGCCGGCGGAGGCGCAGGTCGTCATGGAGCAGGTCGTCGATCGGCTGCGCGATGCGCACGCGGCGATCGAGGCGATCGACTCCGAGACCGGCAAGCGCGCCGGAACGACGGTGACCGGCCTGCTGCTGACCACCTACGAGGGCGTGCCCCACTGGCTGGTCGTCAACATCGGCGACTCGCGGACCTACCGGCTCGCGGAGGGCTACTTCGAACAGCTCACCGTCGACCATTCCCAGGTCCAGGAGCTGATCAACGGTGGCTTCCTCAGCCCTGAACAAGCGCGGGTCGATCCGCGACGCAACGTGATCACCCGCGCCCTCGGCGCCGGCATGGAGCCCGACGCGGACTTCTGGATCGTGCCGGCGCAGCCGCACGAGAAGCTGCTGGTGTGCTCGGACGGCCTCAACGGCGAGCTCACCGATGACGAGATCCGGCAGATCCTCGACTCGGACGTACCCATCGACGAGTGCGCCGATCAGCTCGTCGCCGCGGCACTGAACGCCGGCGGCCGCGACAACGTCACCGTGATCGTGGTCGACGCGACGACGGAACCGACCGATCCGGACTGGTGATGTAAGTAGAGTCATCCCTCGTGGCTGACATCGAAGCGCTGCTGAGTCTCGAGCAGATCGACCGCGACATCTTCCGCGGTATCCATGCACCGTCGATCCTCGCGCGCACCTTCGGTGGCCAGGTCGCGGGACAGGCGCTGCGCTCGGCGATCGAGACCGTCCCGGCCCAGATGCAGGTGCACTCGCTGCACGGCTACTTCCTCCGGCCCGGCAACCCGGACGCCGACACCGTGTTCCTCGTCGACCGGATCCGCGACGGCAGGTCGTTCTGCACGCGTCGCGTCAACGGCGTGCAGAACGGCGAGGCGATCTTCTCCATGTCCGCGTCGTTCCAGATCACCGGGCAGGAGGGCATCGAGCACGCCGATGAGATGCCGCCCGCTCCTGCCCCGGAGAGCGTGCCCAGTCCGCGCGAGGACCCGAACGCGTCCGAGGAGAGCCGGGGCCTGATCCAGGAGTGGAACACCTGGGACATCCGGATCGTGTCGCAGGACGTCACCGAGCCCTACCAGCGGCGCGCCTCGCACCAGCAGGTCTGGTTCAAGCACATCGGCCGGCTGCCGGACGATCAGAACATCCACACGAGTGCGCTCGCGTACATGTCCGACATGACGCTGCTGACCTCCGCCCGCGTCGGGCATCCGGGCGTCGACACGCAGGTGGCGTCCCTGGACCACGCGATGTGGTTCCTGCGGCCCTTCCGCGCCGACGAATGGCTGCTCTACGACCAGACCTCCCCGTCCGCCGGTGAGGGCCGCGCCCTGACCGCGGGGCGGATCTTCGCGCTCGACGGGACCCTGGTGGCCGTCGTGATCCAGGAGGGCCTGCACCGGTTCCGGGAGTAGCCGCCTAGGCTGGCTCTCCGTGACTGTGCGGATCGGGGTCCTTGCTCTCCAGGGTGACGTGCGCGAGCACCGTCAGGCGCTCGAGGCGGTGGGGGCGAACACTGCGGTCGTGCGCACGGTGGCCGACCTGGCGGCCGTTGACGGCATCGTCGTCCCCGGCGGCGAGTCGACCACCATGAGTCGACTGCTCGGCGTCTTCGACCTGTTCGACCCGCTCCGCGACGCGCTCGCCGACGGCCTGCCGGCGTACGGATCGTGCGCCGGGATGATCATGCTCGCCTCCGAGGTGCTCGACACGCGGCCCGACGCGCGCTGCCTCGGCGCGATCGACATGACGGTGCGCCGGAACGCCTTCGGCCGGCAGGTGGACTCGTTCGAGACGGACCTCGAGGTGGCCGGGATCGACGGTGACCCGGTGCGCGCCGTGTTCATCCGCGCGCCGTGGGTGGAGCGGGTCGGGCCGGGCGTCCAGGTGCTGGCCAGGGTGCCCGACGGTGCCGGGGAGTCGGCGGGTACGGTGGTCGCTGTTCAGCAGGGTGTGACGATGGCCACATCCTTCCATCCCGAGGTCACCGGCGATCTGCGGATCCACCGGCGCTTCGTGGACGTCGTCCGGGGCGCGTGACAGCGCCGTCGTAGGAGCAAGGGGAGTGGCTTCGTGAGCTACATGCCGGTGACCGATTCGATGTTCCTGATGGCGGAGTCCCGCGAGCATCCGATGCACGTGGGCGGGCTCCAGCTGTTCACGCCGCCCGAGGATGCGGGTCCCGACTTCGTCCGGTCGGTGGTCGAGACGATGCGCGAGCACGTCGCGGTGAGCGAGAAATTCGGCCGCCGCCCCGCCGATCCGGTGGGCATTCTCGGGAACACCTGGTGGTCCGAGGTCGACTCGATCGATCTCGAGTACCACGTGAGGCACTCGGCGCTGCCGAAGCCGGGCCGGATCCGCGAGCTCTTCCAGCAGGTGTCGCTGTGGCACGAGACGCTGCTCGACCGGCACCGGCCGATGTGGGAGATCCACGTCGTGGAGGGACTCGAGGACGGCCGGTTCGCCGTGTACTCGAAGGTGCACCACTCGCTGGTCGACGGTGTCTCCGCGCTGCGGTACATGACGCTGGCCCTGTCGAACGACCCCGACGACCGGGAGGGGCGCGTCGTGTGGCAGCCGGGCCTGGGGCGGCGGCGGAAGCCGGCGCCGTCGGGCGAGGCGACGGAGGGGACCTCGAAGGGGTTCCTGCCGTTCAACCCCCTGAGCGCGGTCAAGCAGGTCGGCGGTCTCACGGGCGAGGTGCTGGGCATGCTCCCGGCGTCGCTGAAGGTGGCGGGCAGCGCGTTCCGCGACCGCGACTACATGGCCCCGTTCCAGGCCCCGCACACGATCTTCAACGTGCCGATCGGTGGCGCCCGCCGGTTCGTGGCGCAGTCCTACTCGCTCGACCGCATCGATGCCGTCCGCAAGGCCGCGGGCGCGACCGTCAACGACGTGGTGCTCGCGATGTGCGGCGGCGCGTTGCGGGCCTACCTCGGTGAGCTCGGCGAGCTCCCCGACCGCTCGCTGACCGCGATGGTGCCGGTGTCGCTGCGCAAGGACGCGGACGACGTGGATGCCGCGAACGCCGTCGGTGCCATCATCGCGACGCTGGGCACCGACCTCCCGGAGGCGAGCGAGCGGCTCGAGGTGATCCGCGAATCGGTGATCTCGGCCCGCAAGGTGATGGGTGAGCTGTCGCCGCTGCAGGTCCTGGCGGTGAGCGCTGCCAACATCGCCGGGCTCGCCCCGGGCATGCTGCCGGGCTATCAGGGCGTGTCGCGGCCGCCGTTCAACCTGATCATCTCGAACGTCCCGGGGCCGCGGGAGGCGATGTACTGGAACGGCGCCCGTCTGGACGGTGTCTACCCCGCGTCGATCCCGTGGGAGGGGCAGGCGGTGAACATCACGATCTGCACCAACAACCGGAACCTCGAGTTCGGGATCACCGCGTGCCGCACGTCGGTGCCGCACGTGCAGCGGATCATCCACCACCTCGAAGACGCGCTCGCTGAGCTGGAGCGGGCGTTCACGTAAACTCGCAGGGTTGATGCAGCGCACCCGAACGGAATCGAGGGATCGATGAGCGGCCATTCCAAATGGGCCACCACCAAGCACAAGAAGGCGGGGATCGACGCCAAGCGTGGCAAGCTGTTCGCCAAGCTGATCAAGAACATCGAGGTCGCGGCGCGTACAGGTGGTAGCGATCCTGCGGGCAACCCCACCCTGTTCGACGCCATCCAGAAGGCGAAGAAGTCGTCGGTCCCCAACGACAACATCGAGCGCGCCCGCAAGCGCGGCGGCGGTGAGGAGGCGGGCGGCGCCGACTGGCAGACCATCATGTACGAGGGCTACGGACCCAACGGCGTGGCCGTGCTCATCGAGTGCCTCACCGACAACCGCAACCGCGCCGCGGGCGAGGTCCGGGTCGCGATGACCCGCAACGGCGGCAGCATGGCCGATCCGGGCTCGGTGTCGTACCTGTTCGCGCGCAAGGGCATCGTCACGCTCGACAAGAACGACCAGTCCGAGGACGACGTGCTCATGGCCGTGCTGGACGCGGGCGCCGAGGAGATCAGCGACCTGGGCGAGCAGTTCGAGATCATCGCCGAGCCGACCGATCTGGTGGCCGTGCGCACCGCGCTGCAGGAGGCCGGTTTCGACTACGACTCCGCCGAGTCCGGCTTCCGCGCCTCGGTCGAGGTGCCCGTCGACGTGGACGGCGCGCGCAAGGTGTTCAAGCTGGTCGACGCACTGGAGGACAGCGACGACGTGCAGAACGTGTACACCAATGTCGACATCTCCGACGAGGTCCTGGCGGAGCTCGAGGAGGACTGATCGTTCTCGCCGCGGGCACAGGATTGACGTATCGCATCGGGTCTACTGCTCGGTAATAATGCGTCAGGATATTCTCAGGTTGTGACTCGCACCCGAACGGCGCTGCGCCGTGCTCCGGCACTCGCCCTGGTGGCCGCCCTGCTGCTCGGCGCCGGTGGGGCCGCCGTCTGGGAGACGGGCCGGGCGGAGACCGTGCACGGGGCGACGGCCATCGGCGTCGGCTTCGGCGCCCTGGGCCGGGACGATGCCGCCGCCCGGCTGGCGGAGGCGGCCCGCCGCGCGGACGCCGAGCCGGTGACGCTGCGCACCGACAAGGGCACCGTCCGGCTCACGCCCGCGGAGCTCGGGCTGACGATGGACGTGCCCGGCACGGTGCAGCGCGCGATCGACCAGCGATCGCCGCTGCGCGATCTGGTGGGTCTCGTCAGCGCGCGGCACGTGCATCCGGCGTCGATCATCGACCGCGCGGTGTTCGACGCGGCGCTCGCCAAGGTGAGCGGCTCGCTCACTGAGGCGGCCGCCGACGGCGCCGTCGTCTACCGGTCCGGCAGGCCCGTGGCCGTCGAGCCCAAGGCCGGCGACCGGATCGACCCGGCGCACGCCGCGGCAGCCGTCGCCGCGGCCTGGCCGGACAGCACCGACATCGTGCTCCCCACGGAGAAGGTGACCCCGACTGTCTCGTCGGACGCCGTGCACAAGGTCGTGACCGGTGCGGCGGCGCAGGCCGTCGCCGCCGAGGTCGTGCTCCGCCGGGACGGCTCCGGGCAGACGCCCGCGGGCACCGTCGGGCGGGTGTCCGGTGCCGACATCGGCACGTTCCTGTCGTTCCAGCCCGACGGCGCGGGCAATCTCGCGCCGAAGGTCGACCGGGAGGCCGCGAAGAAGCTGCTCGGCACGCGGCTCGAGTCGGCGGTCGCGAAGCCGAAGGACGCCGGGTTCAGCGTCGCGAGTGGCACGCCGACGGTGACCGACGCGGTCCCGGGCCGTGAGGTGGTGTGGGATCCCACGATCGACGCGGTGTCCAAGGCGGTCGTCGAGCAGTCGACGCAGGGCCGCACGGCGACGGCGCAGTTCAAGACCGTCGAGCCCAAGCTCACGACCGCGCGCGCGAAGGAGCTCGGCGTGCGGGAGGTGGTCAGCGAGTTCTCGACCGGCGGCTTCAGCGACGCCTCCGGCGTGAACATCCGGCGGGTGGCGCAGCAGGTGAACGGCGCGGTGGTCCTGCCCGGGGAGACCTTCTCGCTGAACGGCTACACCGGTCCCCGCGGCACGGCGCAGGGCTACGTCGAATCGGGGATCATCAACAACGGGCGCCCCGATAAGGCCGTGGGCGGCGGCATCTCGCAGTTCGCGACTACGCTGTACAACGCCGCGTACTTCGCCGGCCTCGAGGACGCCGGCCACACCGAGCACAGCTACTACATCTCGCGGTACCCCGAGGCGCGGGAGGCCACCGTGTTCGAGGGCGCGATCGACCTGCAGTTCCGCAACGACACGCCGTACGGCATTGTGATCGAGGCGAGCGGCGGCGCGTCGTCGGTGTCGGTGCGGATGTGGAGCACCAAGACCCGCGAGGTGTCCTCGAGCACCGGCTCGCGCACCCTGCCGACCGAGCCGCACACCATCCGGCTGCCGAAGGGGCCCCACTGCGTCGCGAGCACCGGCCAGCCGGGCTTCACGACCAGCAACACCCGGACGATCACGGACACCCGGACCGGCAACACCACGCGCCACACCCGCACCGTCAAGTACGACCCGGTGCCCACCGTCATCTGCGAGTAGACCGCACCCCGCCGCCGATTGAACACTGTTACTGCCCGCCGCGACCTGCGGTTTCACCGTTGGTAACAGTGTTCAATTGCGGGGGCGTGTTGGTCGGAACGCGCACGCACCATGCAAGGTATGCTCTCGAACAAAGGTTTGAGTGTTCGATGGAGCTCGGAGGTGCGGTCATGCGGGTGATGGGGGTGGACCCCGGGCTCACGCGCTGCGGCCTGTCGGTGGTCGAGACGGGGGTGGGCCGTAAGGTGACCGCGCTCGACGTCGACGTGGTCCGTACGCCGGCCGCGATGCCGCTGCCGGAGCGCCTGCTCGCGGTATGGACCGCCGCGGAGTTCTGGATGGACACGCACGAACCGGATGTGATCGCGGTCGAGCGGGTCTTCGCGCAGCACAACGTCTCCACCGCGATGGGGACGGCGCAGGCGGGCGGCGTCGTCGCGCTGGCCGCCGCGCGCCGGGGGATCGACGTGCACTTCCACACCCCGTCGGAGGTGAAGGCGGCCGTCACGGGCAACGGAAACGCGGGCAAGGCCCAGGTCACGGCGATGATCACCCGGATCCTCGGCCTGCAGAAGGCGCCCGAGCCCGCGGACGCCGCCGACGCGCTCGCGCTGGCGGTCTGCCACAGCTGGCGGGCGCCGATGATCGCGCGGATGGCGGAGGCCGAGCGCAAGGCGGCCGAACAGAAGAAGATGTTCGAGCAGCGGCTCGCGGCGCAGCGCCGCGCGGCCGCGAAGGTGACAGGGGGAGTGCGATGATCGCGTCGCTGCGCGGCGAGGTCCGGCACATCGGTCTCGACCACGTCGTGATCGAGTGCGCCGGCGTGGGTTACAAGGTGCTCGTCGCCCCGAACACCGCCGGCACCCTGACCAGGGGGAGTGAGGGCTTCCTGCTCACCTCGATGGTGGTCCGGGAGGACTCGCAGACACTGTACGGCTTCACCGACGGCCCGCAGCAGGAGCTGTTCCACCTGCTCCAGACGGTGCAGGGCGTCGGCCCCCGGCTCGCCATGGCGGCGATCGCCGTGTTGGACCCGGCACAGATGCAGACGGCGATCGCGTCCGGCGACCTGAAGACCCTGTGCCTGATCCCCGGCATCGGCAAGCGCGTCGCCGAACGGATCCACATCGAGCTCAAGGACAAGGTCTCCGCGGCACCGTCGGACGACTCCGGCCCGGCGGGTTCGGCGGTGCCGGTCGGCGGCGTCGCGCAGCAGCTGATCGACGCGCTCGAGGGGCTCGGGTTCACGCCGAAGCAGGCCGAACCCGCGGTCACGGCCGCGGTCGAGGCGGGCGCGGGCAAGCCGGTGTCCGAGCTGCTGCGCGACGCGCTGAAGTCGCTGGGACGCGGCTGACGTGCAGTACGACGAGGGCGTCGACGGCCAGTTCGGCAGCGAGTTCGAGGACGTCGAGGGCGTCATGGGGCCGTCGGCGCTCGCCGGCGACGACACCGAGTCGCTGCGGCCGAAGTCGCTCGACGAGTTCATCGGCCAGCCGAAGGTCCGGGAGCAACTGCAGCTGGTGCTGCACGGCGCGAAGCTCCGCGGCGGCACGCCCGATCACATCCTGCTCTCCGGTCCGCCAGGTCTGGGCAAGACCAGTCTCGCGATGATCATCGCCGCGGAGCTCGGCACCGCGCTGCGGGTGACCTCCGGCCCCGCGCTGGAGCGCGCCGGAGACCTCGCCGCAATGCTGTCGAACCTGGTCGAGGGCGATGTGCTGTTCATCGACGAGATCCACCGCATGGCGCGGCCCGCGGAGGAGATGCTCTACCTCGCGATGGAGGACTTCCGGGTGGACGTCGTGGTCGGCAAGGGGCCGGGCGCCACGTCCATCCCGCTCGACGTCGCGCCGTTCACCCTGGTCGGCGCCACCACCCGGTCCGGCGCGCTCACCGGCCCGCTGCGCGACCGGTTCGGTTTCACGGCGCACATGGATTTCTACGAGACCGCGGACCTGATCCAGGTCATCGAGCGCAGCGCGAAGATCCTCGGCATCACCATCGAGCGCGAGGCCGCGGCCGAGATCGGCAGCCGCAGCCGCGGAACGCCCCGCATCGCGAACCGCCTCCTGCGCCGCGTCCGCGACTTCGCCGATGTCCGCGCCGATGGTGTCGTCACCGTCGAGGTGGCGCGCGGGGCGCTCAAGGTCTACGACGTCGACGAGCTGGGCCTCGACCGCCTCGACCGTGCCGTGCTCGGTGCGCTGATCCGCAGCTTCGGCGGCGGCCCCGTCGGTGTGTCGACGCTCGCCGTCGCGGTCGGCGAGGAGCCGGGCACCGTCGAGGAGGTGTGCGAGCCCTTCCTCGTGCGCGCCGGCATGCTGGCGCGCACGCCGCGCGGCCGCGTCGCGACCATGGCCGCGTGGCACCACCTGGGCTTGACCCCGCCCGCCGGGGCGCTCGCCTCCGGCATCGAGGTCCGTGGGGACTTCGACGCCGGCGACGAGCGCCTGTTCTAATCCTTCGGAGCGGTCAGGTCGTAGACGGTCGTCCCGTCGACGGTGCGCGCGGTGAAGGTCTTCTCCACCCACGCCCGGATCTCCGCGGCGGTGCCGGAGCCGCCGCCGAAGCCGAACCCACCGGACTCCGCGAGGAAGTAGTGGATCCTCCCGTCCGCCACGTACTTCTGGAACTGCGCGAGCGTCGGTGACGGGTCGGTGCCGTTGAACCCGCCGATCGGCATGACCGGCCTCCCTGTCGCCAGCTGCGGGCCGGCGGCGCTGTTCGCGCCGACGGTCGCCGCGATCCAGGTGTAGCGGTCCGCGTCCTGCAGGAGGAGGGCCTTGAGGGCCGCGCTCGGCTCACTGCCCATCAGGAACGACGGTCCGCCGCGCCCCCGCTCACCGTCGCCGCCCGGACCGGACCGCTCGGCGAACCGTTTCAGGAACTCGGGCATGTCGTTCCCGCCTCGTCCCGGGCCGAAGCCGTGGCCGCTCGACGGTCCGGCGGAGACGATCGCGCCCTGCCGGGGTGTGGCGATCGTCTCCGCCGCGAAGGCGACCTGCCCGGCGATCCCGGTGACGAGGGCCGCGAGGGCGATCACGCCCACCAGTCCCCGCGCGGGCCGGACCGCGGGCAGGAGCGTCGCGAGCAGCGAGACCGTTCCGATCGCCGCGGCGGCGGCGATCACCCAGCGCAGCCAGGGGTTCCAGCTCGGCGTCTGGACGAGGACGTACCAGCCGGTGGTGCCGGTCGCCGCCACGGCGAGGGCCCCGACGACCCGCACCCACGGCCGCGCGCGCTCGCGCCATCCCACGGCGACGCCGATCGCGACCAGCGCCGCGATCGCGGGCGCCAGCGCGACCGTGTAGTACGCGTGGAAGATACCCGCCATGAGGCTGAAGGTGATGCCGGTGACCAGAAGCCAGCCGCCCCAGGCGATCACGGCGGCGCGGTCGCCATCGATCCGCGGCGCGCGGCCGCGCAGAACGAGGACCAGCACCAGGGCGAGGAGCGCCGCGGGGATCAGCCAGGCGATCTGCCCGGCCTGCTCGGGCTGGAACATCCGCAGGATGCTCGGATCGCCCCACATGCCGCCGCCCTTGCCACCGCCGGGGAATTCGAATCCGGAGGGCAGCTCCATTCCGCCCGGCAGGTACGACGACGCGTCTTCGCCGCGGCCCGGCACGACGCTGCCCTTCTCGTTGCCGTTGAGCCGGCCGAGGCCGTTGTAGCCGAGGGTCAGTTCGAGGATCGAGTTGTTCTGCGAGCCGCCGATCCAGGGTCGCGACGAGGCGGGCCACAGCTCGACGGTGAGCAGCCACCAGCCCGCGCCGGCGACCAGCGCGATGCCCGCGGCGCACAGCTGCGCGATCCGCTTGCCGATCCGCGGCGGTCCGGCGACCAGGTAGGTCAGCGCGAGCCCGGGGACGATCAGCATGACCGCGAGCTGCTTGGTGAGGAAGCCGAATCCGACGAACACCCCGCAGGCGATCAGCCAGCGCCAGCGGCCGTCCTCGACCGCGCGGAGCATCGCCCAGGTGGCGGCGATCATCAGCAGCACCAGGAGGGCGTCGGGGTTGTTGAACCGGAACATCAGGGCCGCAACGGGGGTCACGGCCAGCAGGAGCCCCGCGAGGAGCCCGGCGCCGGGCCCGAACCCGCGGCGGACCGTCGCGTACAGCAGCGCGACGGAGGCGACGCCGAGGAGCGCCTGCGGCACCAGCATCGCCCACGAGTTCACGCCGAAGATCCGGGTGGAGACCTCCATGACCCACAGCGAGGCGGGCGGCTTGTCCACGGTGATCGAGTTCGCCGCGTCGGAGCTGCCGAAGAACATCGCCTTCCAGCTCTCGGTACCCGCCTGAACCGCCGCGGAGTAGAAGGAGTTCGCCCAGCCCGCCGCGCCGAGCCCCCAGACGTACGCGACGGCCGTCCCCACGAGGAGGACGGCCAACGCGCAGCGTTCCGACATCCTGGTCACGGGGCGCCGCCCGCGGACCGGAAGATCAGGCGCATGCCCAGGAACCGGGTCACCGTCGCAACGAGGTTCGCCACGACGAGCACCGCCAGCTGGAGCTCCCGGCCCGCGTCGGGCGCGACGTGCGCGAGGGCGACGAGGCTGCCCGCGGTGAGTGCCCAGGTGACCAGGAAGACGACGAGTCCCTGCGCGTGGTGTCGCGCGGCGCCCTCGCGGCCGGTCACGCCGAAGGTGAACGAGCGGTTCGCGGCGATGTTGCCGACCGCGGTGATGAGCAGCGCGGTGAAGTTCGCGGCCTGCGCCCCGATCACGGGATGCAGCACCAGGTACAACAGCGCGTAGGCGACGGTGCTCGCGACGCCGACCACCGCGAACCGGGCGAGCTGGCCCACCATGCCGCGGGGCACCCCGTCGACCTGCGGCTCCTCGCGCCCGAGCGCGCGGCGGACATCGTCGAGGGGGAGACTGCCGCTGGCGAGGGCGCGCCCCACGCGGATCACGCCGCGCAGGTCCTTCTTCACGGTGTCGACGATGTCGACCCGGCTGTCGGGGTCGTCCGTCCAGTCCACGGGGACCTCGTGGATGCGCAGGCCCGCTCGCTCGGCGAGCACGAGGAGTTCGGTGTCGAAGAACCACTCGCCGTCCTCGACGAGGGGGAGCAGCTCCCGCGCGACATCGGTGCGGATCGCCTTGAAGCCGCACTGGGCGTCGGAGAAGCGCACGCGCAGCGCGGTGTGCAGCAACAGGTTGTAGCTGCGGGAGATGAACTCGCGCTTGGGACCGCGGACCACCTTCGCGCCGCGTCCCAGGCGGGTGCCGATCGCGAGGTCGCTGTGGCCGGACAGCAGGGGGGCGACCAGCGGGTAGAGGGCCTTGAGGTCGGTCGAGAGGTCGACGTCCATGTACACCAGGACGCGGGCGTCGGATTCCGCCCAGACCCGGCGCAGAGCGCGGCCACGCCCCTTGGCGTCGAGGTGGACCACCCGCACGCCGTCGATCGCACCCGCGAGGGCGCGGGCGACCGAGAGGGTGTCGTCGGTGCTGGCGTTGTCCGCGATGGTGATCCGCGCAGGGATGCCCAGCGAGTGTTCGAGGTAGGCGTGCAGGGTTTCCACGCAGTGCGCGATGGTATGGGCCTCGTTGTACACGGGGATCACGATGTCGAGGACGGGCGCGGTGCCCGCCGAGGCGGAGGAGGCGACCATGTCGGCGCGCTCGGGGTCGTCCGTGGCCGTGCGGCCCGATGCGATCTCGGTTGTCATGACACTGAGTCTCGAACCCCGCGCTGCCGTGATCCTGTCCTGAATCTGTGTGGTCGCTGCGAACGGATGAGATTCATGACCCTGGACGAGGTGGCGGGCAGACTCGCGGAGGCCGCGCACGGCGCCGGCGTTGCCGTCGCAGATCTCGACGACGGTTCGATGAGTGTCGTGACCAGCGCGGGCGACACCGGCGTCGTGGTGGTATCGGACCGGGAGCGGCGGACCTACCGGCTTGAGGCGCCGCTGCCGATGACGGCGGACTCCGGTCTGGTGCACGAGAGCCGGTCGCAGGTGGGCCCCGGTCCGCGGGCAGCGGCCGGTGGGTTCGCGGGGAAGCGGTGGACCGGCAGGGTGAGCCTCGCCTACGACCCGAAGAGCGGGCTGTTCATGTTCTGGTGGGGGCAGATCCGCGCGCGGTAGGGCGCGGCCCGGTCACCGATCGTCACCCGCGGTGCGCCGCCACGCGCGGGGCGTCGTGTCGAACCGGCCGCGGAACCACCGCGAGAAGTTGGAGGGGCTGGAGAACGCGAGGATCTCGGCGATCTCGGTGAACGAGTACCGCCTGCCGGCCACGAGATGCCGCGCCAGCCCGGCCCGGACGTCGTCGACGAGCTCGGTGAACGTCGTGCCCTCGGCCGCGAGCCAGCGATGGACGGTGCGCCGGTCCACGCCGAGGCTGCGCGCCACCTGATCCGCGGAGCACCGCCCGGTCGGCAGCAGGAGGTCGACCAGTTCGCGGATCCGGCCCGTGGCCTCCCGGCCCGAGCCCGGTTCGCCGTCGAGCAGCCGCCGCGTGTACATCCGCAGCTGTGGGTCGGCGGTCGCGGTGGGGCGGTCGAGATCCCGTTCGTAGAGCCTGATCCCGTTGAGATCGGCGTCGAAATGCAGTGCGCCACCGAACATCCGACGGGCGGTATCGGCGTGCCGCGGCGGGGGATGACCGAACGAGACGGACAGTGGCGACCAGTCGCGCCCGAGGAGTTCTCGCAGGAGTCCGTACAGGACCCCGACGGCGAGGTCGACCGCCTGCCGGTCCGGCGCGGGGCGGTCGAGGTCGAGCTCCACGCGGAGGGTGGCGACACCGTCGGACACCCCGAGCCGGGTGTGCAGCGCCTCGTTGTACATGCGCTCGTGCCGGATGAGGATCTCGAGCGCACTGCGCACGTCGGGCTCCTCGCGCAGCACCAGGCTCAGCGGGCCCAGGTGGGAGAGGCGGCGTAGCTCCGCGAGCCGCAGACCGAGGTCGTCGCGTCCGGTGACCTGTGCGGTGCGCTCGAGCAGGTCGTTGACGGCGGCCGCCGGCACCCAGCGGTCCTGGACGGCCATTCCGCGCGGGTCCAGCCCCGCGGCGCGGAGCAGCCGCTGCGGATCGCCACCGAGTGACCGGGTGAGCTCGGCGTAGTTCGCGAGCGACGCGTACCGGGCGAGCGGCCGTTTCGATGTGACCACGATCACCACCCTGTCCCGATGTGAATAGTTAAGCGTCCCGAGAGGAACAGTTTAGCGCGATCGGCCTCCCTAATGTCATCTGCATCACAGTCACTGATCCGAGCGACGAGAGAGGAACCGAAGCCATGGCGAACGCGATCCGCTTCCACGAGACCGGCGGACCCGATGTACTCCAGCTGGAGGAGATCGAGGTCGGTGCGCCGGGTGCCGGCGAGGTCCGGGTCCGGCACCACGCCATCGGCCTGAACTTCGCGGACATCTACTACCGCACCGGCCTGTACCCGGTCCCGCTGCCGAACGGCATGGGCGTCGAGGCCGCGGGCGTCGTCGAGGAGGTCGGTTCCGGAGTCGAGGGTTTCGCGCCCGGCGACCGGGTCACGTACACCTACACGGGCACGCCGCTCGGGGCGTACAGCACTGAGTTCGTGCTCCCGGCCAGGCACCTGATCCACCTGCCCGACGGCGTGGACTTCACCACCGCCGCGGCCTGCACGATGCGCGGGCTCACCGCCTCGTACCTCATGCGCCGCATCCACCCGTACCGCGAGGGCGACACCATCCTCCTGCACGCGGCCGCGGGCGGGGTGGGCCTCATCGTCGCGCAGTGGGCGAAGCTCCTGGGCCTGACGGTGATCGGCACCGTCTCCACCGAGGAGAAGGCCGAGGTCGCCCGCGCCCACGGCGTCGACCACATCATCTACTACCGCCGTGAGGACACCGCGCAGCGCGTCCGCGAGCTCACGGACGGCAAGGGCGTGCCCGTGGTGCTCGACAGCGTCGGCGCCGCCACCGTCGAGGCGTCGATGAACAGCCTCGCCAAGCGCGGACTGCTCGTCTGCTTCGGCACCTCGTCGGGGCCGATCCCGCCGATCGATCCGATGCAGCTCGCGATCAAGGGCTCCCTCTTCGTCACGCGCCCTGGCCTCGCCGACTACATCGCCGACCCGGAAGAGCGCGCCGAGCTCGCCGGGGAGCTGTTCGGTCACATCGCCGCCGGCCGCATCACGATCCAGGTGGGGCAGACCTATCCGCTCGCCGACGCGGCCCGCGCCCACAAGGAGCTCGAGTCCGGCTCCCTCACCGGCTCCTCCATCCTCATCCCCTGATCCGACCCCATCCACCCGGAGACACAGGCAGCACCATGACCGTCACCACCCAGCCCACCACGCCGTCCACCGCCACGATGCACGCCGAGCGCCTGACCGCCCACATCGGCGCCCAGGTCACCGACGTGGACCTCGCGCAGGTCGCCCACGACGACGACCTCTTCGCCGAGCTCCGCGCGCTGCTGATCCAGCACAAGGTGCTCTTCTTCCGCGACCAGCCCATCAGCCGGGCGGACCACGTCGCGCTGGCCCGCCGGTTCGGCGAGCTCGAGAGCCACCCCGTCCTGGGCAGCGATCCCGACCATCCCGGACTCGTCCGGATCTACAAGGATCTCGACAGCGACCGCGAGGCCTACGAGAACGCCTTCCACTGCGACGCCACGTGGCGGGAGTGCCCGCCCTTCGGCTCGGTCCTACGGTGCGTCGAGGGGCCCGAGGTGGGCGGCGACACGATCTGGGTCGACATGGTGGCCGCCTACGAGGCCCTACCCCAGGACGTGAAGGACAGGATCGCCGGCCTGCGGGCCCGGCACTCGATCGAGGCGAGTTTCGGTGCGCGCCTGCCGATCGAGCAGCGGCACGCGCTGCACGCGACGTTCCCCGACGCGGAGCACCCGGTCGTGCGCACCCACCCGGAGACCGGCGAGAAGGTCCTGTTCGTCAACGCCTTCGCCACCCACCTGACCAACTTCCACAACGACGCCAACATCCGCTTCGGCTTCGACTACGCGCCCGGCGCGGGCGAGCTCCTGCAGTACCTGCAGCGGCAGGCCGCGGTACCCGAGTTCCAGGTCCGCTGGCGCTGGACGCCGGACAGCTTCGCCATCTGGGACAACCGCTGCACCCAGCACTACGCGGTGCAGGACTACTGGCCGGCCGTGCGCCGGATGGAGCGCGCCGGCATCGTCGGCGACCGCCCGTACTGACCCACCCCGAGCTCCCCGAACATCTCGAACCACTCAGCCCCACCACCACGCACAAGGAGAACCATCATGCATTTCCACGACGACGCCCTGTTCCCCGAGGTCCAGGAGAAGCAGGTCATCACGGTCGCCCCCTACGGCCCCGAGTGGGAGCTCGACGACTTCCGCGAGGACCTGCCGCTGACCATGGAGCAGCACGTCCAGCAGGCCGTCGACTGCTACGAGGCCGGCGCGACGGTGCTCCACATCCACGTCCGCGAGGAGGACGGCCACGGCAGCAAGCGGCTGAGCAAGTTCAACGAGCTGCTCTCCGGCCTGCGCGAGGCCGTTCCGGACATGATCCTGCAGGTCGGCGGCTCGATCTCGTTCGCCCCCGAGGGCGAGGGCGCCGACGCCAAGTGGCTCTCCGACGACACCCGGCACATGCTGGCCGAGCTGGATCCCAAGCCCGACCAGGTCACCATCGCCATCAACACCAGCCAGATGAACATCATGGAGCTGATGACCGACGACGACATCGCCGGCACCTCGATGCAGCGTCCGGAGCTCTACGACACCTACCGCGAGATGACGGTCCCCGCCGGCCCCGAGTGGGTCGAGGAGCACCTGCGTCGCCTCACCGCCAACGGCATTCAGCCGCACTTCCAGCTCTCGTCGATCCCGCAGCTGGAGACCGTCGAGCGTCTGATCCGCCGCGGCAAGTACATGGGCCCGCTGAACCTCACCTGGGTGGGCATCGGCGGCGGTTTCGACGGCCCCAACCCGTACAACATCATGAACTTCATCAATCGCGTTCCCGACGGCGCGATCCTGACCCTCGAGACGCTCATGCGCTCGGTGCTCCCCGTGAACACCATGGCCATCGCCATGGGCCTGCACACCCGGTGCGGCAACGAGGACACGATCTGGGGCCGCCCCGGCGAGAAGATCAAGTCCGTCGACCAGGTCAAGCAGCTCGTGCGGATCAGCCACGAGCTCGGCCGCGACGTCGCCACGGGCAAGGAGGCCCGCGACATCTACCGCATCGGTGAGCAGTACGGCTCGGTCGACGAGACCCTCGCCAAGCTCGGCTACGCGCCGAACCGCCAGGCCGGCCAGCTCGGTTTCACCCAGCACGCGTGAACGGATGAATGACAATGGCCCTCATGACCACCCGCACGGGTGACATCTCAGGCGCCGACGGTACGCCGGCGGGACCTGTCCGGTCCCGCCGGCGGATCTATCCGTGGGTCGTCTTCGGACTCGCCTTCGCGCTGCTGCTGTCGGACTACATGTCGCGCCAGGTGCTCGCCGCAGTCTTCGTCCCGCTGGGACAGGAACTGCACCTCGACAAGGCCCAGCAGGGCTCCCTGATCTCGGTGGTCGCCCTCATGGTCGGAGTCCTGACCCTGCCGGTGTCCATCCTGGCCGACCGGTGGGGCCGGGTCCGCAGTCTCGTGCTCATGGCGGTGCTGTGGTCGATCGCCACCCTGGCGTGCGCGTTCGCGCAGAACTACGAGCAGCTGCTCGCGGCCCGGTTCGTCGTCGGCGTCGGCGAGGCCGCGTACGGCAGCGTCGGGATCGCGCTGGTGCTCAGCCTGTTCGCGCCCCGGGTACACGCTGCGCTGTCCGCGTCCTTCATGGCGGGCGGTTCGTTCGGCACGATGGTCGGCACCGGCATCGGCGGCCTCATCGCCGTGCACTTCGGCTGGCGCTGGTCGCTCGGCGCGATGGCCGTGCTCGGGTTGCTGCTGGTCGCCGTGTTCAAGCTCGTGGTCACCGAGGCGCGCGTCAAGCGCAACCAGGTCGACGATGCCGGCGCGGCACCGTCGTGGGAGAACGCCGAGCCGATCCGGGCCGGGCGGGCACCGCTCTCGAGCCTGTTCACCAACTCGCCCGTGCTCTGCGCGTACATCGGCAGTGGCCTGCAGATGTTCATGGCAGCGGTCATGCTCACGTGGCTGCCGACGTACTTCAAGGAGGCGTACCACCTCTCGGTCGACAGGGCCGGTGGCGCCGCGGCGCTGTTCGTGCTGCTCGTCGGCTCCGGCATGATCGTGTGCGGCTTCCTCGCGGACCGCTACAGCCTCACCGACGGCACCCGCAAGTGGACGGCCGGCATCGCGTACTGCGTGATCGCCTTCGTCGCCCTGATGGTCGCGTTCCGGATGCCCACGGGCACACCGCAGCTGGTGCTGCTGGGCGTCGGCGCCTTCTTCGCGGCGGGCAGCTCGGGCACGGCGGCCGCCATGGTCGCCTCGCTCACGCACCGCTCGGTGCAGGCGTCGGCGATGGGCACGCTCACACTGGCGAACAACCTGCTCGGCCTCGCCCTGGCACCCATCCTGATCGGTGCGCTCGCCGACCGCCTGGGCCTGACCGAGGCCCTGCAGCTCGCGCCTCTCGTGTACGTACCGGCAGCGCTGTTCATGGTGTGCGGCAAACGTTTGCATCCGCGCGGGCTGGCCAAGCTGCAGGCCCTCAACACGGAGGTGGCGCGGTGAGTGCGCCCACGTACGTGGTCGTGCCGGGCCTGCGGGGGAGCGCACCGTCACACTGGCAGGAGGTGTTCGCGGCCCGGACCGAGGGCGCCGTCACGGTGCCCTTCCCGGAGGAGTCGCAGTGGCACTCGATCGAGGAGCGGACCCGCCTGCTGGGCGAGACCGTGGCCGCGGTCGACGGTCCAGCGATCCTGGTGGCGCACAGCGCCGGCGTGCTCGCGACGGTCCGCTGGGTCCGATCGTCGGCAGACGGTGCCCCCGCGCTCGACAAGGTCGTCGGGGCGCTCCTCGCGACCCCGCCCGACTTCGGGGTGCAGTGGCCCGAGCCGCACCCGCGACCGGCGGAGCTGTCGGCTGCGGGGTGGGAGCCGATCCCGCGCCGGCGCCTGCCCTTCCCGTCGATCGTGGCGGCGAGCCGAAACGATCCGCTCGCGCGGTACCGGACCACCGCCGGTCTCGCCGAGGCGTGGGGGAGTCGGCTCGTCGATCTCGGCGATGCCGGGCACCTCAATCCGGCATCCGGGTACGGCGAGTGGCCGCTGCTCGACGACCTGCTCGCCGAACTGGCGGTTCGGGCACCGTCGGGGACCGCACCGTGACCGGAGCCGACGAGTCCGTGGTGGAGACGATGCGCGGTGCCGGGCATTGGAATCCGATGTGGGACGGCGTGGCCGAGCTCGACCCGGAGTGGACCGAATCCTTCATGCGGACCACGATGAGCACCTACCGGGGCGGCGTCCTGACACCGCAGGTGGTCGAGCTGCTGTGCATCGCCGTCGATGCGGCCTGCACCCACATGTACGCGCCGGGCGTCCGGCGGCACATGCGGGCGGCGCTCGACCTCGGCGTCGAGCCCCGGGAGATCCTCGAGGTGCTGAAGCTGGCGACCACGGTGGGTGTGCACTCGATCAACGTCGGGGCACCGATCCTCATGGAGGAGATGACCGGACGGACGCAGTGACCGCGCTGTCCCGAGCGCCGGGTGAGGGGCTCAGGACAGCGCGGTGGCACCCCTTGTTCGCCCCGCGGAGGACAACCCACAGTGGAATGCGCTGCGATCGCAATCATCAGTGCGGTGACCTGCGACGACGGGCTCGTCGACTGATCCTTGTCAGTCGGTCCCGATAGGGTTCGGGACGACGACCGATCAGGGGGTGGATGCGATGACGGAGACCAGGCTCACGGGCGCGCGGGAGCACCGGGCGCGGCAGGTGATCGAGGCCCTCGCGGGGCCCGGTGCGCAGCTACGGGAGGACCAGGAGACGGCGGTCGCGGCGCTGCTGGAACCCGCGGCGCGGGTCCTCGTCGTGCAGGCCACGGGCTGGGGCAAGTCGGCGGTGTACTGGGTGGCCACCGCGCTGCGCCGAGCGGAGGGCGCGGGGCCTGCGCTCATCGTCTCGCCGCTGCTGTCCCTGATGCGTGATCAGGTGGCGGCGGCGGAGCGCGCGGGGCTGCGTGCCGCCACGCTGAACTCGTCGAACTTCGAGGAGTGGAACACCATCGAAGCCGCGCTCACCGCGGGTGAGATCGACGTGCTGCTCGTCTCACCGGAGCGGCTCGCGAACCCCTCCTTCGGGCGTCGCGTCCTCTCTGCGCTGGAGGGATCACTCGGGCTGCTGGTGATCGACGAGGCGCACGCCGTGTCGGACTGGGGCCACGACTTCCGGCCGGACTACCGCCGGGTGTCCGACGTGTTGACCAGGCTCCACCCGGAGACTCCGGTGCTCGCGACCACCGCCACCGCGAACGCCCGCGTGACCGCGGACGTGGCGGCGCAACTCGGCAGTGCCACGCTCGTCCTGCGCGGGCCGCTCGCGCGTCGGTCGCTGCAGCTCAACGTGCTTCCGGCGCTCGCGCCGATCTCCCGGTACGCCTGGGTGGCCCGGCATCTGCCGGACCTGCCGGGCTCGGGCATCGTCTACGCGCTCACGGTGGCCGACGCGGAGCGCCTGGTGGACGGCATCCGCGCGGTGCACGGCCCGGGGTACCCGGTGGCCGCGTACACCGGCAAGCTCGATCCGGACACGCGCGCCCGGCTCGAGGATGCGCTGCGCGCCAACGAGATCAAGGCCCTCGTCGCCACCTCCGCGCTCGGTATGGGATTCGACAAGCCCGATCTGGGCTTCGTCGTGCACGTCGGTTCGCCGCCGTCACCGGTGTCGTACTACCAGCAGGTGGGTCGCGCCGGGCGCGCGATCGACCACGCCGTCGTCGCGCTCCTGCCGTCGGAGTCCGATGCGGGGGTGTGGGACTACTTCGCCACGGCCACGATCCCGGACCCGCAGCAGATGGATCGGGTGCTCGGTGCGCTGGCCGACGACCAGACGGGGGAGGGGCAGTCGGCGATCGCCCTGGAGGCCGCCACCGGCATCCGCCGCACCCGCATCGACCTCATGCTCAAGCAACTCGCGGTCGACGGTGCGGTGGAGCGCGTCGACGGTGGCTACCGCGCGACCGGTGCGCCCTGGCACTACGACGGCGCCCACTACGACGGGATCGTCGAGACCCGGCGCCGCGAGGCCGACATCATGCGGGCCTACACGCGCGGCGAGCGGTGCCTGATGCAGCTGCTCACCGAATCGCTGGACGACCCCGAAGCGGCGCCGTGCGGCCGCTGCTCGGTCTGCCTGGGGCACGTCCCCGACAGGCTGGGCGAGCCGGTCCCGCCGGACACGGCCCGCGCCGTGGCCGGCGCGCTGCGATCCCAGAGCCAGGTCCTCGAGCCGCGGAAGATGTGGCCGGGCGGCGTCTCCGGGCGCAAGGGCCGGATCCAGCCGGACCTCGCCGCGGAGCCGGGCCGCGTGCTCGTGTTCGCGGACGCGCCGGAATGGACGGGCACCGTCGGGGCGGCTCGTTCGGGGGACGCGCAGGCGATCGACGACCTCGCCGGTGCGGCCGTCGCCGCGTTGTCGCGGTGGCGGGACCAGTGGCGGGCGCGGCCCGAGATCGTCGCGTCGCTGCAGCTCACCGACCGCCCCGCGCCTGTGGAGCCCGTGTCGGATCGGATCGCCGAGGTGGGCCGGCTCGACCGCGTCACCCTGCCGGTGCCGCGGGGCCCGGCGCCGGGGCGGGACGCGTCGGGGGCGCAGGAGGCCGCGCACTGGCTCGACGCGATCACGGTCGACGGTGCTGCAGCGGGCGCGGTGCGCGGCAGATCGGTGCTGCTCGTCGTCGACGAGTCGGGGACGGGGTGGGCGGTCACCGTCGCGGCCGCGCGGTTGCGGGAGGCCGGCGCCACGGTCGTGCTGCCGCTGGTGGTGCACCGTCCGGCCTGACTCGGCCGAGATGTGGAACACTGGAACACCGAGTGCTGTCCGCGACCCGGGCGGCCACAGCCGCGGCGCGCCCGCGAACCCGACCGAAGGATCGAAACAACCATGCCCGGCCAACTGCTGCTGCCCCTCCTGCTAGTCCTCATGCTCGTCTTCATGTTCTTCCAGTTCCGGAAGCAGAAGAAGCAGATGAGCGAGACCGCGGCGATGCAGGAGAGCCTGACCACCGGTACCAGGGTCATGACCAGCACGGGCCTGTACGGCACCGTCGTCGGCCTCGGCGAGGACACCGTGAAGCTGGAGATCGCCACCGGCGTGACCACCGAGTGGGTCCGCCGCGCGATCGCGAAGGTCATCGAGCCGGAGGAGCTGCTCGCCCCGCCCATCGAGTCGGTCGACCTCGACAAGGGCTCCGAGGACCGCTGACCCGCATCCGTCACCACCGACGAAGGTCTCCGGCGCCGTGCGCCGGAGGCTTTCACCACGCCGAGGAGTCGTAACCGCCCGTGGCCAGGAAAACATCGAGCAGCGACAGTCACGAGTCGCGGCTCCTCATCGCCTTCGGCGTGATCTTGCTCGTGGTCTTCGGGCTGGTGTTCTTCACCGGCGACCACAAGCCGTCGCCCAAGCTGGGCATCGATCTGCAGGGCGGCACCACGGTGACGCTGCAGGCCGTCACGCCGGACGGGCAGCCGCCCAAGTCCGACCAGATGGAGCAGGCGCGCGACATCCTCAACAAGCGCGTCAACGGGCTCGGCGTGTCCGGTTCCGAGGTGAAGATCAACGGCAGCAACCTGGTGATCACGGTGCCCGGCACCGACGGCGACCAGGCTCGTACCCTCGGCCAGACCGCGCAGCTCAAGGTGCGCCCGGTGCTGGGTACGCCGTCGCCCGCGGCCGCGGTGAACACCCCGGTCCCGGACCTCGCCGATCCCGCCGCCGCGAAGAAGGCGATCGACGAGGCGCGGGCCACGCGGCAGTCGACCGACCCCGCGGTGCAGAAGAAGGCCATCGCCGCGCTGAACTGCGCGTGGCCGTCGGACCCGATCGCCGGGAACGACGACCCCACCAAGCCGCTGATCACCTGCGACCGCCCGGATCCGGCGGACCCGGCCAAGGCCCGCATGGTGTACACCCTCGGCCCGGCGATCATCGACGGCCAATCCATCAAGAACGCCTCCTCCGGCATCCCGGACAAGAGCGCGCAGTACGTGGTCACGCTGGACTTCACCGGCGACGCGTCGAAGGTGTGGGCGGAGTTCACGTCCAACAACCGCGGCAAGCAGGCCGCGTTCGTGCTCGACTCGCAGGTGATCACCGCGCCGCAGATCAACGAGCCGATCACCGGCGGCCAGACCCAGATCTCCGGATCGTTCACCCAGAAGAGCGCCGCCGAGCTGGCCGGCGTCCTCAAGTACGGCTCGCTGCCACTGTCCTTCAAGGCGGGCACCGCGCAGACCGTCAGCGCCACCCTTGGTTTCGAGTCGCTGCGGGCAGGCCTCATCGCCGGCTTGATCGGCCTCGCACTGGTGCTGGTGTACGCGCTGATCTACTACCGCGCCCTCGGCGTCCTGGTCGGGCTGTCGCTCACCATGTCCATCGTGCTGATCTACGGGCTCCTCGTGCTGCTGGGCCGGTGGATCGGATACTCGCTGGACCTGTCGGGTATCGCCGGCATCATCATCGGCATCGGCATGACCGCGGACTCCTTCGTCGTCTACTTCGAACGCATCAAGGACGAGATCCGCGAGGGCCGAAGTTTCCGGTCCGCCGTCCCGCGCGGCTGGGCCAGTGCGCGGCGCACGATCTGGACCGGTAACGCCGTCTCGCTGCTCTCGGCCGTCGTGCTGTACGCGCTGGCGGTCGGGGACGTGCGGGGCTTCGCCTTCACCCTCGGCCTGTCCACCGCGCTCGACATCGTGATCGTGTTCCTCCTGACCCATCCGCTCGTGCACTACGCGTCGAAGACGGACTTCTTCGCGAAGCCGTCGATGAACGGCCTCGGCGCCGTCGCCGCGATCGGCCGTGAGCGCAAGCGCGCCGCCGCAACCACCGGGGAGGCGTGAGCATGACCGACATCGTCACGGAGACCGAGAAGAAGGCATCCTTCTTCAGCAAGCTCTACACCGGCACGGGCGCGTTCGACATCGTCGGGCACCGGCGCAAGTACTACCTCGCCACCGGCCTGATCATCGTCGTCGCGATCCTGGGCATCCTCTTCCCCGGCTTCACGTTCAGCATCGACTTCGAGGGCGGCACGCAGGTGTCGTTCCCCGTCGGCAGCGCGCACGTCGACACGGCCAAGGTCCGCGAGACCGTCCGCAGCGCGACGGGCGTCGAGCCCTCGGCCGTGCAGACCGCCGGCACGGGAGCCGCCGCGACCTACCAGGTCTCGCTGTCCGAGCTGGACAACGACCAGATCACCAAGGCCCGCGAGGCGTTGTTCCAGACCTTTCACCCGCCGGGCCGCGACGGCTCGCCGTCCCCGAACAGCATCAGCTTCTCGGGCGTCAGCTCCACCTGGGGCCAGCAGATCACCCAGCGCGGCCTGCTCGCTCTGGTGGTGTTCCTGGTGATCGTGACCATCTACATCGCGGTCCGGTTCCGCGAGTGGGACATGGCGCTCGCCGCCCTCGCGTCGCTGTTCTTCGACGTGATCGTGACCGCGGGCTTCTACGCCTGGTCCGGCTTCGAGGTGAGCCCGGCCACCGTCATCGGCCTGCTCACGATCCTCGGCTTCTCCCTCTACGACACGGTGGTCGTGTTCGACAAGGTCGACGAGAACGTGCGTGGCGTGCTGCACACGAACCGGCGCACCTACGGCGAGCAGGCGAACCTCGCCGTCAATCAGACGCTGATGCGCTCGATCAACACCACCGTGATCTCGGCGCTGCCGATCATCTCGCTGATGGTGGTCGCGGCGTGGCTGCTGGGCGTCGGCACGCTCATGGACCTGGGCCTGATCCAGCTGGTCGGCGTCGTGGTCGGCGCGTACTCGTCCGTGTTCTTCGCGTCTCCGCTCCTCGTGTCGCTCAAGGAGCGCCGGCCCGAGTACAAGGCGCACACCGCCAGGGTGCTGGCCCGGCGGGCGAAGATCGCCGCCGGTGAGGATCCGTCTCCCGAGGGCGAGGCGACGGTGCACCTCGACAAGGCGCCCGCGCGGCCGCAGACCAAGCGGGCCCGGCGTCGTGATTGACACGCCCGGCCGCGCAGACGCGGCGCGCGCCGTCGCCGAGCACACCCGCCACATCGCGGACTTCCCGGAACCCGGGGTCGTGTTCGCCGACCTCACGCCCGTGTTCGCCGACGGTGCCGCCCTCGCCGCCGTCATCGACGGCCTGGCCGCGGCGGGCCGCGCGTCCGGTACTGCGGCGGGCGCCGACGCTCCGGGCGCGGTCACCGTCGACCTCGTGGCGGGCCTCGACGCGCGCGGCTTCCTCCTGGGCTCCGGCGTCGCGCTGGCACTGGGAGTGGGCACCCTCGCGGTGCGCAAGGCGGGCAAGCTGCCGCCGCCCGTGCTGCACGAGGAGTACGAGCTCGAGTACGGCACCGCCGCGCTGGAGATCCCCGCTGACGGGATCGCGTTGCAGGGCAAGCGGATCCTCATCGTCGACGACGTGCTCGCCACCGGCGGCACGGTGTCCGGGGCCGTCGCCCTGCTACGGCGCGCGGGTGCGGTCGTCGAGCGGGTCTCCGTCGTCCTGGAGCTCGAGGCGCTCGGCGGACGGGCGCGGCTGGGCCAATTGCCCGGCGGGCCCATCGCGGTGTCCACGATCTCGGTAGGCTGAATCCCTAGTCCACTCACGACGAGGACGACGGGGAGGCACCATGTCGCTGCAGTCTCAGGGACCCGACGCCGCGCGCACTCCCACCGCGGAGGCCGCGCGGCTCGCCGGCGGGCCGCCCGCCGCGGAGACGACGGGTTCCACCACGCGCCGCGTGCGCGCCCGCCTCGCCCGCAGGATGACGGGGACCCGCAACCACGTTCGGCCGGTGCTCGAGCCGCTGGTCGCGCTGCACCGCGAGGTGTACCCGAAGGCGGACGTCGCGCTCATCGAACGCGCCTACGACGTGGCCGAGCAGCGGCACGCGGACCAGATGCGCAAGTCGGGCGACCCGTACATCACGCACCCGCTGGCGGTCGCGACGATCCTCGCCGAACTGGGTATGGACACCACGACCATCGTCGCCGCGCTGCTGCACGACACGGTCGAGGACACCGGCTACAGCCTCGATCAGCTTACCGCGGACTTCGGCTCCGAGGTCGCGCACCTCGTGGACGGGGTCACCAAGCTCGACAAGGTGGCCCTCGGCAACGCCGCCGAGGCGGAGACCATCCGTAAGATGATCATCGCCATGGCCCGCGATCCGCGGGTGTTGGTGATCAAGGTCGCGGACCGCCTGCACAACATGCGCACCATGCGCTTCCTCCCGCCGGAGAAGCAGGCGCGCAAGGCCCGCGAGACGCTCGAGGTGATCGCCCCGCTCGCGCACCGGCTCGGCATGGCCACGGTCAAGTGGGAACTCGAGGACCTCGCGTTCGCCATCCTCCACCCCAAGAAGTACGACGAGATCGTGCGGCTCGTGGCCGACCGGGCACCGTCGAGGGACACCTACCTGGCGGCCGTCCGCGCGGAGATCAACGGCGCCCTGACCGCGCAGCGGATCGTCGCCGATGTGCAGGGACGGCCCAAGCACTACTGGTCGATCTACCAGAAGATGATCGTCAAGGGCCGCGACTTCGACGACATCCACGACCTGGTGGGCGTGCGGATCCTCTGCGACGAGGTGCGGGACTGCTACGCCGCCGTCGGCGTGGTGCATTCGCTCTGGCAGCCCATGGCGGGCCGGTTCAAGGACTACATCGCCCAGCCGCGGTACGGCGTGTACCAGTCGCTGCACACCACGGTGATCGGGCCCGAGGGCAAACCCCTGGAGGTGCAGATCCGGACCCGCGAGATGCATCGGACCGCCGAATTCGGCATCGCCGCGCACTGGCGCTACAAGGAGACGAAGGGACGCGGCGCCGGCGGCGCGAAGGGCTCGGACCTGGCCGAGGTCGACGACATGGCGTGGATGCGGCAGCTGCTCGACTGGCAGCGGGAGGCGGCTGACCCGGGGGAGTTCCTCGAATCGCTCCGGTACGACCTCGCGGTCAAGGAGATCTTCGTCTTCACCCCGAAGGGCGACGTGATCACCCTCCCGGCCGGGTCGACGCCGGTCGACTTCGCCTACGCGGTGCACACCGAGGTGGGGCACCGGTGCATCGGTGCCCGAGTGAACGGACGCCTCGTCGCGCTGGAGCGCAAGCTCGAGAACGGCGAGGTCGTCGAGGTGTTCACCAGCAAGGCCGAGAACGCGGGACCGTCGCGCGACTGGCAGACCTTCGTGGTCTCCCCGCGGGCGAAGGCCAAGATCCGGCAGTGGTTCGCCAAGGAACGCCGCGAGGAGGCCCTGGAGAACGGCCGCGACGCCATCGCCAAGGAGGTGCGGCGCTCGGGCCTGCCGCTGCAGCGCCTCACCAACGCCGAGTCGATGGCGGGCATCGCCAAGGAGCTGCGGTACGCGGACGTGTCCGCGCTGTACACGGCGGTCGGCGAGCACCAGGTCTCCGCGCACACCGTGGTCCAGCGGATGCTCGAGCAGCTCGGCGGGATCGAGGAGGCCACGGAGGAGCTGGCCGAGCGGAACACCCCGTCGACCTTCGCGGGACCGACGGCGGCCTCCGACGTGGGCGTGCTGGTCACCGGGCAGCCGGGCGTGCTCGCGAAGCTCGCCAAGTGCTGCACGCCGGTGCCGGGCGACGAGATCGTCGGCTTCGTCACCCGAGGGGGCGGGGTGAGCGTGCATCGCACCGACTGCACCAATGTGGCGGAGCTGCGCAAGGAGCCGGAGCGCTTCCTCGACGTGAAGTGGGCGCCGTCCGCGTCATCGGTGTTCCTCGTGGCGATCCAGGTGGAGGCGCTGGACCGGCACCGTCTGCTCTCGGACGTGACGAAGGTACTCGCCGACGAGAAGGTGAACATCCTCTCCGCGTCGGTCACCACGTCGCGCGACCGGGTCGCGGTGTCGCGCTTCACCTTCGAGATGGGCGACCCGAAGCACCTCGGGCACGTGCTCAACGTGGTGCGGAACGTCGAGGGCGTCTACGACGTCTACCGGGTGACCTCGGCGCAGTGACGAACGCACGCGGTCGGATCCGGCTCCCGCCTCCGGCACTGCTCGCCGTGCGGCCCGGCTGCGGCTAGGGCGAGACCGCCATCGTGGAGATGGTCACCGGGACAGTGGGTTTGCCGTCGGTGACGGTCCCGGTCGAGGAGGCGGGCACGGTGCCGTTCGCGGTGATGCCCTTCTTCGCGATGTCCAGGAGTGTCGCGATCCCGCCGCTGTTCGTCCGCCCGATCACGCTGTAGGTGGCCGGCAGCGTGCTGTCCCGGTACACCAGGAAGAACTGCGACGATCCCGTGTCGTGGCCGGAGGCGCCGTTCGCGTTGGCGACGGCGATCGTGCCCGCCGGGTAGATCACCGCCGGTTCGGTCGCGGCCGAACCCGTCGCGCCGGCGGCCGCAGTGAGGAAGGTGGGCTTCTCGTCGGGGGAGGTCCAGCCCGCGCCGCCCAGCCCGGAGGCCGACGGGTCGCCGCATTGCAGCACGTAGAGGCCACCGGTCCCGGAGGCCGACGGTGCGTCGGTCTCGCGGTGGCAGGTCGTGCCGTCGAAGAACCGCGCGGCGATCAGCGTCTCGAAGGTCCGGACGTTGCACGGCGCCTTCGCGCGGTCGAGCTCGATCGACAGGGTGCCCGCGCTCGTGGTGATCGACCCGAACAGCGAGCCGGTGCTCGGTACCGCGGTTCCGCTGGGCTTGCCGATGGTCTTGTTCTTCGCCGTGAGAGTCTCGAGCGCGGGAAGCGCCTTCTCCATGGCGACGTTCTGTTGCTCGGCCGAGTCGATCTGCGCCTGCAGGGCGCTTCGATCGGCGGCGGACAGCCCGTTCAGTGTGGCCTTCAGCTTGTCGATCTGCGCTCTGGAGCTCGCGATGGCGGTGCGCGCGGCACCGGCCTGGTCGGGGCTGTCGGCGAAGTCGCAGGCCACCGTCGAGCCGGCGGGGTTCGACGCGCCGGCGGCGACCGATGGGCGCTCGTCCCGGGAGAGGACCACCGCTCCCGCCACGCCGGCGGCGATGAGGACGGTCGCCGCGACCGCGCCGCCGATGAGCAGGCCCCGGCGCGATCTTCTCGCGCCCGCCGGACCGGCCGCCGTGGGAACAGCCGCCCGCGGAGCCGCAGACGCGGCGGGAACGTGCGTGGGCGCGTACTGGAACGCGGGCGCGGTGGGTGCCGCGGGAGGGGGCGTCGTCGGCGGAACGGGCGCGTGCCGGGGAGCGGACGCGAGTGCGGCGCGCAAGTCGGCGACGAATTCGGCGTTGTCGGGATAGCGGTCGCCAGGCTCTTTGGCGAGCGCCCGCGCGACGACGGCGTCCGCGGCCCGCCCGAGGTGCGGGGCGCGCTCGGAGAGCAGCGGCACCGGAGCGGTCAAATGCGCGGCGGCCACGGCCCGCGCCGACTCGCGCGGATACGGCCCGGTGCCGGAGAGCAGCTCGAAAGCCGTGCAGGCCAACGAGTACTGATCGGACCGGTGGTCGACGGTGCCGCCCTCGATCGCCTCCGGGGCGAGGTAGGACATGGTGCCGATGGTCAGCCCGGTGGAGGTGACACGGACCGCGTCCTCGAGCGCCTTGGCGATGCCGAAGTCGGTGAGCTTCACCGACGCGGGCGCGCCGTCCTCGAAACCGATCAGGATGTTGGCGGGCTTGACGTCCCGGTGGGTGACCCCGCGCATGCGGTGCCCGTAGTCGAGGGCCGATCCCACCCCGTCGACCACCCGGAGAGCGAGGTCGACGGGCATGGGCCCGTGTTCGCGGAGCAGTCGTGCGGCGTCGGCCCCGTCGATGTACTCCATCGTGAGCCACAGCCTGCCGTCGTCCTCGCCCCGGTCGTAGAGGTGGACGATGTTCGGGTGGCTGAGCCCGGAGAGGACGTCGGCCTCCCGGAGGAAGCGGGCCTTGGCGTCCGCGTCGCCGACGACCCCGCCGGCGAGCAGCTTGAGGGCGTCCTGCCGCGGCAGGCGCGGGTGCTGGACGAGGTACACCTCGCCCATGCCACCCGCACCCAGCCGGCGCAGGACGGTGTAACCGCCGATCGTGGCCAACGGGTCGGCGGGCCCTGGCGGCCGCTCCGTCATGTCAGGAGGCGAGCGCCATGCTGGTGATGGTCACCGGCTCCTTGGGCTTGCCGTCGGTCACCGGCGCGGCGGGGGTCGCGGCCGGCTCACCGTCGTTGGGTGCGATGCCCTTGGCGGCGATCTGCTTGAGCAGGGTGAGACCGGCGTCGTCCATCTTGCCGATGACGGCGTAGTTGGGCGGCAGCGTCGAGTCCTTGTAGACGAGGAAGAACTGGCTGGCGCCGGTGTTCGACACGCCGGCCGATCCGGACTGGGGATCCGCCTGCTGGTTGGCGTTCGCGACAGCGATCGTCCCCGCCGGGTAGATCGACGTGCCCGTGCCGCCCGTCATGGGGTTCGCGGGCGATGCGACCTTGAGGAACGAGGGGTTCTCGTCGGGCGAGGTCCACCCCGGACCGCCGACGCCGGTGCCCGAGGGATCGCCGCACTGCAGCACGTACAGCCCACTGGTGGCGGTCGGCGAGCCGCCGGTCTCGCGCACGCACGGGGTGTTGTCGAAGTACTTGGCCGCGATCAGCGTGGCGAAGGTCTCCACGTTGCACGGCGCCTTCGAGCGGTCGAGCTCGAATCCGATCGGACCGGAGTTGGTGGTCAACGTGCCGGTCAGGGTGCCGGAGTTCGGCACATCGGTGCCGCTCGGCTTGCTGACGGTCTTGTTGCGCGCGGTCAGCTTGTCGATCGCGGGCAGCGCCTTCTCGGTGCGGGCGATCTGGCGCTCGAGCTTGTCGGTCTGCTCCGAGAACGCCTTGATCTGCGCCTCGCCGGCGGTCTTCTGATCGCCGGTCATGGTGGCGAGCTGCTTCTGCGCGTCGGTCACCTGCGTGCGCCGCGCCGCGATCTGCTGCTTCTGCGCAGGGAGGTTCTTGTGCGTGTCGGCGACGGGATCGCGATCCTGGAAGTCACAGCTGACATGCTCCGACTTGAACTTGTTCTCGGCCGCCACGCGCAGGGGAGCGCGCGGACCCTGCGGCAGCCAGATGTAGCAACCCGCTGCGACGAGCGCGACCACGACCACGCCGGCGATCGCACCGGCCTTGATCTTGCGCTTGCGCGCGTCTGCTTCACGCCGCTCGTTCTGCTTCGCGAGCTTCTCGCGCGCTGCCTGACGGCGTTCCTCATTGCTCGGCACGGTGTGACGACCTCCTCATTACCGACATCCGGCGGGCACAACTGATCGCCAAGTCTGCCAGTTAAACCTGATGGACGCCGCCACCGGGTCTGGTGCCACAATGGGCGGATGCTGATCACCGGATTCCCCGCGGGGGTGTTCCAGACCAACTGCTACGTCGTCGCGGCCGGTCCGGACTCCGACGCCGTCGTCATCGACCCCGGTCAGGACGCCGTCGAGCCCCTCAAGCAGCTCCTTGCGGAGCACCGGCTGAACCCGGTCGCGGTGCTGCTCACGCACGGTCATCTCGATCACACGTGGACGGCGCAGCCCTTCGCGGACGAGTACGGGATCCCCGTGCACATCCACGACGGCGACCGGCCGATGCTCGCCGACCCCGCCGTCGGGATCGGAGCCGCCCTCGGCGCGATGATCGGCGACCAGGTCTTCGTCGAGCCGCAGAAGGTCATCGAGCTCGTCGACGGCGAGCCCGTCGAACTCGCCGGGATCACGTTCGGCGTCGACCACGCGCCGGGCCATTCCCCGGGCTCGATCGTCTTCACCGTCGCCGCTCCCGCGGTCGACGGTGACGGCGCCCCCGTCGAGGGGGAGACGGTCACCGTCGCGTTCGACGGTGACGTGCTCTTCCAGGGCTCCATCGGGCGCACCGATCTCCCGGGCGGCAGCCACGAGCGCCTCCTGCACTCGATCGCCGAGAAGCTGCTGCCCCTGCGGGACGACACCGTCGTCCTGCCCGGGCACGGCCCGGCCACCACCATCGGACGGGAGCGGGCGTCGAACCCGTTCCTCGCCGGCTTGAGCAATGACGCCTCACCGTCCGCTGCGCGGGGTGAGCGGAAAGGACGATACGGACTGTGAGCGCCGGTAGCTTCCAGGCTCCCAAGGGCATTCCTGATTACATCCCGGTGCCGTCGGGGGAGAAGAACAGCTCCGCCGACTTCCTGGCGGTGCGCGGTGCTCTGCTGACCGCGACGGCCGAGGCGGGCTACGGCTACATCGAGCTGCCGATCTTCGAGGACACGACGCTCTTCGCGCGCGGTGTCGGCGAGTCGACCGATGTGGTGGCGAAGGAGATGTACACCTTCGCCGACCGCGGCGAGCGGTCGGTCACGCTGCGCCCCGAGGGCACGGCGGGCGTCGTGCGCGCCGTCCTGCAGCACGGCCTCGACCGTGGCCAACTACCGGTCAAGGCCGCCTACGCGGGACCGTTCTTCCGCTACGAGCGACCCCAGGAGGGCCGCTACCGGCAGCTGCAGCAGGTGGGGATCGAGGCCATCGGCGTGGACGATCCGGCGCTGGACGCCGAGGTGATCGCGGTCGCCGACCGCGCCTACCGCAGCGTCGGGCTCGACGGCTTCCGCCTGGAGATCTCGAGCCTCGGCGACGCCACGTGCCGGCCGCAGTACCGGGAGAAGCTGCAGGAGTTCCTGTTCGCGCTCGACCTGGACGAGGAGACGCGGCGGCGCGCGGAGATCAACCCGCTGCGCGTGCTCGACGACAAGCGCCCCGAGGTCAAGGCGATGACGGCCGACGCGCCACTCATGGTCGACTCGCTGTCCGACGACGCCCGCGAGCACTTCGAGAAGGTGCTCGGCTACCTCGACGCGCTGGGCGTGCCCTACGTCGTGAATCCGCGCCTCGTGCGCGGCCTCGACTACTACACCAAGACCTGCTTCGAGTTCGTCCACGACGGCCTGGGTGCGCAGTCCGGCATCGGCGGCGGCGGCCGGTACGACGGCCTCGTCGAACAGTTGGGCGGCCGCGAGGGCGTGACGGGAGTGGGCTTCGGGCTCGGCGTGGACCGCACGCTCCTGGCGCTCGCCGCGGAGGGCAAGCGCGCACCGTCGGCGCCGCGGGTCACGGCCTTCGGCGTCCCGCTCGGCGACGCGGCGCGCGATGCGATGGTGCCGCTACTGGGACGCTTGCGGGCCGCCGGAGTGCGGTCGGACATGGCGTACGGCAACCGTGCCATGAAGGGCGCGATGAAGGCGGCGGACCGGTCGGGTGCCCGTTTCGCCCTGATCCTGGGCGATTCCGAGCTCGACCAGGGCGTCGTGATGCTCAAGGATCTGGCGAAGGGCGAGCAGCGGGCCGTGCCGATCGATACCGTCGTGGACGTGATCGTGACCGAGAGCGCCGAGCGCGCCGAGAGCCCTGAGAGTTCCGGGTAGCACGCCCATGTCCTCGAGTCCTGCCGAGCCCGGCGCCCGCGATCCGCGGGAGCTGAGCGCGGAGGACGCCGTCGACGTGGACCTCATCCCGCCGCGGGTGGTGCTGCCCAAGGTCCGGCGCGCACTCGCCGCCGGGCTCGCGGTGACCGTCCTCGTGGGCGTGATCGTCGCGGTGCTCGCCGGGCCCATGTGGGGCACGCTCGTCCTGATCACGGGTGCGGCGCCGGGCCTGGGTGGTTACCTGGGGGTCGCGCGGCGCCGGGTGGTGCTCGACCACCGCGTGCTCACGCGTCGGACGTTGCGCACGCAGCGCGTGAACCTGATGGACGCCGACGAGGTGGACCTCGTGGCCGAGGTGGCGCGGCTCGCGCAGGTGTCGTTGCGCATCCGCCAGGACCGGACGACGGTGCGCCTCCCGATCGCCCTGTACGAGGGCCCGGGGCGCGGGCGGGTCCGCGGCCGCGAGCTGCCGATGCTGGGTACACGCCGGCTGGCGGAGGCGCTGGACCGCAACCGCCGGGCGGAGGTGCGCGACATCGGCCGGGTGCTCGCGGAACAGTCACGGGCGCAGGCCTCGTCGACGCCGATGCGGGACCGGCCGCTGTTCCGCGCCGCGGGGATCGCGCGCGAGGTCGGCGGCGCCGAGGAGCTCGTCTTCACGGCCGACGAGGTCGACGAGATCGCCCGGCCGCTGTGGTAGACACGCGTTGTTCGAAAGCTTGACTGCACTCGAACGAAATGTTCGAATAGCGGTGTGCGATGGGATGGTCAGCTGCTCAGTGATGCCGGCTCGGGCGTGCGTGCGCTGCCCGGCCTCGAAGGTGTGGGGCGCACGGTCCGGGCGCCGGAGTTCGAGGGCATCACCTTCCACGAGGTGCTGTGCAAGAGCGCGCTGAACAAGCTCCCCGAGTCCTCGGCGATGCCCTTCACCTGGACGATCAACCCGTACCGCGGATGCACCCATGCGTGCACGTACTGTTTCGCGCGCTCGAGCCACGAGTACCTCGAGTTCGACGCGGGTGGTGACTTCGACAGCCAGATCGTCGTCAAGACCAATCTGGTGTCGGTGCTCAAGAAGGAGCTCCGCCGGGCTTCGTGGCGCGGCGATCCGGTGGCGCTCGGGACGAACACCGATCCGTACCAGCGGGCGGAGGGGCGGTACCGGCTGATGCCGGGCGTGATCGGGGCGCTCGCGGGCGCGGGATCGCCGATCTCGATCCTCACCAAGGGCACGCTGCTGCGGCGCGACCTGCCGCTGCTGGTCACCGCCGCCACCACCGTGCCGGTGCAACTGTCGGTGTCGCTGGCGCTGCTGGATCCGGCTCTGCAGTCCTCGCTCGAGCCCGGTGCGCCGAAGCCCGTGGCGCGGCTCGACCTGATCCGTGCGGTCGCGGACGCCGGCTTCGACTGTCACGTCATGGTCGCGCCGGTCGTGCCCTACCTCACGGACGACACGGCGTCGCTGCGTGCGCTGTTCGGCGCCCTCGCGGAGGCGGGCGCGAGCACCGCCTCGGTCATGGCGTTGAACCTCACGGGCCGCTACCGGGAGTGGTTCCTGGGCTGGCTGTCCGAGAATCATCCGATGCTCGTGAGGCGCTACCGCCAGCTCTACGGATCCACCGGGCGGGTGTCGGCGGAGTATCGGGCGCACCTGCGCGATCGGGTCGCGCCGATGCTCGAAGAGCACGGACTCGTCCGGCAGGAGGATCCGTACGCCGCGCCGCCCCCGCGGCCCCGCAGGGTCGACGGCGCCGCCGCCCCGGACCTGCAGGAGTCGCTGTTCTGATGACGTCTTCGTGGTGAGCCACGTGCGGTCTGTAGACAGGCTCTCGGATTTCGTCCGAGTCGGACGGTGTGTCCGTTTCGGACACAATCCGAGTGTCGCACGAACGACGGAATCGACCGGGCGACGAAGCGGGCTGGTAACCTGCCGTCACACCGCTAATGAAAACAATTACTATTAGTGGCATGGAACCGATCACCCCGCTCCCCGTCACCGTCTTGTCCGGATTCCTCGGCGCCGGAAAGACCACGCTCCTCAATCACCTGCTCGCCAATCGCGAGGGCCGCCGCATCGCGGTCATCGTCAACGACATGAGCGAGGTGAACGTCGACGCCTCCCTGGTCGGGCTCGGCGGCTTCGACCGCACCGAGGAGAAACTCGTCGAGCTCAGCAACGGCTGCATCTGCTGCACCCTCCGTGAGGACCTCGTCGATGCCGTCGGCGCGATCGCGCGGCAGCGCACCCCCGACGGTGCGCCGCGCTTCGACCACCTGGTGATCGAGTCCACCGGCATCTCCGAGCCCATGCCCGTCGCGGCGACCTTCGACTGGACCTTCGACGACGGCAGCCGCCTCGGCGACATCGCCGCCCTCGACACCATGGTCACCGTCGTCGACGCCAGCACCTTCCTCGGCGAGATCGCGCGGGGACAGAGCCTCGCGCGCCGCGGGCTCGGCGCCGCACCCGGCGACGAGCGGTCCATCGCCGACCTGCTCATCGACCAGGTCGAATTCGCCGACGTGGTGCTGCTGAGCAAGCTCGACCTGGTGTCCGCGGCCGCGGGGGGAGCCGTCGAGGCCGCGGTGCGCAGGCTCAATCCGCGTGCCCGCGTCAGTCCGCTGCCGCAGGGCGAGATCGCGATCGCCGAGGTGATCGGGACCGGCCTGTTCGACCACGACGCCGCGGCATCGGTCGCGGGCTGGGACGACGAGGTGATCGGCGGCCACGTCCCCGAGACCGAGGAGTACGGGATCTCGTCGACGACCTACCGCGCGGATCGCCCCTTCCATCCGCAGCGGCTCCTCGAGTCCCTGGCCGAGGTTCGGGCGGTCCTGCGCAGCAAGGGGTTCTGCTGGATCGCGAGCCGACCCGACCTCGTCGGGGTCTGGTCGCAGGCCGGCCCGAACCTCACCATCGAGCCCGCCGCCTACTGGTCTCAGGTCGACGGTGCGCCACAGCAGGAGTTGGTGTTCATCGGCGTCCGGCTCGACGCCGCGAAGATGCACGGGCTGCTCGATCGCGCGCTGCTCACCGACGACGAGGTGGCCGAAGGTCCGGCGGCGTGGGTGGACTACCCGGACCGGCTACCGGCGTGGAACGTGCCGGCGCACCGTCATTGACGGTCGAGGGCGGATCTCGCGGCGTCCCCGGCCGCCTCGGCGACGGAGGGGATCAGCGAGAGGCGCGTGCGTCGTTCGAGCAGGTCGGCGGCGGTGACCGCCCCCTCGGCGAGCGCGCCGAACACGAGCTCTGCGCCCGTGACCTCCGTGCCGTCCGCCACCGGAAGAGCCAGCTCGGGGTCGGCCTCGCCGAGCGCGACGACGGCCGGCGCCTCGGTGCCGTAGGCGCGGACGAGCCGCTCTGGCGCGTCGATGCGTCGCAGGTTCTCCCGTGGGGCCGCGCCGACGAGCGGTAGGGTCCGCGTGCTGCACGGACCGGCGGACAGGCCGGACGCGGCGAGCGCGGCGTCGACGGCGTCCTCCGCCATCCGCCGGTACGTGGTGAGCTTGCCGCCGACCACGGTCACGAGACCGTCGTCCCGGGTGAGCACCGCGTGCTTGCGGGAGACGTCCGCCGTCCGCCCCGCGCCCGAGTCGAGGAGCGGACGCAGGCCGGCGAACGCCCCGACGATGTCGTCCCGGGTCAGCGGGGTCCCCAGCGCGAGGCTCACGGTCGCGAGCAGGAAATCGATCTCGTCGTCCGACGGCGTCGGGACGTCGGGAAGCGGACCGTCGGCCTCCTCGTCCGTGAGACCCACGTACACGCGCCCATCGGGCTGCGGCAGGGCGAAGACGTACCGGCCGAACGAGCCGGGGACGGGCACCGTCAGGCCGGCGGTGAGTCCGCCGAAGCTCTCCTGCCGGAACACCAGGTGCGTGCCGCGACTGGGCCGCAGGACGACCGCGCTGTCGACGGTGCCGGACCAGACTCCGGTCGCATTGACGACGGCCTTGGCGCGGAGCGTGAAGGAGTGGCCGGACACCTCGTCGGTCACCGTCGCCGAGGTGCCCGTGACCTGCGACGCGGCGCAGTGCGTGAGGATCGTCGCGCCGTGCGCCGCCGCGGTGCGGGCGATGCCCACGGTCAGTCGCGCGTCGTCGGTGAGCTGGCCGTCCCAGTTCAGCAGGCCGCCGCGCAATCCCGTCCGTTTCACGGTGGGTGCCATCGCGATCACCTCGGCGGGGGAGATGCGCCGGGACCGGGCGAGCTCGGACCCGGGGGTGCGGGCCGCGATCCGCAGCGCGTCGCCGGCGAGGAAGCCGACGCGGGTCAGCGCGGCGTCCCTGCGGGAGACGTCGTCGAGGAGGGGCACGACCTGCGGCAGGGGGCGGGTCAGGTGCGGCGCGATCACGCGGATCAGCGCGTCGCGCTCGACGGCGCTCTCGTACGCGATGCCGACGGCGCCGGACGCGAGGTAGCGCAGGCCGCCGTGCACGAGCTTGCTGGACCAGCGGCTGGTGCCGAAGGCGAGGTCGTGCTTCTCCACGAGGGCTACGCGCAGGCCGCGGCTGGCGGCGTCGAGGGCGACCCCGGTCCCGGTGACGCCGCCGCCGATCACCAGCAGATCGACGGACGGATCGGCGGTGACCGCGGCGAGATCGGCGGACCGTCGGGCTGCGGAGAGGCGGGAAGCGGGCGCGACGTGCGCGAGCGGCTCGGTGGTCACGGGCGCAGGTACCTCTCGATGAGATCGAACAGCTGCGCGTCGAGCAGGTCGGCGGACTCGGTGAACACCGGTCCGGTGAGCGCCGAGGACCACGCCAGCTGCAGGACGACCGCGGCGTGCTCTTCCGGGGCGCCGTCGCGGATGCTCCCATCGGCCTGGCCTGCGGCGATCCCGCTGGTCAACGCCTCGAGCTGGGCACGGGACGTGCGGCCGGTGCGGTGCAGCAGGTACGGCATGAGGAACTCGGGATCGAGCTCGACGATCCGGCGCAGCAGCGGGTGCGACCGGGCCGCGGAGGTCACGTGGGCGACGGTGCGGGCGATGGTCTCGCGACCCGTGGCACCGTCGAACAGCCCGACGGTGGTCAGCGCCGCGACGAACTCGCGCGTCGTGACTGCCGCGGCGAGGGCCTGCACGTTCGGGTAGCGGCGGTACAGCGTGGCGCGGGAGACCTGCGCGGTGCGCGCGACATCGGCCATGGTGGTGCGGCGGATCCCGATGGTGGACATGAGATCGCGCGCCGCGTCGAGGATCGTCTCGTCGTCGACGGCGTTGGCGGGGCCCCGTGCGGTTGCACCCCTGGAATTGAGATCCTGCGACACCATGTGTACAAATGTATCATGACATCGTCCGAGGTGGATCTGCCCGTCGTCGCCTTCGAGCCCGGTCGCTGGGGCGACCCCAGCGCCCCGATGCACCTGTCCGAGTCGGTACTCGGCGCGCTCACGATGCTCGGCATCGAGGGCGGTCCCGGGGAGCCCGAGCAGCCCTTCCTGATGCCGTCGCGCGTCTCCGGCCGGGCCCTCGCGGCCCTGCAGAAGACGGGTGTGACGGTCGCCACCGACGACGCTACCCGGCTCGCGCACCTGCGCGGCTTCTCCACGCCGGACCTGCTGAAGTTCCGAGCCGGCGACACCTCCGACGCGCCGGACGCCGTGGTCACGCCGTCGACCGCCGAGCAGGTCGCCGAGGTGCTGGCCGTGTGCGCGGCGAAGGCCCTGACGCTGAGCCCGTTCGCGGGCGGTACGTCGGTGACCGGTGGCCTCGCGCCCGAGCGTTCCCGCCCGGTCGTGGCCCTGGACCTGCGCGCGCTGACGGGTCTGATCGCGCTCGACGTCGTCTCGCAGGTCGCGACGCTGGCCGCCGGGACCCGCCTGCCCGAGGCCGAGCGGCTGCTCGCCGAGCAGGGCTACGAGCTGGGTCATTTCCCGCAGTCCTACGAGGGCGCGACCGTCGGCGGCTGCGCCGTCACCCGCTCCGCCGGGCAGTCCTCGATCGGCTACGGCCGGTTCGACGAGATGGTCGTGGGGCTCACCGTCGCGACCCCGCAGGGCGTCGCCGAGATCGGGACCGCGCCGAAGTCGGCCGCGGGCCCCGACCTGCGGCAGCTCTTCCTCGGTTCGGAGGGCGCGTTCGGCGTGGTCACGGCCGTGCGCGTCCGCGTGCACCCGGTCCCGACGGTGCGCCGCTTCTACGGCTGGCACTTCGCGGACTTCGCGGCGGGGGCGCACGCCATGCGGGTGCTCGCCCAGGGATCGGTCCGCCCGACGGTGCTGCGCCTGTCCGACGAGGTGGAGACCGCGCTCAACCTGGCCGACCCCAGCGCCGCGGGCACGGCGGCCGCCGGCGGCGTCATGATGATCGTCGGCTTCGAGGGCGACGAGCCCGACGTCGACTGCCGCGACGGCTACGTCTCCGCGCGGCTCGCCGAGCTCGGCGGCGGGTTCCTCGGCGAGGAGCCGGGGGAGGCCTGGCGCGTCGGCCGGTTCCGGGGCCCGTACCTGCGGGATCCGCTCCTCGACGCCGGGGCGCTGGTCGAGACGCTCGAGACGGTCACCTTCTGGTCGAACGTCGAACGGCTCAAGGCCGACGTCACGGCCGCGATCACCGGGGCGCTCGGCGAGCAGGGCACGCCCGCCGTGGTGATGTGCCACATCTCGCACGTCTACCCGACCGGTGCGTCGCTGTACTTCACGGTGATCTCGAAGGCGCTGGCGGATCCACTCGTGCAGTGGGGCGCCGCCAAGGCTGCGGCGAACGCAGCGATCCGCGCGGCCGGCGCCTCGATCACGCACCACCACGCCGTCGGCACCGACCACCGGTCGACCTACCTCGAGGAGATCGGCGAGGTCCAGGTGACCGCGCTCCGCGCCGTCAAGGCCGCACTCGACCCGCAGGGCGTCCTCAACCCGGGGATCCTGCTCCCGTGACCGGCGCCGATGTCATCGCGGTCCTCAACCCGATCTCGGGCGGTGGGGTCGCCCGGACCCGCTGGGCGGCGGTCGCGGAGGAACTGGCCCGCCGGGACGTCACGACGCGCGTCGAGGAGTCCGGGTCGGGGGCGGACGCCCGCCGGCTCGCCGAGCGGGCCGCCGCGTCGGGCGCGCTGACGGTCGCGGTCGGCGGCGACGGTCAGATCCGCGAGGTCGCGGCCGGGGTGCTCCGCGTCCCCGGCGCGCCGATGGGCATCGTGACGGCCGGCCGCGGCAACGACATGGCCCGCCACCTACGGCTTCCCGACGACCCGGCGGCCATCGCCGACGTGCTCTGCGACGGCCTCCGGCGCGATCTGGACGTGCTCACGATCGGCGACGAGATCGCCGTCGGCAATGTCTACGTGGGCCTCGATTCGGTGGCCACCGAACTGATCAACCGCTTGCGCTGGATGGGGCCGCTCGCCTACCGGCTCGCCCCCGCGATCGCCGCCCTGCGCTGGAGGCCCGCGGATTTCCGGATCGAGGTCGACGGTGCCGTCTTCTCCGGTCCGGTGCACATGGTGGTCGTGGCGAACTCGGGCTGGTACGGCAGCGGGTTGCACATGGTTCCCGCTGCCGCGGCGGACAACGGGCGGATCGAGGTGCTCGCGGTCGACGGTGCCGCGAACCTGGTGCGGCTCCTCGGCGCGATGGGTGAGGCGAAGACCGGCGCGCACGTCGCGCGGGCCGAGGTGCTCACCTTCAGCGGTCAGGAGGTCACCGTGTCCGCCGACCGCCCGATCCCCGTCCACGCCGACGGTGACTACCTGCAGGAGCTGCCCGTCACCGTCCGGATCCGCACAGCCGTGCTGCCGGTGCTCGTGCCCCGCTGAGATCGGTGGTGCGGCGAACTCAGCACGACTGCTGAGGGGGTGTCCGCAGGTCAAGTCTGTCGGGAATAGGTTGTCCCGCGGCTGCCAGGGCCTCCGTCGATGACGACGGCACCCGCAGCCGCGAGTTTTCGCAGGGCGAAGGAGGCTTGCGATGGCGTCAGGCCGGTCTTCCCGACGACGGAGTCGAGCGAGGCCGGCTCAGCCAGGGCGTCCCAGATGATTCGTCCGTTGCGGGTGATCGCAGCGATCTCGCCGATGCTGAGCTTCCCTGCTTCGGCTCTTCGAACTGTGTCATCGGCCGGCGTCACCTCCACTATCGGAACGGTGCGTTCGGCGTCGACGTTCAGTGCTGGCGCCAACGAGTAGGTGGTCGCGCCGCGATCGCCAGCGGTGATGGCGAGTCCCGCGGAAACGAGCCCTTGAAGGACGGCGCGGGCATCGATCGAGTCGATCGGAGTGAACTCCCGGCGCACCAATGAGTTCGTCCACTCCTGTCCACCGCGCATGGAGGCGAGAATCTCGCGCTGCATGTCGGACAGGGTGGAAGCGCCGGTGAGGGTGCTCAGCCACTCCAAGTCTTCGGTCGAGAGCAATGAATGGCGGGAGAGGATGGCGGTGAACCGGACGGCGCCGTCGCGAAAGATCGGCGCCGGCATGCCTGCTGCGCGAAGGACGACGCGTGCCTCTCGGATTCCGCCGCCCTCTCCTTCGATGACCCGTTTCCCGTTGAGGGTGCGTGTTGTCTTGCAAATGTCGTAGAGGAATTCGTTCACCGCGGATTTTCCTGCGGGAGTGCCCAACTGATCTGTGGTGACGCCCCAAAGTCCGCCCGGGTTGGCGATCACGAGAAGGTCGTCGCGGAGACGGATCTCCACGCGCTTGCCGATCGTGTGCGGGCCGAGGTCGCGGTGGACTAGGGCGTTGGCGATCAACTCGCGCACCGCAACCATCGGGATCTCGTCCTCGTCGATTCCGTGACCGTCGCCGCCGTACCGAATCACCCGCCTGGTGTTGCGGCTCACCCACTGCATCGCTTGCTCAAGCAGATCAGGCACTGGGCCGTCGAGGTGGGCGAGGTCCGCGGTGCGCCCGTCCGCGCTGTCCGACAGTTCCACTGCTGCTGTGATCGATAGGGAGGGAAAATACTGCTGCGGGTACTGACCGAGGGCGTAGAGGCCGGCGACGGAGAGCTTGTCGGTTCCCGTGGCGAGGACGCCCCGGCGCCGAAGGATCGTTTCGTCGGGGGAGTCCGCCAATCGGCGCGAGGACTGCCTGGCCTCAGCAACGAACTGGGCAACGAGCCTTGGATCGAGATCGGCGGCGGAGGTGTTGGGCACCGCTGAGGCGTCGTACCGCGGTCGTGTTCGTTGCGCGATGAGTTGGGCAATCTCTTGATCCGACATGCGGTAGTCCCCGTCGGCCTGCCGGAGATACGCGTGCCCACCCTTCCTCGTCCTGCACGGGCGGTCGGAGATGGGGAGCCCCGCGATTGTCGCCACGACGACGTCACGATCATCAATGATCGCGTGCTCGAACTCGATGTGAGCGGGTGGCACGACCGCGTTGCGCGCCTGTGCGGCGAGTCCTTGTTCGATCAGTGCAACATCAGGTACACCTGTCGCCGCGAATCCCGCACCCTCGTCGATACCGACGAGGATCATTCCGCCACTGGGCATGTTGGCGAAAGCGCAGATCGTCTCCGGCATCCGCGGGCAACCGCCCGCGCCCCGCTTTACCTCGACCTCGGAGCGGTCGCCGCCGCGATTCCTGAGCTCACCGAGGAGTTCCTGAAGGTGCTCGGCCGACCACTGCATGAGCTCAGTGTAGAGGAAGAGTGCACAGGAGGATCTTGGGTCTTAAATATTTAAAGAGGAGAAATCGGGTGCTGTGCGTAGCTGGCTGCGCGCGTCACACGATCGCGGCGCGGAGGGTGTCCAGGCCCATGCCGCCGAGGGCGAGGGCGTCGCGGTGGAAGTTCTTGAGCGTCGATCCCGGGTGCGCGGCGAGGTACGCGTCCCGGGTCTGCTCCCACACCCGCTGGCCCACCGAGTACGACGGTGCCTGCCCGGGCCACCCCAGGTAGCGGTGGTACTCGAAGCGGAGTTGCTCGTCGGCCATCGCGACGTGCGAGCGCAGGAACGCCCAGCCCTTCTCGTAGGTCCAGTCGCCTCCGCCGACCTCCGACGGTGCCTCGAAGCCGCAGTGCACACCGATGTCCAGGACCACCCGTGCCGCCCGCAGCCGCTGCGAATCGAGCATGCCCATGAGGTCGCCGTCGTCGTCGAGGAACCCCAGGTCGCGCATGAGACGCTCCGCGTACAGGGCCCAGCCCTCGCCGTGTCCGGAGGTGAACGAGTAGAGCTTGCGCCACCGGTTGAGCGGCGCGATCACGGCCTGCCCGATCTGCAGATGGTGGCCCGGCACGCCCTCGTGATAGACGGTGGTCTTCTCCTGCCAGGTGTGGAACTCGGTGACGCCCTTGGGAACCGACCACCACATCGCGCCCGGCCGGGTCAGGTCCGCGGACGGGCCGGTGTAGTAGATGCCGCCGCTGCTGCTCGGCGCGATCCGGCAATCGAGGTGGTGCAGCTCGGCGGGGATGTCGAAGTGGGTGCCCGCGAGCGCCGCCACGGACGCGTCCGAGGTGCGCTGCATCCACTCCCGGAGCGCGTCCGTGCCGTGCAACGCGTACCGCGGTTCGGAGTCGAGCCGCGCGAGGGTCTCCGCGACCGTCGCGCCGGGGTAGAGCCTGCCCGCGACCTCCCGCTGTTCCGCGACGATCGCCGCGAGCAGGTCCTGCCCCCACGTATAGGTGTCCTCGAGGTCCACCTCGGTGCCGAGGAACAGGCGCGAGTACAGCGGGTAGGCATCCCGCCCCACGCCGAGGCCGCCGGGCCGGTCCACGGGGACCGCGGACGGCGCGATCTCGGTCTCGAGGACCTCCGCGAACCGGGCGAAGGCCGCCCGGATCGCGTCGGTCAGTCCCGACGGTGCCGGGGCGGCGAGGCGCTCCGCGTTCGCGGCGACCTGGTTGCCGGCCTCCCGGGCCTGCGCGAGCACCTCGCGGACCTGTAGCTCGGGGAAGGGCCAGGATCCGTCGGCGAGGCGGGCACGCAGGCCGGAGATCGCCGACTCGACCGCCGACGGGACGGCCGCGAGCCGGGCCGCGAGCCGCGGGTCACCGTCGGGCATGAGGTCGAAGACGTCCCGGATCGCCTGCAGGGGCGAGGCGATCACGTTGAGATCGCCGACGTCGTGGCCCGCGTCGGCGATCTCGACCACCACGCCGAGCCGCTCGCGGAGCGCGGCCGCGGTCACCCGATCCGCGTCGTTCTCGGGGACGAGCCCGGCGAGCTCCGCGAGAGTCTCGCGGGCCACCGCGGCGCGGGCGGCGACGCCGGCGGGGGAGAAGTCGGTGAGGCGGTCGTCGAAGTCGGTGATCCCGACCGCGGTGGCCTCGATCGGGTCGGCCGCCGCGAGTCGCAGGGCCAGACGGTCCGCCAGTGCGTCGATCGGGGTGCCCGCAGGGGTGGATTCAGCCATGCGCCCACCCTATGTGCGCGACGGTCGGCGTGGGGTCACGCGGCGGTGCTGCCCGGCTTCCTCCAGGTCGCCGCGTTCGCGCCGTTGATGCCGACGATGCCGACCACGCACAGTCCCCAGAACGCCGGTGCGGCCCAGTGATGGTGGTGCGCCAGCTCGTAGGTCTCCTTGACGGCGATGAGGAAGGCGCCCGAGGCCACGATCATCCACGCCCGCGCGACCGAGAAGAAGTGCCACAGGCCGTGGCTCTGCTCCGGCGTGAGGTTCTCGTTCAGTGACGCGATGTAGGACGCCTGACGCCGCCGCGTGAGGTACAGCGCGACGGGCGGCAGCAGCCACCACCAGCCGGACAGCCGCGAGGGCGGCAGAGTCGCCTTGAGCAGCGACTGGATCTCGCTGAGCTCGGCGGCCTCGGCCTCGAGTTCGAGCCGGGCCTGGATGAGCGGCCCGGCGACGAGCAGCCACCCGCCGACGAACGCGGCCCAGCGGATCAGCGTTTCGAGCACGTGCGTCAGACGGTGCCGACGAAGGTGTTGCACTGCTGGTAGTCGCCGGTCTGGTAGCCCTGCGAGAACCACTTCACGCGCTGCGCGGACGTGCCGTGCGAGAACGACTCGGGGTTCGGGTTGCGCCCCGCGTTGCGCTGGATCGTGTCGTCGCCGATCGCCTGCGCCGTGGTGATCGCGCTGGAGATCTCCTGCTGGTTCAGCGGCTTGAGCATCGCGCCCTGGCCCTTGTCCGCGTGCGCGGCCCAGACGCCGGCGAAGCAATCCGCCTGAAGCTCGACGCGGACCGAGCCGCTCTGCGCCCCGACGCCGGCCTGTGCCTTCCCGATGGTTCCGATCAGGTTCTGCACGTGGTGACCGAACTCGTGCGCGACGATGTACTCCTGCGAGAACGGCGCATTCGAGCCGCCCATCCTCTTGATGACCCGATCCATGAAGTCGATCTGGAAAACGGCGACCTCGTCCCGCGGGCAGTAGAACGGACCGGTGTCGGCGCTGGCCACGCCGCATGCGGTGTTGATCGACTGCGCACCCGTCGGCATGATCTTCGTGCCGCCCTTCGGGGGCCGGTAGCCCTTGAGCACCGTGGGCCACACCTTGTTCAGCGAGTTGGTCGTCGCGACGATGCGGCACGCCGTGTCGGTGTTCGCCAGTTCGATCGTGCACGACTTGATGTGCTGGTCCATCTGCTGATCGGCCTGAGACACAGCGCCCCCGGCGCCCCCGCCCGGCGAGGCCTGTTGCGGCACGCCGCCGGTGCTGCCGGTGAGGAAGTAGATGATCAGGCCGATCACGACGGTGCCGATGCCACCGCCGCCGATCATCATGCCGCGGCCCATGCCACCGCCACCGCCACCCGAACTGACGTCGCTGGTGTCGAGCGGCCCGTTGCCCTGGAAGGTCATGCGCAACAGCATTCCATGAGACGGGTGTCCGCGAGTGCAACACTTCCCCGTAGCATGTTCGTGTTCACGAGATCACCGTCGAAAGGACACCCCGAAGTGCTGCGCACCCACCTGGCCGGATCGTTGCGGGCGGAGGATGCCGGCACCGTCGTCACCCTCGCGGGTTGGGTCGCCCGCCGGCGTGACCACGGCGGTGTCATCTTCATCGACCTGCGCGACAGCTCCGGCGTCGCCCAGGTGGTGTTCCGCGAGTCGGACGTCGCCGAGCAGGCGCACCGACTGCGCTCCGAGTACTGCGTGCTGGTCACCGGCACCGTCGAGAAGCGGCCCGAGGGCAGCGAGAACCCGAACCTGCCGTCGGGCGCCATCGAGGTCAACGTGACCGAGCTCGTCGTGCTCAACGAGTCCGCGCCGCTGCCCTTCCAGCTCGACGAGGAGCCGGGCGAGGAGGCGCGCCTGAAGTACCGCTACCTGGACCTGCGCCGCGAGGGCCCCGCCGCCGCGATCAAGCTGCGCAGCCAGGCGAACGCGGTGGCGCGCAACATCCTCGCGCTCAACGACTTCACCGAGATCGAGACGCCCACGCTCACCCGCTCCACCCCCGAGGGCGCCCGCGACTTCCTGGTGCCCGCGCGCCTGCGGCCAGGCACCTTCTACGCGCTGCCGCAGAGCCCGCAGCTGTTCAAGCAGCTGCTCATGGTCGCAGGGATGGAGCGGTACTACCAGATCGCGCGCTGCTACCGCGACGAGGACTTCCGCGCCGACCGGCAGCCCGAGTTCACCCAGCTCGACATCGAGATGAGCTTCGTGGACCAGGAGGACGTGATCGCCCTCGGCGAGCAGATCGTCAAGGCTCTGTGGTCGCTCATCGGCCACGAGATCCCCACCCCGATCCCGCGCCTGACCTACGCCGAGGCGATGCGCCGCTTCGGCTCGGACAAGCCGGACCTGCGCTTCGGCCTCGAGCTCGTCGAGTGCACCGAGTACTTCAAGGACACCCCGTTCCGCGTCTTCCAGTCGCAGTACGTCGGTGCGGTCGTCATGCCGGGCGGCGCGAGCCAGCCCCGTCGCCAGCTCGATGCGTGGCAGGAGTGGGCCAAGCAGCGCGGTGCCCGCGGCCTGGCCTACGTGCTGATCGGTGAGGACGGCGAGCTGACGGGCCCCGTCGCCAAGAACCTGTCCGACGACGAGCGGGCCGGCCTCGCGGCGCACGTGCACGCGCAGCCGGGCGACTGCGTCTTCTTCGCCGCGGGTGCCACCAAGCAGATGCGCGCCCTGCTGGGCGCCGCGCGCGGCGAGATCGCCGACAAGCTCGGCCTGATCAAGGACGGCGACTGGGCCTTCACGTGGGTCGTCGACGCGCCGCTCTTCGAGCCCGCCGACGATGCCACCGCCTCGGGCGACGTCGCCGTGGGTGACGGCGCCTGGACCGCCGTCCACCACGCGTTCACCAGCCCCAAGCCGGAGTCGGTGGACACCTTCGACACCGATCCCGGCAGCGCCCTGGCCTACGCCTACGACATCGTCTGCAACGGCAACGAGATCGGCGGCGGTTCGATCCGTATCCACCGCAAGGACGTGCAGGAACGCGTCTTCGCGATCATGGGCATCGACGAGGAGCAGGCCCGCGAGAAGTTCGGCTTCCTGCTCGACGCCTTCTCCTACGGCGCCCCGCCGCACGGCGGCATCGCCTTCGGTTGGGACCGCGTGGTCTCGCTGCTCGCCGGCGCGCCGTCGATCCGCGAGGTCATCGCGTTCCCGAAGTCGGGCGGCGGCGTCGACCCGCTGACCGAGGCGCCCGCCCCGATCACGGTGCAGCAGCGCCGCGAGTCGGGCATGGACGCCAAGCCCAAGAAGCCGGAGCCGGCCGCCGCGGACCAGGTCGCCGAGCAGAAGTAGCCCGTGCGCCACATCCGGGTGATCAGCCCGCCGGAGAGCACCGCAGCGGTGCTCGGCCTCCTGCGATCCCGGCCGGGCGCCACCCACATCACGCTCGCGCCCGGCGGCTCACTCGAGCCCCCGGGCGACGTGATCGGCGCGGACGTCACGCGGGAGGCGGCGCACCGGGTCCTGCAGGGCCTCGAGGCCCTCGGCATCCCGACCGATGGCGCCGTCACCGTCGCCTCGCTCGACACGGTCCTGTCCGCCGCCGCGGACGAGGCCGAGCGCGCGGTGCCCGGCGACCCGTCGGACGCGGTGGTCTGGGAGGAACTGACCGCCCGGACCCGCGAGGAGTCGACGCTCAACGTCACCTTCCTCGCGTTCCTCGTCCTCGCGGTCATGCTCGCCGCGGTCGGCGTGGTCACGAACTCGCCGGTCACAGTGGTCGGCGCGATGGTCGTCGGCCCGGAGTTCGGTCCGCTCGCCGCGATCGCGGTGGCCCTCGCGACACGGCGGCCGCATTTCGCGGTGCGCCCGTCGATCGCCCTGCTCGTCGGCTTCCCGGTCGCGATGGCGTGCACGTGGATCGGGGCGGAGCTCGCGCTCGCCGCCGACCTGTACCCCGAGGACGTGCTCGCGTCGGCGGCGCAGGTCGACTTCATCTACCGCGTCGGCCCGTTCTCGCTGATCGTCGCGCTGCTGGCCGGCGCCGCGGGCATGATCTCGATGGTGACCGCGAAGTCCGCGGCGCTCGTCGGGGTGTTCATCTCGGTCACGACGGTGCCCGCCGCCGGGTACGCCGTGGTCGCCGCGACGGTCGGCGATTGGCATCGGGCGCTGGAGTCCACCGTGCAGTTGGGAGTCAACCTGGTGGGGATCGTCGTCGCGGGATTCCTCGTGCTGGTACTGCGTCCGGCGGCCTGGCGCGACATGCGGGAGCAGGTGGGACTGTGAGCATCGATGCGCTGCGCGACCTCGACCGCGAGGCCCTGCGCCGGCTCAGCACCCGCGTCCGGGGGCTGATCGACGACGAGGGCATCACCTACAACGCCCTCGACGCGCTCCCGACGACGAACGACCCGGTCGGATCCGGGACTGCAGCGACCGACCCGTCCGAGCCGAGTGCCTGGCGCCTGGACCCGCTCCCGGTGCTGCTCGGCAGCGAGGAATGGGATCATCTCGCCCGCGGGGTCGCCCAGCGGTCCCTGCTGTTCGACGCGGTCCTCAAGGACTTCTACGGCGAGCAGCGCACCGTCCGGACCGGCCTGGTGCCGCCCGAGGTGCTGTTCGCGCATCCCGGGTACATCCGGCGGGCCGTCGGCGTACCGTCGCCCGGCCCGCGGTCCCTGTTCCTGCACGGCGTGGACCTCACCGAGACCGCCGGTGCCGACGGTGCCGCGGGCGGCTACGTCGCCGTCGCGGACCGGACCCAGGCACCGTCGGGCGTGGGATACGCGCTCGCCGACCGCCGGGTGACCTCCCGCGCCCTCCCACGCGAGTTCCGCACCGAGACCCCGCGCCCCGTCTCGTCGTTCGCGGCCGCCCTACGGGTGCAGTTGATCGAGGCGGCGCCGCCGGGGGCCGACGACCCGACCGTCGTAGTACTGAGTCCCGGCGCCTTCTCCGAGACCGCCTTCGACCAGGCCTACCTCGCCTCGGTACTGGGCTTCCCGCTCGTCGAGGCCGCCGATCTGACGGTCCGCGACGGCGGCGTCTTCATGCGCGCCCTGGGCCGGATGAAGCGGATCGACGTCATCCTGCGCCGTGTCGACTCCGAGTTCTCCGACCCGCTCGACCTGCGGACCGACTCGCAGCTCGGCGTCGTCGGGCTGGTCGAGATGATGACCCGCGGTGCGGTCACCGTCGTCAACACGCTCGGCTCGGGTGTGCTCGAGAACCCCGCGCTGCACGCGTTCCTGCCACAGCTGTGCCGCGCGCTGCTCGACGAGGACCTCCTGCTCGCGTCGACGCCCACCCTGCACGCCGCCACCCCGGCCGGACGTGCGGCCCTCGACGGTCCGCTCGACGAGCTGCTCGTCATCGATTTCGCCACGGGGGAGCGCGTCGTCGGCGACGCCCTGTCGGCGGGCGCGGCGGACGACCTGCGGGCCCGCGTGGCCGCGGACCCCTCCGCCTGGTGCGTCAAGACCCTCGTCCCCGCCACCGGCCGTCCCGCGATCGACCGCGGCGTCGTCACCGAGCGCGGTTTCGCGCTGCGCGCCTTCTCCCTCGCCCAGGAGTCCGGGTACTCGGTGCTGCCGGGCGGGCTCGGCCAGGTCCTGCTCGACGGTGCCGCCGGGTCCCTGCTGAACTCGTCGGCGGCGCGCGATGTCTGGGTGCCCACGTCCGAGGATCTGCGCGCCCCGGCGCGGGTGGCCACCGCACCGCGGTCCGGGCGGGTCGGCGCGGCGCCGAGCGGCCCGATCGCGACCGCCCGCGTGCTGTCCGACCAGTTCTGGATCGGGCGGTACGCCGAACGCGCCGAGGCGACCGTCCGGCTCTTGTCCGTCGCGCACGACCGCAGCCGCGAGTTCCGGCACCGGCCCTGGCAGGCCGGCTCCGCCGTGCTGCAGCCGCTGCTCGACGCAGTGGTCGCGGCGTCGGTCACCGATCAGTTGGGGCGGATCGTCGTCGAGGGCGCCGAACAGTCCGATGTCACGGCCCGGCTGCGCCGGCTCACGCTCGATGCGGACGTGCCCGGCACGGTCGTGCACTCGGGCGTGCGACTGCGCGCCTGCCTGCGTGCGGTTCGCGACCAGATGTCCACCGACACCTGGCTGGTGCTCAGCGGCGCCGAGCGGTCGCTGGCGCGCCTCGCGGCCGACCCGGACGACGGGGGTGAGCAGCTCGATCAGACGCTCGGCGAGGTCCTGGTCTCGCTGCTCGCGTTCTCCGGGCTCGCCCGTGAGTCCCTCGTGCAGGACCCGGCCTGGCTGATGATGGACGCCGGCCGCCGGATCGAGCGATCGCTGCAGCTCAGTGCCGTGACCCGGGCGATGGTCGTGCCGACCGCGGCGCCCGACGTCGACGCGGGCATGCTCGAGGCCTACCTGGTGACGTGCGAGTCGGCGGTCACCTACCGCCGCCGGCACCGGGCCGTCCTGCGGGCGAGCGCCGCGGTCGACCTGATGTTCCTCGACGCGACGAACCCGCGGTCGCTGGTCGCCGCGCTCACCGCGCTCGCCGACGGCCTGGCCCAGCTGCCGGACGAGCTGCGCAGCCCGACCTGCGAGCGCACCGTCGGCGAGGCCCTGACCCGGCTCCACCGGTTCGACCCGGACGACGCCGAGACCGTCGTGGACGGCCGGCGCGCCGAGCTGGAGGGTCTGCTGGACGCCGTCGACGAGGCGCTCCGCGAGGCCTCCGACGTGCTCGAACGCACCCGCTTCGCGTTGCCGGCCGCGGCGCGCCCGATCTGGGTGGGGGTGCAGTCGTGGGGCTGAGCTTCTCCCGGCGGACCGAGGACTCCCGGTCCCGCCGCTACCGCGTGGTGCACGAGACCACCTACACCTACGACGCCGAGGTCACCTCCAGCTTCGGCCGCTGCTATCTGTCGCCGCGGGAGCTCTCCGATCAGCGCGTCGACGAGCACGCGATCACGATCGGGCCGGAGCCGACCGATCGGTCGGAGGGCGTCGACGCCTTCGGCAACACCGACACCTACTTCCACGTCACGACCCCGCACACGCAGCTCACCGTCCGCGGCGAGTCGCTCGTCGTGGTCGACCCGCTGGATCGGGCCGTCACCGACGAGGGCGCCGCGCTGGCGCCGTGGGAGCTCGCGCGGCCGGTCGGCGAGGCCGGCGCGGTGGCCGTGCAGTACCGGCTGGACCAGCGGCCGCCGGAGATCGACGACGCCGTGCGCGCGTACGCCGATGCGGTCTTCACGCCCGGTAAGCCGCTGGTCGAGGCGATCGAGGAGCTGACGAGCAGGATCTATGAGGACTTCGCGTACAAGTCGGGCGCGACCAATGTCTCGACGCGGGTCGGGACGGTGATGGAGCGCCGCGAGGGCGTGTGCCAGGACTTCGCGCGGGTCGCGATCGCGTGCCTGCGGTCGAAGGGCCTCGCGGCCCGGTACGTGTCGGGCTACCTCGCCACCGAGCCGCCGCCCGGCCAGGACCGGGTCGTCGGCGCCGGGGCGACCCACGCGTGGGCCGCGGTGCGGCTGCCCGGCGACATCTGGCTGCCCTTCGACCCGACCAACAACAAGTTCGTCGACGAGCGGCACGTGACCGTCGCATGGGGTCGCGATTACGAGGACGTACCGCCGCTGCGCGGTGTCATCTACACCGAATCGAAGGGGTCGAAGATCCATGTCTCCGTGGACGTCGCGCCCCTGCCGGACTGAGGTAGGTTGGAGGTGATGGTTGCCGCGCTGGGGTACGAGACGACGGGGGCGGCCCTCACCGCGGTGGAGGGTCTGCTGGGACGTCGGGTCGGCGCACCCGTCGAACTGGGCGAACCGGAGGATCTGGGCGGTTCGGGCCGCACGCTCGTGATGCGCGTGCGGGTCCTGCACAACAACCCGCTGTTGCCGCGCACCGTCGTGATCAAGCAGCTCCGGGCCCCCGATCACTCGGACGCCGATCATTCCGAGGCCTTCGCCCGGGAGGGCGCCGCCTACAAGTTCGCGACGGCGCTGCCGGTCGACGCGCGTCCGGGCCCGCAGCTGCTCGCCTCGGACCCCGACGCGAAGATCCTCGTGCTCCAGGATCTCGGTGAGGGCGAGACGATGGCGGACCGGTTGCGCCGCACCCCGTCGTCCGGCGCGGCGACGGTGCTCTCCGCGTGGGCCCAGGCGCTCGGGCGCATGCACGCTGGTACCTACGGCCGCGAGCGCGACCTGTCCGTACTGGCGCGTCGCGAGCACACGGATTCCCGCAACGACCCGGTCGCGGGGGAGGCGGCGAGGGCCGCGCTCGCGGTGCCGCGCGCCATCGGCGGGATCGACGACGGTGCCCGATCGGTCCTGGACGCCGCGGTCGCGATGTTCACCGAGGGCCCCTTCCGCGCATTCAGCCCGTCCGATGTCGGTCCCGACAACACGCATGTGGTCGGCGGCGCGGTGCGCTTCCTCGACTACGAATGGGCCGGCTTCCGCGACGGCGCGCTCGACGTGGCCTACGTGCTGCTGACCTATCCCGAGTGCACCGCGGACGGCCACTCGACCGAGCACGACATCGCGATCGTCGAGGCCTGGCGGTCCGAGGTGGTGCGACTGTGGCCCCGGCTGGCCGACGACGTCGCCCTGCGCCGGCACGTGACCACCGCGAAGTTCGCCTGGCTCACGCTCGCCACCTACTGGGCGCTGGGTCTGGACTCCGCGAGCCGGATCGACGCCGGCCACCTCGACAGCCTCCCGGCCTGGTCCTACGACGATCTCGCCGCCCGCTGGGACCGGCTCGCCGCCGCCGACCCCAGGTTGCGCGCCTTCGCCGTCGCGGCCGCCGCGGAGGTCCGCGCGCTGTGACCGGCTCCCTGTTCGGCGACGACGGGGACCTCGGAGCGCCACCGGAGGCACCGTCGGCCCGCGGTCCGGTCGAGTTCGTCCCCACGCACGCGGGCACCCCCCTCGCCGTACGTCTCCGCCCCCGTGGCCTCGAGGAGGTCCTCGGCCAGGAGCACCTGCTCGGCCCCGGCACGCCGCTGCGAAGGCTGATCGACGGTGCCGGCGCCGCCAGCGTGATCCTCTACGGCCCGCCCGGCACGGGCAAGACGACCATCGCCTCGCTCATCTCCGGCGCCACGGGGCGTCGGTTCGAGGCCCTCTCCGCGCTGTCCGCGGGCGTCAAGGACGTGCGCGCGGTCATCGAGGTGGCGCGCCGCCGGCTGCTGGTCGACGAGCAGACGGTGCTGTTCATCGACGAGGTGCACCGGTTCTCCAAGGCGCAGCAGGACGCGCTGCTGGCGGCGGTGGAGAACCGGGTCGTGCTGCTCGTCGCCGCGACCACCGAGAACCCGAGTTTCTCCGTCGTCTCGCCGCTGCTCTCGCGCTCGCTCATCCTGCAGTTGCGGCCGCTGGAGCCCGAGCACATCTCCGAGCTGATCGACCGCGCGCTCACGGACCCGCGGGGCTACGGCGGAGCGCTGACCATCTCCGACGAGGCCCGGGAGCACCTGGTGCGGCTGGCCGGAGGGGATGCGCGACGCTCGCTGACGGCGCTCGAGGCCGCCGCGGACGTGGCGCTCGGCGAGCAGGTCGACGAGATCAGCCTCGAGATCGTCGAGTCGTCGATCGACACCGCGGCCGTGCGGTACGACCGCGCCGGAGACCAGCACTACGACGTCATCAGCGCCTTCATCAAGTCGATCCGCGGCTCCGATGTCGACGCGGCGTTGCATTACCTGGCGCGGATGATCTCCGCGGGGGAGGACCCGCGGTTCATCGCGCGCCGCCTCGTCGTGCACGCCTCCGAGGACATCGGCATGGCCGACCCGCAGGCCCTGCTCGTGGCCACCGCGGCGGCGCAGGCGGTCCAGTTGATCGGCATGCCGGAGGCGCGGCTCGCCCTGGCGCAGGCCACGATCCACCTGGCCACGGCCCCCAAATCCGACGGGGTGGTGTCCGCGATCGGCGCGGCCATGAGCGACATCGCCGCCGGTAAGGCGGGTGCGGTGCCGCCGCACCTGCGGGACGGCCACTACGCGGGCGCGGAGAAGCTGGGCAACGCGCAGGGGTACGTGTACCCGCACGGCGTGCCCGGCGGTGTCGCCGCGCAGCAGTACCCGCCGGACGACCTGGAGGGCGTCGACTACTACGCCCCCACCGATCACGGCTTCGAGCGGGAGATCGGCCCGCGGGTAACGCGGCTGCGCGGGATCCTGCGTCGCCGGTAAGGTTCGTAGGTCGAGTTCGAAATCTTTTACGCGAAGGATCGTTGTGCAGACCCATGAGATTCGGAAGCGGTTCACGGACCACTTCGTCAAGGCCGGACACACCCAGGTGCCGAGTGCGTCGCTGGTCCTGAACGACCCGAATCAGCTGTTCGTGATCGCCGGCATGGTGCCCTTCGTGCCGTACTTCCTGGGCCAGCAGACCCCGCCGTACGAGCGTGCCACGTCGATCCAGAAGTGCGTGCGCACTCTCGACATCGAAGAGGTGGGCATCACCACGCGCCACAACACCTTCTTCCAGATGGCCGGCAACTTCAGTTTCGGCGACTACTTCAAGCGCGACGCGATCCGCTTCGCCTGGTCGCTGCTGACGAACCCGGTCGACGAGGGCGGCTTCGGAATGGATCCCGAGCGCCTGTGGTCCACCGTCTACCTCGATGACGACGAGGCCCGTGACCTGTGGCTGGAGGTCGGCCAGGTGCCCGAGCGGATCCAGCGCCGCGGCATGAAGGACAACTACTGGTCGATGGGCATCCCCGGCCCCGCCGGTCCGTGCTCGGAGATCTTCTACGACCGCGGCCCCGAATACGGCGTCGAGGGCGGCCCGGAGGCCGACGAGGACCGCTACATCGAGATCTGGAACCTCGTCTTCATGCAGAACGAGCGGGGCCAGGGCGGCGGCAAGGAGAACTTCGAGATCCTCGGCGAGCTGCCGAAGAAGAACATCGACACCGGCATGGGCGTCGAGCGCGTCGCCTTCCTGCTGCAGGGCGTCGACAACGTCTACGACACCGACCTGCTGCGTCCCGTCATCGACCGCGCTCAGGAGCTGACCGGCCGACGGTACAACGCGGGTGACGCCGAGCACGATCGCCTCTTCCGCGTCATCGCGGACCACACCCGCACCGCGGTGATGCTCATCGAGGACGGCGTGAACCCCGGCAACGACGGCCGCGGCTACGTGCTGCGGCGTCTCCTCCGCCGCGTTGTGCGCTCGGCCCGACTCCTCGGCGCCACCGGCGAGACGATGGGCGTCTTCGTCGACACCGTGATCTCGACGATGACCCCGTCGTACCCGTCGCTGGCCGACGACGCGCAGCGGATCCGCACCGTCGCCACGGGGGAGGAGCAGGCCTTCCTCAAGACCCTCGAGCAGGGCACCACGCTGTTCGGCAACGCCGTGGATTCGACCAAGTCCTCGGGCCGGACGGTGCTCTCGGGAGACGACGCCTTCACGCTGCACGACACCTACGGCTTCCCGATCGACCTCACGCTGGAGATGGCGTCCGAGGCGGGACTGACGGTCGATGAGGAGGGCTTCCGCGCGCTCATGGCCGAGCAGCGCCAGCGCGCCAAGGACGACGCGAACTCGCGCAAGTCGGCGCTCGCCGACCTGTCGGTGTTCCGGGAGTTCGTCGACCGCGGGCCCACGGAGTTCACCGGTTTCGACGAGTTGGTCTCCGACGCGCAGGTGCTCGGCCTGATCCGCGCAGGCGTCCGCGTACCCGTCGCGCACCAGGGCGACGACATCGAGATCGTGCTGGACCGCAGCCCCCTGTACGCGGAGGCCGGCGGTCAGCTCGCCGACATCGGCACCATCACCACCGCCGCCGGCGCGCAGATCGTCGTGACCGACGTGCAGCGCGTCGCCAAGACCGTGTGGCGCCACCAGGGCACGGTCGCCACCGGCGAGGTCGCCGAGGGCGACACCGTCACCGTCGCGGTCGACCCGTCGCATCGGCACGGCAGCACCCAGGGGCACTCGGGCACGCACCTGGTGCACGCCGCGCTGCACCAGGTGCTCGGCCCCAACGCGGTGCAGGCCGGCTCGCTCAACAAGCCCGGCTACCTGCGCTTCGACTTCCGCTGGTCGGGCGGCCTGAACGAGCAGCAGCGCGCCGACATCGAGCGGGTGACCAACGAGGCCGTGCAGGCCGACTACGCGGTGCACACCCAGGTGACCGACCTGGAGACCGCGAAGAAGAGCGGAGCCATGGCGCTGTTCGGCGAGAACTACGGCGAGCGGGTGCGCGTCGTCGAGATCGGCGGGCCCTTCTCGATGGAGCTGTGCGGTGGAACGCATGTCGCCAGCTCGGGCCTCGTGGGCCCCGTCACCCTGCTCGGGGAGAGCTCCGTCGGTTCGGGCGTGCGCCGGGTCGAGGCCTACGTCGGCCTCGACTCGCAGCAGTATCTCGCGAAGGAGCACGCCCTCGTGTCCGCGCTGTCGAGCTCGCTCAAGGTGCCCTCGGAGGAGGTGCCCGCGCGCGTCGAGTCGCTGGTCACCCGGCTCAAGGACGCCGAGAAGGAACTGGAGAAGCTGCGGGCGCAGGCGGCGCTGTCCGCGCTGGCGGAACTGGCCTCGTCGCCGGAGCGGGTCGGCGCGGTCCGCCTCGTGGCCGCGAAGGCCCCGCAGGGCGTCACGGCCGGGGAGCTCCGTGGCCTGGTCACGCAGCTCAAGGGCCGCCTCGGTGCCGAGCCCGCCGTCATCGCGCTGTTCGCGGTCGACGGCGACAAGGTCCCGTTCGTGGTGGCGGCCAACGACGCCGCCCAGGACCTGGGCGTCAAGGCCGGCGACGTGGTCAAGGCCGCGGCGCCGTCGGTCGGCGGCCGCGGCGGCGGCAAGGCCGACATGGCACAGGGCGCGGGTTCGGACGCCTCCGGGGTCGACGGTGCCCTCACCGCGGTCCGGGCCGAGGTCGCGCGGACGGTCGGCGCCTGACGGTGAGCGGCACGCAGCCCGCAGGGAATGACCGGGCGTGCGCGGGGGCGGAGCCCCCGCGGGGGTGGGAACGAGGCCGTCGGCTCGCGTTGGACGTGGGGAAGGCCCGCATCGGCGTGGCGGTCTCCGATCCCGACGGGATCCTCGCCACGCCGGTGGAGACGGTCCGCACCGCGAAGGACGGCTCCGACCTGCGGCGGATCGCACAGCTCGTGGCGGACTACGAGCCGATCGAGATCGTCGTCGGGATGCCGCGCACCCTGCGCGGCGAGCGTGGGGCCTCCGCGAAGATGGCGGAGGGTTTCGCACGACGGCTCGCCGGGGTGCTGCGTACCTCACAGGCAACGCCGCCACGGGTATGTTTCTCTGACGAGCGCTTCACCACTGTGACCGCGCAGCGGGCGCTGCGCGAGAACGGCGTGCGGGCGAAGGAGCAGCGAGCGGTGATCGATCAGGCCGCCGCGGTGGCCATCCTGCAGGGATGGCTCGACGAGCAGAGGCCGGTGCCCGGCCCCGAGGAGGTCGACGAGTGAGCGACGGGTGGAACAGGCACCGCGCGGAACCGGTTGCGGTCGGCGAGCAGCGGACCACCCGGGCGGACCGCCGCAGGGCCGCGCGACAGGCGCAGGTGAAGCGCCGCCGCCGGATCGCGCTGCTCTCTATCCTGATGGTCTTCCTCGTCGCGGTCGGCGCGGTGCTGTGGACGGTACGCGGCTCGTTGTTCGGGGGCGCGGCCGCTCCCGAGGACTTCGCGTCGGGCCAGTCGGGTCCCGAGGTCGTCGTGCACATCACCGGTGAGAACAACTCGGACTTCGCGCAGAACCTCGTGGACGCCGGGGTGGTCAAGTCGGTCGGCGCGTTCAACCGCGCCGCGGGCGACAAGCCGATCTCCGCGGGCTACTACGAGCTCCGCAAGACCCTGCCCGCGTCCGAGGTCGTCACCATGCTGGTGGACCCGGCGCGGACGCACCGGGTCGGCATGCTCAACGTCTCTCCTGGCGCGGTCCTCGACGACAAGCGCAACAAGGACAACAAGGTCGCGCCGGGGATCTTCAGCCAGCTGTCCGCGGCCACGGCCCATACGGACGGCGGCGTGAAGAAGCAGACGGCCAAGGCCGATTTCGTCAAGGTGGCCTCCACGGCGAGCGTCGCCGATCTCGGCGTTCCCGAGTGGGCCGCCGCCACCGTGAACCGGCTCAAGGGCGATCACCGCCGCATCGAGGGTCTCATCGCGCCGGGTGTGTGGGATCAGATCGACCCGTCCGGCACGCCCGTGGCGATCCTTAAGGACCTCATCACGGCGTCGGCGAAGCAGTACGAGGCGCAGGGCCTGCTCGACGCGAGCCGCACGTCCGCGGCGAAGCTCGCGCCGTACCAGGTGCTGGTGTCCGCGTCCATCGTCGAGCGCGAGGTGAACCAGGCCGACGACTACCCGAAGGTCGCGCGGGTGATCCTCAACCGGCTCGCGAAGAACCAGAAGCTCGAGATGGATTCGACCGTCAACTACACCGAGGCCGTGACCGGTATCGACGTGGTGGGCGAGCAGTTGCTCAAGAAGACCGAGTGGAACACCTACGCCAAGACGGGGCTGCCCGCGACGCCGATCGGCGCGGTGGGGATCCCGGCACTGGTGGCGACGGAGAACCCCGCACCGGGACCGTGGCTGTACTTCGTCACCGTCGACAGCCAGGGCACCACCCTGTTCACCGACGACTTCGCGCAGCACGAGCGCAACCGGCAGAGGGCCTGCGACACCAAGTTCCTCACGGTCGGCTGCACCAAGTGACCGGTCCGCGCCGCGCCGCGGTTCTCGGCAAGCCCATCGCGCATTCGCTCTCGCCGGCGCTGCACAACGCCGCGTTCCGGGCGCTGGGTCTCGACTGGACCTATGGGCGCATCGAGTGCGATGCGGAGGCGCTGCCGGGCCTGGTCGGTTCCCTGGGCCCCGAGTGGGTGGGCCTGTCCGTCACGATGCCCGGGAAGTTCGCGGCCCTGGCGTTCGCCGACGAGCGTACGGAACGCGCGGTCACCGTCGGGTCCGCGAACACGTTGGTGCGCACCGAGGACGGGTGGCTGGCCGACTGCACGGACGTCGACGGGGCCATCGGCCTGCTGGACGAGTGCGGCGCGGCGGGCGAGTCGGCCGTCGTCGTGGGCGCGGGCGGCACGGCCCGCCCGGTGTTCGCCGCGCTCGCCGACCGCGGCTTCCGGAGGGCGACGGTGCTGGCCCGCTCGGAGTCGCGGGCGCAGGACGCCCTGTTGTGCGCCGCGTCCTTCGGGCTCACCGCGTCGTGGGCGCGGCTCGCGGCGGAGTCCGTGCCGACGGCGGACGTCGTGGTGTCGACGGTGCCGGGGTCGGCCCAGTCCGGCGACTTCCCGCTGGTGGACGCGCTGTCGTCGGCCGCGCCCGCCGTGGCGGATGTCGCCTACGATCCGTGGCCCACGCTGCTCGTGGCGGCGGCCGAGTCGAAGGGCGCCCGGACAGCGGGCGGCCTGACGATGCTGCTCGCGCAGGCGTACCGCCAGGCCGAGTGGTTCACGGGCCGGCGAGCGCCGCGCGCAGCGATGGCCGCGGCGCTGGCCGCGACGAGGGAGGCACGATGACCGACTTCCACTACCGCTTCCGGCCGCGGTACTACGAGATCGACCGCCAGGGTGTCATGTTCAACATGTGGTACCTGGGTTACGTCGACGCGGCGGTCGGCGAGCTCTACGCCGACCGAGGAATGTCCTATGCGTCGTTGCTGGACGCCGGGTTCGACACCCAGGTCGTGCACGTGGAGCTGGACTACGCCGCGGGCCTGACCGACGACCGCGATGTCGAGCTGGTCCTGCGGACCGGGCGGATCGGGAACAGGAGCTTCACCCTCGAGTTCGTGTTCCGCACGGACCTCGACGCGGAGGTCCCCACCGACGCCGTCTCCGGCCGGGGCGTGCACGCGGTGATCGCGGCCGACGGGTCGGGATCGGTCCCGGTCCCCGATCTGCTGCGGAACGTGCTCCTGTCCTGACACACTCCCGGTGTGGAGTGGGGGCTCTTCGGGGGATTCGCCGTGGCGCTGTTCGTCGCGTGGTCGGTCGCGCTGTGCCGGTTCGACGTGCACGAGCGGCGCCTGCCGAACGTCCTGACGCTGCCCGCCGCGTCGCTGGCACTCGCCGTCGCCCTCTGGCAGGCGTTCGACGGTGCGCCCTCCGCGCTCCTCGGCGCGGCGCTCTGGACCGTGGTGAACGGCGCGGCCTTCCTCGCCCGCGGCATGGGCGCGGGCGATGTGAAGCTGGCGCCGACACTGGGCGCCGTCGTCGGGGGCACGGCCGGGGTGCCGGGCGTTCTCGTCGCCGTCCTCGCCGCGCAGGCGATCACCGTGGTGTGGGCGCTGGTCGCTCGCGGTCGGACGGTGCCGCACGGTCCGGCGATGATCGGTGCCGCGTGGTGCGTGGTGGTCCTCCCGCTCGCTGTCGGGCTCGGCCCCGCGTGAGGTCCGGCGCGAACGAGTCCGGGGCCGAGCGGGTCACGGACCCGGGGGAATCACCTTCCTGGCGAGCGCGGCGCCGATCCCGACACGGGGACGCCACGGCAGGGAGTCGTCGGGATCCCATGCGTACGACGGGACGCCCGCGCTGATGAGGGACCGCAGTTCGGGGATCATGAGCTCGTCCGCTGACCAGTCGTACAACGCGTCGAGTCGGGGGCCGACGAAGCCGACGTCGAGGAGCCTGCCGAAGCCGTGCTCGGCGTCCGTGTAGTCGCGGAGCTCGCCCCGGAGCGGGTAGGTCGCGGGGAGCACGCGTCGCAACGATAGGAAGATGCCGGTCATCCCGACCCGCGGATCGCCCAGCAGCGGAGCGAGCGGAGCGAACCACCCCAGGGCGAACCGCGGTGCGGCGACGAGCGCGTGCGCGTACAGCACGCGAGTGAGCACGAGGTTGAGGAAGAATCGCTCGATCGAATTCTCGTCCGCGGCGAGTTCCCGGTGGTCGAGGTACGCCGACACGATCGATGCGTTGTGCGCACGGTACCAGTTCCGGGAGGTCGGACGGGCGACGAACTCCACGCACAGCTCGACTGCCGGGCTCGACGGTGCGCCGCCCATGCCGGAGGCCAGAGCGCCGGCCTCCGCCGTATCCCGCAGGTGGCTCAGATTCACCGCCCGCCACCACGGACTGCCGCCGGACCCGTCGACGGTCGGCGCCAGGAGGCCCCGTCGAATCTGCCAACGCATGAACGCCGTTACTGCCCGTACGTACCGCAGTCGGGCATCCGTGAGCCCCGGCACGGTCCGCTCGTACAGTGCCGTCATCAGGGCCAGACGCGCTGCGGGAGAGTCGCGGACCGCATCGACGCGTGCGGCGGCCCAGTCGGCCGCCACAGCCGTTGGATCGGCGTCGCCCACGGACCGAGGCTACCGCCGCCCGGGCGGGGCCGAGCGCGGTTCGATTCCCTTCGATCCACGCTGAGCGCAAGGGGTCACAGGCGAATCGCCGCGGCCTACCGTCGAATCCGTGACCGTAACCACCTCTCGCCCTGTCCTCGGGATCGCCCTGGAGCCGTTCGGCTGGCATCCCGCAGCGTTCGCGGAGGTCGGCGCGGATCCACTGGAGGCCACCTCCGCGGAGCACTGGGTTGGGCTGGCCCGCTCCGCGGAGGTGGCCGCCGCCGACCTCGTCACCTTCGAGGACTCGTTCACGCTGACCGCCCGCGACCGACTGAGCGGCCGGTTCGACGCGACGCTGCTGGCGGCGCGGCTCGCGCCGTCGGTGCCGCGGATCGGGCTGGTGCCCACCGTGACCGCCACACACACCGAGCCCTTCCACGCGTCCAAGGCGATCGCGACGCTCGACTACGTGAGCGGTGCGCGCGCGGGCGTGCTCCCCGCCACCACGGGCGCCGCCGCCGACGCGGCACTCTTCGGCCGGAAGAACCCCCAAGCACCGGCGTCCCGCGCCGAGGAGGCCCGCGAGTACGTCGAGGTGCTGCGCGACCTCTGGGACAGCTGGGAGGACGACGCGATCATCAAGGACCGTGCCACCGGCCGCTTCATCGACCGGGACCGCCTGCACTACATCGATTTCCAGGGGGAGCACTTCTCGGTGAAAGGCCCGTCGATCACACCGCGACCACCGCAGGGGAGCCCGCCGGTGATCGTCCGGGTCACCGGCATCGAGAGCGAGGCGGTCGCCGCCCGCGCGGACGTGGCGATCGTGCCCGCCGCGACCGATGATGCCCTCGTGGAGACGGCGTCCCGGCTCCGCTCCGCAGGGGTGCCCCGCCTCCTCGTCGACGTCACCGTCCACCTCGCCGATTCCGAACGGACGGCGCTGCGCCGCATCGAGAAGCTGGACCGCCGCGAGCCGGCGGACGACGACACCCTCGTTGTCGCCGGCACGGCGGAGTCTCTCGCCCGTACGGTCGCCCGGTGGCAGGCCCTCGGCTTCGACGGTGCCCGTCTGCGTCCCGGCGTCAACGCCGTCGACCTTCCTCGACTGCGATCCGCGTTCACCCCACTCCTGCAGGGCTCCCCGCGTACGGGCACGCTGCGCGAGATCCTCGGCCTCCGGCCGGCCGTCAACCGTTTCGCCGCCGTGAAGGGTGCCTGATGACCTCGCTGAACGTCCTCGACCTGGCGCCGATCCCCGACGGATCCACCGCCGCGGACGCGCTTCGCAACACCCTCGAACTCGCGCGCCGCGCCGAGGACTGGGGGTACGGCCGCTACTGGGTGGCCGAACACCATTTCGCCCACGTCGCGAGCGCTGCCCCGGCCGTGCTGATCGGCGAGATCCTCGCCGCTACGAGACGGATCCGCGTCGGATCGGCGGCGGTGCTCGTGGGCTTCACCACCGCGCCCGCGGTCGCCGACGCCTTCGGTGTGCTCGCGGCACTGCACCCGGGCCGCGTCGATATCGGACTGGGGCGCACCGGCCAACGACTACGCACGCCGCCGCCCGGCGCGCCGGGCCCGAATCCGGCCGTCGTGGCGGGCTACGAGACGCTGTATCACCCGCACGCGGAGCCACCCGGCTTCGCAGAGCAGGTCGACGACGTGCTCGCGCTGATCGCGGGCACGTTCACCGCCGACGGCCGCACTCTGCGCTCGCCCGTGGCCGAGGCGGCCCACGACGCGCCGGTCTGGCTGTTCGGTAGCAGCGCCGGGGAGAGCGCGCAGGTCGCAGGCGGTCGCGGTCTGCCCTTCGTCGCGAACTACCACGTCAGTCCCGCGACCACGCTCGACGCCGTCCGCGCCTACCGGGAGGCGTTCCGCCCGTCCGAGCGGCTGGCGGCGCCCCGCGTCGTCGTCAGCGCCGACGTCGTGGTGGGCGACACCGACGCGCAGGCCCGGGAACTCGCCGCGGGCTTCCCCGCGTGGGTGCATTCGATCCGATACGGTGCCGGCGCCATCGCCTACCCGCGGGACAGCGTGGCTCTCACCGATACCGAGCGGGCCGCGGTCGCCGACCGTACGGAGACGCAGTTCGTGGGCGACCCGGGACGCGTCGCCGACGGCCTGCGCGCCCTCGCCGAACGGACCGGGGCCGACGAGCTCGTCGTCACCTCGGTCACGCACGACCACGCCGCGCGCCTGCGCAGCCACGAACTCCTGGCGAAGGAATGGGGACTCCTGTGACCACCGGATACGAGGGCGTCCCGGTCCGCGAAGGCGCGCACCGCAAGCCGATCCACCTCGCAGCGCACTTCCCGGGCGTGAACCACAACACCGTCTGGTCCGATCCCGCCGCGCGGAGCCAGGTGGAGTTCGACTCGTTCGTGCACCTCGCCCGCGCCGCGGAGCGGGGGAAGTTCGACTTCTTCTTCCTCGCCGAGGGCCTGCGGCTGCGCGAGCACCTCGGGCGCATCCACGACCTCGACGTCGTCGGCCGGCCGGACACGTTCACCGTGCTCGCCGCGCTGGCCGCCGTCACCGACCGCATCGGTCTCGCCGGCACGATCAACACGACCTTCAACGAGCCCTTCGACGTGGCACGGCAGTTCGCGACGCTCGATCATCTCAGTGACGGCCGCGCCGCCTGGAACATGGTCACGAGCTCCGACGCGTTCACCGGCGAGAACTTCCGTCGCGGCGGCTTCCTGGCGCACGCCGACCGGTACCGGCGCGCCGACGAGTTCGTCACTGTCGCCCGGAGGTTCTGGGACGGTTGGGGCGGCGATCAGATCGTGCATCACGGCGCGCAGTTCGATGTCCGCGGCGCGGCTCCGCTCCCGCCGTCGCCGCAGGGGCACCCGGTCCTGTTGCAGGCCGGCGACTCCGGGGAGGGACGCGATTTCGCCGCGGCCCAGGCGGATGCGATCTTCACTCGGCACGGCTCGCTCGAGAGCGGCCGGACCTTCTACGCCGACGTCAAGCGGCGCGCCGCGGATCGCGGCCGCAATCCGGACCACCTCAAGGTCTTTCCCGGCGCGGCCGCGGTCATCGGGGCAACGGCGGACGAGGCGGCGGAGAAGGCCCGCGAGATCCGCCGCAGCCAGGTCGGCCCGCAGACCGCGCTCAACTTCCTCGAACAGGTTTGGGGGCGCGAACTCCAGTCCTTCGACCCCGACGGTCCGCTGCCCGACGTCGAGCCCGTCTTCGAGGCTCAGGCGGTGAAGGGACGGGTCCTGCACGCGGACCCGCGCGAGATCGTGGCCACCTACCGTGCGCGCGCCGAGGCGGGCGGGCTGTCGATCCGCGAGCTGGTGATCGAGCTCAATACACGGCCGCAGTTCGTGGGGACCGCGGAGCAGGTCGCGGACGAGATCGACACCTACGTCCAGGCCGACGCAGCCGACGGATTCATCCTCGTGCCGCACCTCACGCCGACCGGCCTCGACGAGTTCATCGAGCAGGTCGTTCCGCTGCTGCAGGAGCGGGGCGCATTCCGGTCCGAGTACGCGGGAACGACTCTTCGCGACCATCTCGGCCTGCCGGTCCCGGAGACCGGCGAGACGGCCCGGCGAGTCGGTTAGCGAAACGTACTTTCACCGAGCGCGCTCGCTGCGGACGGGCTACCGTGCCGCCATGAGCCGAGCGATGCGCCCAGACCTGTCCGGTGTCGACCCTCTCGCGGTCAACCTCACCCATCGGGTCTGCGTGGGTGACCTGCCCACCCGGGGTGCCCGGACCTTCGGCGATCGGATCGCGATCGTCGACGGCGAGCACACGGTCAGCTACCGGGAGCTGGAGCGCCGGTCCAACGCACTCGCCCGCGGGCTGCAGGCGCGCGGCTACGGGCGGGGTGACGCGATCGCCCTGCAGATGCAGAACCGTTGGGAGTTCGCCGTGTCGCTGTTCGCGTGCGCGAAGCTCGGGGTGGTGGCGATGCCGCTGAATCTCCTGCTCGCGCCGGGCGACGTCGCCTATCAGCTGGGGGACAGCGGTGTCCGCGCGGTCATCACCGAGGACGTCTTCGTCCCCGCGCTGACCGCCTCGCTCGGCGCCGCGGAGAACGTGGTGGAGGCGGTGTACGTGGTGCCGGGTGGCGCAGGGGCGATCCCGGCCGAGGTGGGCGGCGTACCGTCGACCTCCTTCCAGGAGGTCCTGCATCCCGACGGTTCCGTGGTCGAGACGATCGTCGAGGACCGGGACGTGCTCCACTGCCTGTACACCTCCGGCACCACGGCCCGACCGAAGGGCGTGGTCACCAGCCATGTGGCGGTGCACATCTCGGCGCTGTCCTCCGCGCTCGGCCTGGGCCTGCGGCCGGACGTGCAGCCCGTGGTCCAGCCGATCGCGCTGCCGCTCTTCCACGTCACCGCGCTCGACGCCCTCCTGATGCCGACGCTCATCACCGGCGGAACCGCCGTGCTGCTCCGGGGATTCGATCCCGAGAAGCTGGCGCGGGCCTTCGTCGATCACCGGGTCACCAACATCACCCTGCTGCCGATGATGTGGGCGGCGCTGCTGGCCCGGCCCGAACTGGACGACGTCAACACCGCGTCCCTGGTCACCGGGATGTACGCCATGGCGCCGATGCCGGCGGAGCTGCTCGCCGCCCTGCGCGCGCGATTCGCCTCCGCCGCCATCATTCTCGGATCCGGCCAGACCGAGACCACGCCCGTTTCGGAACTCCAGTGGCCCGGCCACCAGGGGCTCAAGGACGACTCCTGGGGACCCGCGACCGCCTCCACCGACGTCGCGATCATGGGTGCCGCAGGCTCCCTGCTCCCGCCCGGCGAGGTCGGCGAGATCGTCTACCGCTCACCGCAGCTCATGGAAGGCTACTGGAACAACGCCGCGGCGAACGCGGAAGCTTTCGCGCACGGCTGGTTCCACGGCGGCGACATCGGCTACCTCGACGACGAGGGCGTCGTGTTCTTCACCGACCGCGCCAAGGACATCATCAAGTCGGGCGGCGAGAACGTCTCCTCCGTGGAGGTCGAACGGGTCCTCCTGGGTCACGACTCGGTGGCCGAGGTCGCGGTCGTCGGCACCCCGCACGAGCGCTGGGGCGAGGCCGTCACGGCCTTCGTCGTCGCCGCACCGTCGGGTGAGCGGGATGTCGACGCGCTCCTCGCCCACGCCAAGAGCAACTTGGCGGGCTTCAAGGTGCCCAAGGAGATCGTTTTCGTCGACGCCCTCCCGAAGACCGCCACCGGCAAGATCCAGAAGAACCTCGTCCGCGCTCTGCGGTGAGACGCGTACCTAGGCGGCGGAGGCGAGCGCGGGGAGTAGGCCGAGCGCATCGGTGAGGATCTGCTCGTAGTCCCGCACGTCGAACTCGTAGGGCAGCTCGAGGCGGAACTCGCTGACCGCACCGGTCTCCGGCGCGAACGCGGGGTCCGAGGCGAGGCGCTCCGCGATCTCCGCGACCGGCCCGACGAGGTCCTCGGCGAACAGGGTCCGCCTGTCCCCGTGGGCGGTTCGCGTGCGCTCGTACCGCGAGCGCGCGTACGCGCGGTACCGCTCCGCGGTGGAGCGGTCGGCGCTGTCCGTCGGCACGATCACCCGACCGACGGCGACCCGCTTGCCGTCGCCTCCGGACCGCCGGAACGCGTCGATGAGCCGGGCCTGCACGGTCCCGAAGTCGTCGGAGTCGATGCCCGCCGCCGAGACGATGTTGCCGGTCAGCAGGTGCAGGCCGGCCTCGCCGGTCCACCGCGCCGAGCCGAGCGAGGTCCCGCCGTACCAGGACCGGTCCGCCAGGCCGGGGGAGTACGGCTGCAGCCGCGGCCGCTGCACGTTCCCGGGGGATTCTATCCGCGCGTCCTCGTCGCCGAGGTACGCGCCGCGCAGGTGTTCGACGGTGCGCGCCACCCGCGCGTGCCCGAATTCGTAGGTGCGCCAATCACCCTCGAAGACCACGTCGGCCAGCAGATCCGCGTGCGGCATCCCGGTGGAGAAGCCGGGCTGCAGCCTCCCGCGCGCGAGGGCGTCCGCGAGCGAGAGGTCCTCGGCCAGCCGGAACGGGTTCTCGTAGCCGATCGGGATGACCGCGGTGCCCAGCTCGATCGTCGAGGTGCGCTGTGAGGCCGCCCCGAGGAACACCGCGGCGGAGGAGATCCCGTGCTCCAAGTGGCGCTGGCGCACCCACGCGCCGCGGTAGCCCAGGCGTTCGCCGAACTCGATGAGCCGCAGCGTGTCCTCGAGCCCGGCAGCGGGATCGTCGTCGGCGTAGTTGCCCGGCGTGAGGAAGGCGAGCGATTCGATCGCCACGGCTCAGAACCCCGCGGTCGGGTTGATCTCGGACTTCGGCAGCGCCGAGGCCGGAACCTTCCACTTCTCGAACAGCTTCTGGTACTCACCGCGGGCGATGAGGGTGTTGATCGCCCGGGAGATCGCCGGGGCGATCGGCGATCCCTTCGCCGTCACGAAACCGACCACGGTGGTGGAGTACTCACCGAGGAAGGTCGTGCCGGGCACCTTGTCCACCAGGTAGCGCAGCGAGAGCGTCGGCCCGAAGTAGGCGTCCACCTTGTTGTTCTGCAGGCTGAGGATCACGGCTCCCTGGTCGTCGAGGTACTGGACCGTGTACGCGGGCTTGCCCTTCGACGTGCACTGGTCGACGCCCTTCTCCAGGATCTGCTGGAAGGTGGTGCCCGAGCCCGTGACGATCTTCTTGCCGCACAGGTCCTCGAGCGTCTTCACGCTCGTGAGCCCGGATTTCGATGCCCCCACGAAGGCCTGCCCGTCGTTGAGGTAGGTCGCGAAGTCCACCACGTCGAGGCGGGGCTTGGTGACGCCGAAGTTGCCCTGCCCCACCTGGTACCGGCCGTTCTGCACGCCGGGGATGATCGTCGAGAAGGTCCCGGTCTCCTGTTTCCACGTGACACCCAGGGCTTTCGCCACGGCGTTGCGGAGGTCGACGTCGAGGCCCACGGGGGTGCCCTCGGGGACCTCGCCCGCGTGCGGAAGGTTGTTGATGCCCGGTGAGCGGGTGAGGCCCAGCGTCAGTTCCGTGGTCCCCGCGGGGAGGAGGGCGTGGGCGGCGGGGTCGACCGCGATGCCCGACACGAGGTCCTGGGTGGGGACGGGGTACGCGGAGCTCTGGGTGGACGAGTCCGACGGTCCGCCGCACGCCGCGAGCACGGTGGCTGCGGCGAGGGCGGCGGTGGCGAAGAGGGCGCGGCTGCGCATGGGTGTCTCCTGGTACAGGGGGAATCGGATGGGTGGAGGTGCTGGATCAGCGGACCGCTGCGAGGAATTCGCGGGTGCGGGGGTGTTCGGCGGCGGCGAAGACGGTCTCGGGCCGGCCGGTCTCGACGATCCGGCCGTCGTCCATGAAGACGACGGTGTCGGCGACGTCCCGGGCGAAGCCGATCTCGTGGGTGACGACGACCAGCGTCATCCCCGACTCGGCGAGATCCCGGATCACGGCGAGGACCTCACCGACGAGCTCCGGATCGAGCGCGGAGGTGGGCTCGTCGAAGAGCACCACGTCGGGGCGCATCGCCAGGGTGCGCGCGATCGCCACACGCTGCTGCTGCCCACCGGAGAGGTGCGACGGATACGAGTGCTCCCTGCCCTCCAGACCGACGCGCGCCAACAGCTCCCTGCCGCGGCGGGCGGCCTCGTCGGCCGGTACGCCGTCGGCGAGCTGTCCTTCGGTGAGGTTCTCCAGGACGGTGAAGTGCGGGAACAGGTTGAACTGCTGGAAGACCATGCCGATGTGGCGGCGCTGGCGCGCGACGTCCCGCGGGTGGAGTTCGCGCAGTACCGTCTGGCCGCGGCGAGCGCCGCCCTCGCTGTACCCGATGAGGTCGCCGCCCACGCGGACGTAGCCGGCGTCGGGGCGCTCGAGGTGGTTGATGCAGCGCAGCAGCGTCGACTTCCCGGAGCCGGAGGGGCCCAGGATGACGACGACCTCCCCGGGAGCGACGTCGAGGTCGATATCGTGCAGCACCTCGTGGCCGCCGTAGGACTTGCGCAGGCCGCGGATCTCGATGGCGCTCATCGACGCTCACCTGCCGTGTCCGCTGGTGCCGGCACCGTCGGGTTCGTGGTGGCGCGCGGGAGTGCAGGCCGCAGGCGTGCGGCGTCGCGGAGGATCACCCGGAAAGGTCGGGCGTCCCGCCGGCCCCGGCTGAACCGCCGCTCGATGAAGTACTGGCCCACGGCGAGGACCGAGGTGATCACGACGTACCAGGTGGTCGCCACCAACAGCAGCGGCATCACCTTGAAGTTCTGGTTGTAGACCAGCTGCACCGAGTAGAGCACGTCGGTCACCGCGATCACGCTGACCAACGAGGTCGACTTGAGCAGGCCGATCAGCAGATTGCCGGAGCCGGGGATGATCGCGGGCATCGCCTGGGGCAGCACGATGCGCCGGAAGATGCGGCGCGGGCCGAGCCCGAGCGACCTGGCGGCCTCGGTCTGCCCCGGCGGCACCGAGACCAGGCCGCCGCGCACGATCTCCGCGGCGAACGCGGCCACGTCCAGCGTGAGCGCGATGATCGCGGCGACGATGCCGCTGATCAGGTGCGTGGTGTCGACGGTGACGAACTCAGGGCCGAACGGGATCCCCAACGACAGGCGTGGATACAGGGAAGCGAGCTGGAACCAGAACAACAGGAGCACGAGTGGCGGCACCGACCGCACGAGCCAGACGAAGCCGAAGGACACCGCCCGCAGCAGTGGTCCTCCCCACAGTCGCATCGCCGCCAGCCCGATGCCCAGGGCGAAACCCGCCGCGAACGTGACCGCGGTCAACCACAGGGTGAGCCACAGCCCCTTGAGGACCGCCGCCTGGGTGAAGTAGTGGGCCACGGTGGGCCATTCGAAGCGCTGGTTGGTGAGCAGAGTGTTGACCAGCATCGCGCCGAGCACCGCGACGACGGCAGCGGCCGCCCAGCGTCCGGGCCGCCGACGCGGGACGAGCCGCACCGGAAGGGATGTCGCGCCCGACTGCGCCGTGGACGACACGGCGCGTGCCGGGGGGATGATCGTTATCGCCATGATGTCCGACCGTAAGCCGGTGGCGCGCAGCGGAGAAGGGTTTCAATCGGCCTGACCGGATGCCGCGACGCCGGTCTCGAAGGCGTACCGCACGGCGTGCGCGCGGTCGCGGAGGTGCGCCTTGGCGAACAGGTTGTTGATGTGTGTCTTCACCGTCGACTCGCTCACGAACAGCCGGCCCGCGATGTCCCGGTTGGTCAGACCGTCGGCGATGAGGCGCAGCACCTCGCGTTCGCGGGGCGTCAGATCCGGAGCGGGTGCCGCCGCGCGGTCCGACGGTGCCGGACGTGCGCTCGCGCCGACCGTCGCGGAGGCCAGGAGCCGCTGCTGCACCTGGGGGTCGAGCACCGACTGCCCGGCCGCGGCCGCCGTGATCGCCGCTGCGATCTCGGCGCGTCCCGCGTTCTTCGTCAGGTATCCGCGGGCCCCCGCCTGCAGGCCGAGGAGGATGGATTCCTCGTCGTCGTAGGTGGTGAGCAGCACGACGGCGGTGTCGGGGGCCTCGGCGAGCACGCGCTCGGTGGCCCCGGCACCGTCGAGGTTCGGCATCCGGAGGTCGGTGAGGAGCACGTCCGGGCGGTGCTCGCGGACGAGCGAGACGGCCTCGACGCCATCGGCTGCGGCCCCTACGACCTCGATGCCCGTCGTGAGGTCGAGCATCGCGGCCAGCGCCTCGCGGACGGCCGCCTGGTCGTCGGCCACGACCACGCGAATGTCGGTCACTCAGAGCTCCTTCGTCGCAGCGGTGGGCAGCGGGACGGTCAGGCGCACGGTCCACCCGCCGTCGTGGTTCGGACCCGCTTGCAGCGTGCCACCGATCTCCGCCGCGCGCTCGCGCATCCCGATCAGGCCCATGCCCGAGCCGCGCACGCCGTCGGCGGGACGGCCCGTGTCGTTGACGACGGTGAGCTCCGCACCGTCGGGTATCCGGGACAGGCGGGCCCTGACGGGGGCGCCGGGAGCGTACCGTCGGGCGTTGGTGAAGGCCTCCTGAGCGACGCGCAGTACCGCACGCGCCTGGGGATCGGTCAGTTCGACCGGCTCGGTCTCGACGCTCTCCTCCGGGCCGTCCGCGAGGGCGGCGAGGGTCGCGGGCAGGTCGACGGTGTCCTCCCGCAGGGCGTGGACGGCGCCGCGGGCCTCGGTGACGCCGTCGGCGATCGCGCCGCGGGCGCGCTGAACGGCGGCGCGCGCATCGTCGGGGCGGCCGGCCTCGAGCAGGGCGTCGGCGAGTTCGAGCTGCATCCCCGCGCCGGAGAGGGTGTGGGCGAGCACGTCGTGCAGGTCACGGGCGATCCGGGCGCGTTCGGCGAGCGCGCCGCTGCGGGCCTCCGACTCCGCGGTGCGGCGGGTCTGCTCCACGAGTTGTTCCAGTGCGCGCGTTCGTTCCCGTCGCGCGCGGCCCGCGATGCCCGCCCAGACCGTGACGATCACCGACACGCCGATCCAGTAGGCGTTGAAGTCGGATTGCCCCGCGATCAGGGAGGTGGTCGTGACGCTCGCACCGGCCAGCAGGGCCAGCGGGATCGAGGCCCTGACGGGGAACTCACCGCCGGCGTAGACCGTGCCGACGTAGAGGAGAACGCCCACCGCTGCGTTCGGCTGGATTCCGAACAGGATCCCGACCGCCAGCGCCGCCACAGCCTCGATCGCCACCCGAGCGGTCAGGCCGAGACGGTCGTCGGGGACGAAGCGGACGAGCGTGGCGATCACCACCACCGCGAAGAGGACGATCGTCCAGGGCGGGTCGCGGTGGAAGTCCACTGTCACGGCGGAGGCCGCCACGCCCGCGAGCGCGATCATGATCGCGATCCGCATCCGGTAGCCGTCCAGCACCTGGCCATACTGGCACGGAAAAGCGCGGGACGCCCCGGACCCGCCCCGTCGCGGGGCGAGTGGGAAAATATCCCGCATGTCTACGTCATCGATGTCCAGTGCCGCCGCCGACCTGACGGTGCACTCGATCATCGATGCCCGCGCGCGGCTCGCGGGGGTGGTCTCGATGAGCCCGCTGCAGCCCTGCGAGCGGCTGTCCGCGCTGACCGGAGCGAAGGTCTACCTCAAGCGCGAGGACTTGCAGGTGGTCCGCTCGTACAAGATCCGGGGTGCGTACAACCTCATGGCGCAGCTGACCGACGCCGAGAAGGCCGCCGGTGTGGTCGCGGCGTCGGCCGGCAATCACGCCCAGGGCGTCGCGTTCGCGTGCCGGGCCATGGAGGTGCACGGCCGGATCTACGTCCCGACGACCACGCCGAAGCAGAAGCGCGACCGGATCCGCGCGCACGGCGGACGCTACGTCGAGCTGATCGCCACCGGCGAGACCTACGACGCCGCCGCGGCTGCTGCGCTGGAGGACGTCGCTGCCACGGGCGCGACCTGGGTGCACGCCTTCGACGACCCCCGCACCACGGCAGGTCAGGGCACGATCGGCGTCGAGCTGGTCGAGCAGCTCGGCGGTGTCGTCCCCGACGTGACAGTGATGCCCGTCGGCGGCGCCGGCTGCTTCGCGGGCGTCACCCGCTACCTGCGCTCGCAGTCCTCGTCCGCCACGATCGTCGGCGCGGAGCCCGCGGGCGCACCGTCGCTGGCCCGGGCGATCGAGGCCGGGGGCCCCGTCGACCTGCCCACCATCGACCCGTTCGTCGACGGTGCCGCCGTCAAGAAGATCGGCCGGATCGGCTACGACGTCGCGGTGTCCGAGGGCGGCGCCGTCTGGCCCGCGCACGAGATCCGCGATGTCTCGGCGGGGGAACTCGGCATCATCGAGGTGGACGAGGGCGCCATCTGCACCGCGATGCTGGACCTGTACCAGAACGAGGGCGTCATCGCCGAGCCCGCTGGCGCGCTGTCGGTGGCGGCGCTGGCCCAGCTACGGTTCGAACCCGGCTCGACGGTGGTGTGCCTCCTGTCCGGCGGCAACAACGACGTCTCGCGGTACAACGAGGTGATCGAGCGGTCGCTGGTGCACAAGGGCCTCAAGCACTACTTCCTCGTGGCCTTCCCGCAGGAGCCGGGCGCGCTGCGTCGGTTCCTCGACGAGGTGCTCGGTCCGGACGACGACATCACCCTGTTCGAGTACGTCAAGCGCAACAACCGCGACACCGGCGAGGCGCTCGTGGGTGTGGAGTTGGGGCGCGCCGCCGACCTCGGGGCGCTGCTGGAGCGGATGAACGACTCGCGGCTGCACTGCGAGCGGCTCGAGCCCGGGTCGCCGGCGTATCGCTACCTGACGTAGTCGAGCGGTCGGCAGGAGTCACCGTCGGTAGTGGTAGCGACACGCGGCGATGCGGACGTCGTCGTCGACGACCTTGTAGACGAGCCGGTGTTCGTCGGTGATTCGGCGTGACCAGTAGCCCTGGAATCCGTGCTTGAGGGGCTCCGGCTTTCCGATGCCCTCGTTCCCGTTTCGCTCGATGTCCTTGATCAGCGTGTTGATCCGCTTGAGGACCTTCCGATCCTCGGTCTGCCATCGGACGTAGTCGTCCCACGCGTACGGATCCCAGATCAGGCTCATTCGTCCTCGAGGAGTGCGTGAATCCCTCCGTCACCGGATTCCAGACGCTCGATGGCAGTGAGGAGCCGGCGGGCGTTCTCGGGGCTTCGCAGGAGGTACGCGGTTTCCTTGAGTGACTGGTACTCGTCCAGCGAGACGATGACCACGGGCTCATGCCCTGCGCGGGTGATCACGACCTCCTCGCGGTCGTCGACCACGGCATCGAGAGTCTCTGCGTAGTGCTTCCGCGACTCCGAGTAGCTCATCGTCTTCATCTCGACCTCCCATCGACGTACGCAATATTGTACGTCCTCTGGGAGGTGGTGTCTACATGAGGAGGGATTCCTCGGCGTTATGCGCTGAGATTCCGGGGTCGGAGGCGAGTACTTCGGGCATGTCCCGTGACTCGGCGAGGACGTGCTCGGCGAGGAAGGCGAACACGGTCTCGTACCAGACGGCGACGTTGCCGGGCTTGAGGATCCAATGGTTCTCGTCCGGGAAATAGAGGAACCGGTGCTCGGTGGAGCCGTCCGGCGCCGCCGGGAGCCCGGAGTCCGCGAGGAGCTGCGTCCAGAGCGACAGCGCCTCCGAGATCGGCACCCGGTAGTCCTTGTCGCCGTGGATCACCAGCATCGGCGTGTGGATGTCCGCGACGGCGTGATGCGGCGAATTCGCTTCGGCCATTGCGGGTGTCATCTCGGTGCGCCAGTAGAACGGTGCGTCGGTCGTGGTACCGAAGCCCGGTAGCTCCCAGAGCCCGGCATGGGAGACGATCGCGTCGAACCGGTCCGTGTGCCCGGCGATCCAGTTCGCCATGTACCCGCCGAAGCTGCCGCCCATCGCGGCCGTGCGGGTTTCGTCGATGTCCTCGCGGACCTCGGCGGCGTCGACCGCGGCCATGAGGTCGTCGAAGACTGGGCCGCCCCAGCGGCCCCAGCCGCGCTGGATGACGTCCTGCCCGTAGCCCGTCGACAGCGCCGGGTCCGGAAGGAGAACCGCGTACCCGCGCGCCGCGAGCAGCCACGGGTTCCACCGCCACTGCCAGGCGTTCCAGCTGCCCAGCGGGCCGCCGTGCACCCAGAGCAGCAGCGGCGCGGGATGATCCGCGTCCGCACCGTCCGGCAGGACGAGCCAGGAGCGGGTACGGGCACCGTCGGGCCCGGCGGACGTGAGCTCCGTGAGCGTGCCGGGCAGGTCCGGGCGCTCCGCGACGGTCGGGAGGTCGACGACGGTGCCGCCGTCCAGCCGGACCGGATGGGGCGGGGTGAGGTACGACGAGCGCAGGGCGAACGCCGTTCCGCCGTCGGTGGTCTGGAGCGAGGAGTACGCGGCAGCGTCGTCGGTGATCCGGGTGGCTCCTGCCGCGTCGACGCGGAAGACGGGGGCGCGGCCGTTGTCGTCGGCGGCGAGGAGGACCGCCTCGCCGCCGGGCATCCAGACCGGTGCTCCGGGCCAGCGGTCCCACTGCTGCGCCCACTGCGTGTTCTCGCCGGTGGCGAGGTCGTGCACCCACAGGGTCACGGTCGGGGCCTGCTCCGGGGTGCTGATCGATTCCCGGATGTAGGCGATGCGCCCGCCGTCCGGCGACACCGCGGGCGCGTGCGCCTCAAAGGCCTCGTCGTCGACGATCGGCAACGCGTCGCCGGTCGCCGTGTCGACGCGGACCAGCCGGGACCGCACCGCGGTGCCGCGGGCGGCGCCGTCCTCGATGATCACGAACGAGCCGTCGGGGGAGAGCGACGGATGGGGCTCGATGAAAACACCGAAGGGCAAGGGTGTGAGAGGTTTCCCACCGTCGCCGTCGATCCGGTACAGCCACGGGATCGCGGGTCCGAGGTCGGCGTCCCAGTACCGGACGACCGCAGCGGTGTGCAGGATCGCCGAGACCTTCCCGGACTTGCGGGCGGTGCGGATCCGGGTGTCGGTCTCGTCGTCCTGGGCGAACCGCGGGCCGACGGCCAGCACGATCCCGCCACGAGCGACGGGGCTCGACAGCCCGCCCGGCGCCTGCGCCCGCAGCACCGGCTCGCCGGCGATCGGGAGTTCCCAGATCGCGGGCACGGCGTCGTCGCCGTCGCCGTGCTTGCGGACGAACAGAAGTCGCGAGCCGTCTAAGGTCGGCGACGATGCCGGGCGTGCCGGGTCGGTGAGCCGGCGGGCGGGTTCCGTCCCGGTGGGGTCGATCTCCCACAGGGCGCCGGCGTACTCCGCGCCGTCCTCGGTCAGTTCACTGACCGCAGCGACGAGACGCTTCCCGTCCGGTGACGCGGTCAGGGCGTTGGTGCGGGGGAGGGCGATGTACTGGGCGAGGTCCGTGAATGTTCTCACCCCACTGAGTGTGCCCGATCCCCGGTGACGACGTCGGCGAGGCGGGAGCGGATGTCGGTCGTGCTGCCGGCCAGATCGACGGACAGGTAGCGATACCGGTGCCCCTGAATCGTCGCGGACTCGTCGATATCGATGCCGATCGTTGGATACAGCAGGACGCCCTCAGTGCGGCGCGACAGGTCGTCCACTCCGTGCTGGGACTGAACGTACGCGTAGAGCTGGAAGAGATGATCACGCTTGAGTCGTGGGCCGTGACCGCCGTCTCTGAGCGCATCCGTGAACTTGGTCTCGACGACGATCCTCCGGTCCGGATTCTCGACAAAAGTGTCGATCTTCATCGTCGGCAGGACGTGCGCCAGTCCGGGGGACGGATCGATGACCGGCCACCTGATGACCAACTCGCCGCGGTGCACGCGCCACGGGGCGGGAAGCGTTGCGCGGTAGAAGCCGCGAACAGCTCTCTCGTAGAGTCTTCGCAGCTGTTCGATGTCACGGAGTGGCGCTCGTCCGGCGTGGCCGCTGCCGTCCTCCGCCGGGATCGCCATCTCCATGAGTAACCGGACGGCGTGGATCGACTCCATGTCCTGCGAATCGTTGCGGCCGAGCTGAATCGATGCGGCCTCTCGCCGAGAGACCGGCTGTGCTGTGACTCCGAATTGCGCGAGGATGCCTGCGGCACTTCGGCAGCGTCCTGCCAGTTCCGTGGACTCAGCGTACCGAGCTGCGATGAGGAGGCCGGTATGGAGGAGGCGGTTGCGAAGGTCGTCGACGGAGAGTTCGTCGAATGCGCACGAGACCCTCCCACGCCGGAGGAGGTCCCGTCGTTCGGTGCCGATGAGATCGATCCGTCCCCGCACACGGTGGAGCTCCTCTCGTCGAGAGACGTATCGCCTCCCGAGGCCACGCCGGAGCCGTCGTTCCACCGCGGTGGCCAGGACGTCCGCGATGACGTCGAACAGCGAGTCGGGGTTGTCCTCGATGCCGCCGATGTTCGGTAGGTCCTGGGATTGGAAGAGCTCTGAGGCGTAGATCATCAATAGCCAGAGGTTCCGAACCGGGATCTCGGTTCTTCCGGAGACGACGACGCCGGGCGCCATCAGCGGCGGAGGGTCTCGAGAGCCCGGTTCACGCGCTCCGGAGCGTCGAACCAGTACTCGGTGAGGAGCGGTCGGATCTCCTGTTCCACGACCTGGTCGATCCACAGTTCGGGGTCGACGATCGGATCGTGGTGGGGCGGGGTGAAGAAGCTGTGCCCGATGCAGTACTGCTCGCCGAGGGCGCGATCGTCGCGAATCGATTCATTGATCGCTTCGACACGTGCCGCGATGCCGAGCAGAAAGGAATCGTCGATGCTGTTGCGGCGTACCCAGGTGCGCCAGGCGTCGTTGAAGGTCGGTGCGAGGTCCGCGAAGGCGAATCGCCGTCGCAACGCGAAGTCCACCATGGCGAGCGAGCGATCCGCGAGATTCATGGTTCCGATCACGTAGAGGTTCGTGGGGAGGAACATCGCAGGCTCGCCCGACCGTGGAGTCGACAGAGTGAGGGCTTCCGAGGCCGTGCGCTTATCGGCTTCGAGCAAGGTCAGGAGTTCGCCGAACACCTGCGCCAGGTTGGCACGGTTGATTTCCTCGATCACCACGACGTGGCTATGGCCCGGGTCCGCCTGGGCGGCGGCCACGGCCTTGAGGAACAGTCCATCCTCCAGATCGAGTCGGCCCTCTCCGTTGGGGCGCCACCCGCGGACGAACTCCTCGTAGCTGGTGCTCGGATGGAACTGGACGGGTGTGAGAAGGCCGCCAGGAGCGCGCATGCCGATCAGGGCGCGCGCCAGGCGCTTCGCGAGCCACGTCTTGCCCGTCCCAGGGGGACCCTGCAGAATCAGGTTCTTCTTGCGCCGCAGTACTTCGAGATGGGTCGCCAACTCCGCGCGGTCGATGAAGCAACCGTCGTCAATGATCTCGTCGATGCCGTAGGTGTCGGTATCGGGGGTCTCCTCGTCGGTCTGGTCAGCCTCGTTCGACGCGCCGGCTGAGGTCTGCGACACCGTGGGGGAGGCGTCATCCGCGTCATCCCCGAAACGATCCGCCCACGTGCCGTAGTTACGGAAGGAATCAAGGTCCTGATCGGCACCGTCGAACGTGAAGTCGATCAGCGAGCGGGACGTCCACTGGTCGGCACGGACCCGCCACACCGTCTGCTGGTTCGTGTAGAAGTACCACTCACGCTGCTCGTCCGGAAGTGGATCCCAGTCGACGGTGACCGTTCGCCCGTCACCGTCGTTGTATTCGATGGTGCCCGTGGCTTTGATCGCCATCACTGAGACCGGGTAGCCGTGCGTGTCGAACGGCAAGTCGTATTTCCGTGTGAACGCCGCCTTGATCGCGATCCGTTCGCCGGGCTGCATCGCGCGTACGAGGTCGAGGTACTTGTCCGCGTAGCCGTTGCGCCAGATCCCTTCGCGCACGAACGCTTCGGTCTGGTCCTGGACGGTATCGCTGCGGAAGTACGCCCCGACGAACCAGTACGAGGACTGGTCGTCCGAATCCTCCTGGGGAGCGCGTCGCGAGCGCTTCACCGGGACGTAGTTCCAGTACTCGGGGAGTTCTTCGACGTCCGCCTGCGACACCCCGTTCGGGTGCTCGGCCAATAGCCGCCGCCCAGCATCGGTGATCTGCGATCGCCCGAACTGCGGCTTGTGGACGGCTCCTCCGCGGGTGAGGTGCGAGAGCGCCCAGCCCACGCGATTCTCCGCGCGATTCCCGCCGGTGTCGAAAGTCTCAGCGCGAAGCTCCTCGCTCAATCCTGCCGCGTCGACGGCTGCGTGCTTGAGATCGGCGGTCGCCCAGACCCGTCCGTCGGACAGGACGGCCAACACGGCATGGATGAAGTGCTGCCACGGCGGCATCGCGTCCGATGGTGTGGTCACGACAGTCGGCCTTCGAGGAGAGAGCTGCGCTCGCCCGTCCACATCACGACCAGCTGGTCGCGGGCGCGAGTGGCGGCCACGTACAGGAGCGAACGTTCGCGCTGAAGAGCGTCCTCACGATCCCCCTCGGGGAGGGCGTCGATGACGTAGCCGCGGGGGATGTTGGCCGCACCGACATCGACGAGGATCGCGCGGGCGAACTCCATGCCCTTGCTGCGATGCATCGTCATCACCTGGGGCAGGCCCTGCCGCCCGGCCGCGTCCCGGTCGACGAACGACACGTGCACGCCGTGCTCGCCGAGCGTTCGCACGAGCCGCTCCGCCTTGTCACGGGTCGCGACGAGCAGGCCGATGCTCTCCGGCGCGACCTTCTTCGCCTTCCACTCCTCGACCAACTCGGCCACGCGCCGGTACTCCTCAGCCAGCGAATCGACCTGGATCAGCTGAGGATCCGGGCCCCTCCGTGCGGAGTGGTACTGGTCGACGGTGTCGCTCTCGCCGGTCAGGTCGGTGAAGTCCTGGCCCTCGAGGATCCCGAGTGCGAAGCGCAGATTCTGCTCGGTGGTCCGGTAGTTCAGCGTCAGCCGCGCCGAGGCCCGCCCCCGAACTTTGATGCCGTAGTGGCTCAGCGTGAGCTTCTGCCCGTAGATCCGCTGGTGCCCGTCCTCGGCGATGAACAGGTCGTTGGGGCCCTCCGCCGCCAATGCCCGCAGGAGCTGGAACCGCGACGGGCTCAGGTCCTGGCCCTCATCGACGAGGACGTGGTCCGCCACCGGACCCTGCTCCTGCAGCACACGCGCGGCGATCGCCGCCTTCTCCTCGTAGTCGACGCTCGCCTCCGCAGCGGCAGCGGCCCGGTATGCGGCGATGACATTCCAGACCCCCTGCCGTCGTGCGCGGTTCAGGGCGACGCCGCGGCCGGGACGCCGCACCCTGAGGTACTCGGCGGCCGCGGTGACGGCGTTCGGGAGCACGATCATCGCGTACTCCGCCTCCAGGAAGCCCGGCGTCGTGAGTTCGCGGGGGAGTCCGTCACCGGCCTGCTCGGCGGCGGGCTGCCACCGTCCGGCGCGGGTGCTGCGGATCTGCGCGGTGCGCGGTCCGAGCACCGCGGCCACGGGGCCGGGCTTGCCGTCGCGGCCGCCGAGGTCGCCGGCGCGGGCGACCACCTGGTGCGCGATCTGATCGACGCTCGCGATGTACACGCCGGGGGCGCCGAGCGTGTCGGTGAGCGCGATGTTCGGGTCGAGGAGCCGGATCTGGTCCTTTAGGCTGTCGGCGAGCGTCCGGTTGAACGTGGTCAGCACGATCCGGCCCTGCGGGTTGCGCCGCCACAGTTCGCGGGTGCGGTGGATCAGCACCACCGTCTTTCCGGTGCCGGCGCCGCCGGTGATGCGCGCGGAACCGGTGAAGTTCTTCGTCGTCAGTGCGCGCTGCTCGGGATGGAGGAAGACCCGCCACGCGGTGAAGTTGGGGTTCTCGATCGCGGCGCGCAGGTCGTCCTGATCGTCGATGAATGCGAACTCCATCTGGGAGGCCGGGTGCTGGAGCGCGTTGAGCAGGCGGTCGTCCTCGGTGTCGCCGGAGGGGGCGGCACCGTCGAGCCCGTACCGCTCCCGCACCTGCGAGACGCTCTCGCCGGTGAACAGGTCGAGCAAGGCGTGGCCCTGCCAGGTCGCGGGAGCGGACTCGGCGTACTCGAGCAGTTCGGTCGAGTCGGTGAGATCGAGTGCACCCTCGGCGAAGGCGGCGGCGAACCCGAGGTCGGCCAGATAGGCGACGGTGAACTCGCGCTCGCCCAGCGACCGCGACCGCGGGCCGGACGACACCGGTTCCGGTGCAGGAGCGGGTTCGACGGTGCGCGGTGCCGGCCGAGCGGGCCTGCTCGGTTCCGGGGCGGCATCGACGGGGATGAGCTCGGCGATGCCGTTGCGCGGGTTGATGTCCATGCGCGATTTCTGGGCGACCTCGATCGCCTCGTCGTGCGGGTACGTCCCCGCGAAGACGTACGACGCGTCACCCCCGCTGCCCTGGAGCTTGAACAGCACCGCGCGGTTGCTGATGTCCACGCGGCCGGTCCGGGCCCGCGGGTCGACCGAGTTGTTGATCGGTTCGATGTGTAGACCCGGTGCGGCGTCGTTCTTCGCGAGCTTCGCCAGGAACGCGTAGGTGGCCTTCTGCAGGCTGCCGTCGATCTTGTTCAGTCCGGGGCCGAGGATGATCTGCGGCATCAGGCACCTTTCTCGTGGAGGGCTGCACGGATGGCGTCGACGTCGGCGGGGCACAGCGTCCAGCCGTCGGCGAGGAGGTCGGCCCGGTCGTCGTCGGTGAGGGCCACGTCCACCGCGAGCTTGAGCGATGGCCAGGAGAACTCGATGGGCACGCCGCCCGCCGACTCCTCGCCGACTGCGGGGACGGGTACACCCGCCTCGGCGAGCAACAGGACCAGCTGCTTTTCGAGCGCCGATTCGTAGGCGTTCAGCCAGGCGCCGGTCAGGCCGACGGTGCCCGTCGTCTCGGGTGCGGACGTCGCACCGCCCGCCTCCGACGGTGCCGCGTGCGCGGCGTGCTGCCGCGTGGTCACGTCGGCCCCGAGCACGCGGAAGTTGAGCAGGTTCGACCAGTGCAGCCACTCGCGCCACGCGTCCTTGGCGTCGCGGGAGATGGTGTGCTCGGCATCGTCGAAGACGACAGCCACGTCGGAGACATCGACGCCGCCGGGCACCGACCGGATCCGCATCGAGAACGCGAGATCGCCTCCGCCGCCCACGAACACGTCTCCGTCGGCTGCTGCGACCCCGCCGTCGAGTGTCGCCAACGCAGCCTCGACCACGGACTCGGATGCCGTCCGCGTGCCCTGGGCGCCCAGACTGTGGACCGCCATCAGCGGGGCCCAGTGGGCGAGTTGCTTGCGCGCGTCGCGGGACGGGTCCTGAATCCAGGCGATCAGCAGGTCGATCGCGTTGCCGAAGGCCAGGTCGAGGGCGCTCTTCGAGAGCTGGTCGCCCGCGGCCTGCAGCACCGGTTTCGTCGCGCTGGTGCGAAGGACGGGCGAGGTGAGCACGGCACCGTCGACGTCGTCCCTGGTGACGGCGATCACCTGGTAGCCGCCGTCGCGGAGGTTCCGGCGCTTCTCGGCGTCCTCGGCGACACGGTTGTGCGTGGCGCTGGCGTGGAACTGCCATCCGTCGGTGAAGATCGCGGTGGGCGGCACGCCCGCGCGCGCCGAGGTCAGCACGAAGTCCGGTTTGCTGCCGAGCACGTTCTCCTGCGGCCGCAGGGTCCACCGGTTCGCCGAGCCGAGCGAGATGTCCCAGACGACGCCGCGGTCCGTCGGCTTCTCCGCGATGGTCGCGCCGAGCGTCTCGAGTCGCTTGCGGAACGCGACTCGGAAGCGCTTCTCGAGATCGGATTCACCGTCGTCGATCTCTGGCTCGTCGTCGGTCACGAGCCACGGAGCCGCGGCGGGGATCGCGGCCTCCTCGTCGGGCGCGTGCTCACGCCCGGTGAGCAGCGTCGTCAGGTGCTGGTCGGCGGAGGCCCGTGACGTGAACCGGATGTCCGCGAGTGATGCGAACGGCAGCAGGCAGCGGTCGCAGGCGAGCTTTCCGGTGTCCTGGCACTCGCAGGTGTGCACGATCTCCCAGGCGCGGCGCAGCAGATCCCACACGTCCGCCGGCCGCGCGAGGTCGGCGAGGTAGCCGGTGCCACCGGGAACGGTGTCGTGCAGCAGCAGCGCCGGGCGCTGCGCGTCGTCGCCCGCGGGTTCCCAGATGGGCGTCACGTGGAGGTGGTCGGGGGAGCCGCCGAGGCGTTCGCGCAGCCCGAGCAGCAGGGCGGCGGCCAGCGACGGGACGGCGAAGGAGTCGCCGAGCGTGATCGTCACGGGCAGGCGCAGCACGAGGCCCTCGGTCGACATCTCGCGGGCGAGCGCCACCGAGACGGTGTCCTCGTCGAGGGCGGTGCGGAGCGGGCACCACGGACGGTGCTCGGCAGGCCGGTTCGATCGCGAGGAATGGTCGAGCTTCCCGCACTCGCGGCACACCCGGAACAGCGACGCCTCGATCTCCTGCCCCGCGACGAGCCGCGAGCCGCCCGCGCTCAGTGCCGTTCCCATGTTCAGCCAGCGCACCCGTAGGCGTCGCGCGTGCGTGACCCCGAGCCCCAGCCCCTCGACGAACCAGCGCGAATCGATGTGGGCCGGATCGACGTCGACGGCGGTCACCACCCGGTACAGCTGACGGGCGCGCTCGTCGCTGGCGTCGTCGATGGTGGCCTCCTCCCGGCGGATCACCGACGACACGTTCTTGAGCTCGACGACCGGCAGGCGTTGCCCGGCATCGGAGATCGTCTTCGACCCGCAACGCGGGCAGGCCGACGGTGTCTTGTCCCCGGCGGACTCCGCGAGGTCCTGGATGTAGCCGCATCGTGCGCAGCACGCCCAGTCGTGCACCTCCTCGCTGTCGACGCCCAGGTCGACGGCGTCGATCGCGATCTCGAAGCCGTTGGCGTAGAACTTCGATCCCGGGGCGAAGTCGCGCAGCGCCTGCGCCGAGCCGCGGTGGATCTCGAAATCGTTCGACTCGAAGCCGTCGGTCTCGGGATCGCGCCAGTTCACGGACACCGCGAGGGTCACGGTGTCGTCGAGCAGCGTGTAGTTGGGCAGGAGGCCGAACACCTCGAGCGCGCTGATCCAGTACTCGGAGCGCAGGTTCGCGAGTTGCTTGGCCATGAGACGCACGGTCGCCTCGGCGGTGCGCAACTCGGCCTCGTCGTCGGAGGTGTGTGCCGGCGAGGTCGCCTTGCTCTGGAGGTCCGGGATCAACTTCTGGACCGCGTCGAGGCGGTGTTGCAGCAGCTCGATCCTGCGGGTCCACTCCCGGGACGCCTCGCGGCAGCGGTGCGCGAGCGGGCTGGTGGCGGGGCCGTCGGTGGCCTGCGGGAAGCGGCGCAGCCGCTCCACCACGTCGTCTCCCAGCGGCGGGAAGGCGCTGACGAACCCGTCGACCAGTTCCTGCGCGTGGGCTTCGGCCTCGGCGATGAGCGTTCCGAGGTAGGTGTCCGGCGCGGTCGACTTCAGCACGTCGGGGGTGTTCCGCGGACGCGGCGCGTCGGGCCTTCGGGCGAGAAGATCGGCGATCGACGCGATGAACTGGCGCCGCAGGATCTCCTCGGCGTCGAGGTAGGTGGCCGGCGGCCGGACGGTGCCGTTGATCGTCTCGTCCGGGTGCAGGAATCGCGGCAGTTGATCGCCGCGGGCGGTCACGTACGCCAGGGCGAGTGCGTTGCCGGTCAGGCGTCCGGCCCGGCCCACCCGCTGCAAGTACGAGGCGACGTTCCGCGGCAACGACGACAGCATCACTGCGGACAGGTCGCCGATGTCGATGCCCATCTCCAGGGTGGGCGTGGCGACGAGCACGTTCGGTGCGTCCGGCGGGGGATCGGACATTTTGAAGCGGTTCTCGTACTCGAGCCGAGTCTCGTCGGGCAGCAGGCTGGTGTGCTCGCGGGCCACCACGCGCCGGATGTCGGTGGCGGCGTACATCTGCCGGTAGAAGTTGTCGTCGATGCTGTGCTCGCCCAGGGTCCCCTCGCAGCGGAGCACCAGGCAGGGCGCGCCGCGGAGCCTCTCGACCGCACCCGGATCGGTGTAGACCGGAGCCCGGCAGGTGGAGCAGATCAGTGAGAGCCGGCCCTCGTCGAGTTCCTCGGCTGTCACTGCCCGCGCGACGATGGACGACGGCGGCAGGTCGTAGGTGTGCCCGCCCGCCTGGGTGGTGCTACGGGCGAGCACATCCCGATGGTGCAGGCGGTCGAACAGGATCCGGGCGAGGGTGCCGCCCTCGATGGGGGTGATGCCCAGCACCTGCGCGGTCCAGTTGGCGTACCAGCCGCGGGGCGAAGCGATCGGTTCGAGGTCGGTGTCGCCGACCTTCCCGGTGACCGGGTAGCCGGGCGCCGAGGAACCGCGCCCGAAGCCGGGCATGCCCTCGGCCCGCTTGCGTCCGCCGGTGATCCACCAGCGATTGCCGTCCTCCTGCCGGAACCGCTCGAACCACGGGTGGCCGATCGCGCCGCGCTGGCGCATGCGCAGCAGGACGCCGTGCACCCAGCGCGCGAGGGTGACCTCGCTCTGGTCGTCGAGGGTCAGCTGGACACCGCCGGACTGCAGGGCCTCCCGCGCGATCGAGAGCAGCTTCGCCTCCGGCACGTCGATGTAGGTGAGCGCCGTGCCCGTCCGCTCGAGCGTGCGGCCCACACCCGACCGCAGGCCGAATTCGAGTTCGATGTCGAGCAGCAGACGCTTGATCATCGCCGCGCGGAGCTTCGGTGGGATCGCCGCCGCAGTCCTCGTGGTCCAGAATTTCGCGAAGTCGCTGCGCTCCGCGAGTTCCGGCGGCAGCAGGCGGTATCGCGCATTCCGGTTGTCGCCCGCGAGGGCCAGTACCCGGTGGGTCAGGGAGTCGAGGTCGGAGGCACCGTCGGACAGGGCCTGCCGGATGAGGGTGCGCAGGGTGAGGGCGTGCGATCGGGCCTGCACGAAGCCGGCGCGGTGCGCGGCGTCTTGGACGCTGTCGGTGAAGACGAGTGCGCGCTTCTCGCGGCCGTCGAGCTGCGGGGTGCCGAACAGCGTGGACAGCGACACCGAGAGCATCGTCGCGATGGCCGAGCCGAGGAACCGGATGCCCTCCGGCTGCCGGCACGACGGGCAGGTGTCCTTGATCGAATCGGCGCCCGCGTCGTTGCCCAGGTTCATCAGTACGGGAAGGGCGAGGCCCTCGGCGATCTCGCCGGGGCTCGGGCGCTGCACTGCGATGCGGCGTTCCTCGACCATCAGCCAGACGAGGCCGGTCGCGTCGTCCGGGGAGGCCGCGGCGCTGCCCGACAGTTCGGCGTCGAGGGCCTCCTGCGGGGCGTGGATCAGCGCGCGGAACCGGTCGTCCTTGTTCATGGCGCGCCGCCGGATGGTCGAGTCGTCCGCGTCGAGGTCATAGCCCGTCGGTGCGAGCGTCACGCCCCAGCCGGACCGGTTGCAGTGGCGGCAGTAGACGGCCGGCAGGAACGTGGCGGGAACGTCGTCGGGGGCGGTGTCCTCGATGACCACGCCGTCGTCCGCCCAGCGGAACTCGGGCGAGCCGGTGGCGGCGCGGTCGACACGGGTCAGCTCACGGATCCACAGGTGCACCTCGACGGACGGGGCGTCGCGCCCGACGGTGGCGCGGACGTGGCTCAGCATCGTCAGCAGGGGTTCGACGGTGCCGGGGCCCAGTTCGTTGCTGAGGTCGGTGATCGGGACCGCTGCGTGGGTCTGCTCGATGAGGTGGTGGACCGTAGGGTGGGCGCGGACCAGGTCCAGGAGACCCGCGCCGTCGGGGCCGATGGCATGTCGGATGTGGCCCGGGGCGCAGCCGTACAGCGCCGCAAGGACGTCGAGGGTGACATCGGCGGGGTCGCGATCCTTGAGCGGGATCGCGCGCAGCCGCTCGCGGGCGGTGTCGGACCGGTCGACCGCCAGGCCGCCCGTTCGCGCGCCCTCGGCCCACTCGCGGACGGTGAGCCGGGACTCGGTGACCACGGAGTCGGGGGTGAAGGTGTCGCCGAACACGGTGTGCGCGAACTCGAGCATTGAGGTGGGGTTGGTGCCGTCGCCGAGGGTGGCGGAGGTGGCGACGGGGGTGATGCGGCCGAGGGGGCGCTCGCGGTCCGCCTCGGTGATGCCGGATTCGTCTGTGCGCCAGTAGCTCTTGAGCGTCTGGCCGAGGCGGCGGAGCAGCATGGAGACATCGGTGCCCTGCGCGCCATCGTAGGTGTGGAACTCGTCGAGCACGAGGTACTGCAGGCTGGTGGCGCTCTGCTGCCAGATCGGGGCGTCCGCGGAGCGGAGCAGCAGCTGGTCGAGCATCTTGTAGTTGGTGAGCAGGATGTCCGGCGCGGTGTCGCGGATGATCTCGCGGTCGGTGATCAGCCCGTCCTTGGTGACCATGCCGCGCTGCGGACCCGACTCGCCCGTGTAGAGCGCTGCGGTGATGCCGCCGAGGGCGGGATGCGTGGTGAGCAGCTCGGTGAGGCGCGCGGCCTGATCGTTGGCGAGCGCGTTCATCGGGTACAGGATCAGCGCCTTGGTGCCCGCCTGCCCGCGGCGCTTCGCGCGCTGGACGTGGTCCAGGATCGGGTAGAGGAACGTCTCGGTCTTGCCGGAGCCGGTTCCGGTGGTGACGAGCGTCGGCAGCGGACGCGGCTTGTCGGGGCCGAGGTCGTAGCTGGACAGGCGCGCGAACGCCGCGGCCTGGTGTCCGTAGGGCGTGAATCCCTCGTACCATTCCAGCGATTCGCGCCAGCCGGTGTCGGCGGGGCTGAAGGGCAGGCGCAGGCGGACGTAGGGCCCGCGGAACATGCCGCTGTCGGTGTGCTGCAGGAAGTCGTCGAGCACCAGCTTCGCGTCGGGGTCGGCAAGCGCGAAGGTGGTGCCGAGGTAGTCCAGCAGGCTGGTCTTGATCGTCTCGGCCTGGGTGAGAGGGAGGAGCTCCGCCACGGCTACGCCTCTCTACTCTCGGCGAGCCTCGCCTCGAACCCGGCGCACGCTGTGAAGGTATGCCTGGGGACGGAGACGGGTCCTTCAGTTGAAGCGAGACGAGTTGCCCGGGCTCGTGGTGTGTCGCCGTCCACAGGTCGTCCCGCCTTTCTACGTAGGTTGCGAGCGTCTTTGAATCTTGCCCTACTGCGGCGCGGGGCGGGGCAGCTCCCCTTCTTCACGGGACGGGTTGCTCGACTTGGGCTCTCCCGGCCTCTGTCCCCCATGACTTTGCTCTACTGGTCAAGGCCTCCCGGACCTTGGTCTCATCCACAGCGAGGTATCGCTGAGTGGTCGCCAGTGAGGCATGGCCGAGGATCGTTTGGACGAGTCGGACGTCGTGTGTCTGATTGTGGATCTCTGTGGCGCACAGGTGGCGTAGTTGGTGCATGGTACTTCCGTCGGTCAGTGCGCGGGACACGAGCGTGCCAACCCAGTGCGCCGACAAGTGTCTGAACCGCCCCGGGTAGTCCGGAGACTCCGAATGTTGGAAGGTTGGAGTCATGGCAGGGAGCACATCGAATCGGTATCCGGCTGAGTTGAAGG
>NZ_JBEXNL010000012.1:0-155549 GCF_040611135.1 Tsukamurella sp. NPDC003166
TTCACGGGGGTGGCGCACCAGTTGGGGGTGGAGATCGAGAAGCGGATCAGCAAGGAGGTCCGCACCACTGTGCTGGGGCATGTGCAGCGCGGTGGTACGCCGACGCCGGCGGATCGGGTGCTGGCCACCCGCTACGGCGTCAACGCCGCTGATGCGGCCCATGCGGGGAAGGTCGGGCAGATGGTGTCGTTGCGTGGCACGTCCATCGGGCTCGTGCCCCTCGCGGAGGCGGTCAAGCAACTCAAGCGGGTCCCGCGGGAGCGCTACGACGACGCCGCGGAGTTCTTCGGCTGAACCTCCGGAGCGCGACCACTGGCCTCTCTGAAGCGAGCCTTAAGAAGTGCACCGCAGACTCGCCGGTATGAATCCGAACCCTCCCTCGAACCCGGGCGGCTACCCGGGCCAGGATCCGTCCGACCCCCACGAGCAGACGCAGCTGCGCCCGACCTGGCAGTCGGGCGAGAACGCGCAGTTCGGCGCACCGTCGAACCCGCAGTTCGGCGCACCGTCGAACCCGCAGTACCCGGCCCAACCGGCCTTCGCGCCCCCCGGCGGCCAGGGCCCGCAGGGTCCCGGAGCGCCCGGGTTCCCGCCGGGCCCGGGCGCCCCGAAGAAGCCGCGGCCGGGCTGGTTGATCCCCGCCCTGATCGGCGGCGGCGCCGTGCTGCTGGTGATCGTGCTCATCGCCGGCATCGCCATCGTCAAGAGCGTCGGTGGTGGCGGCGACACAGGTTCGCCCGGCGCGACGGTCAAGGCCTACTTCGCCGCGCTCCAGGCGGGTGACGCGAAGAAGGCGCTGAGCTACGGCAAGGAGGCGCCCGCCTCGACCGAGCTGCTCACCGACGAGGTGCTCCGGAAGCAGCGCGACCTCGCGCCGATCAAGGACCTCAAGATCGTCAGCGAGTCCGGCGGCTACATGGGCACGGTCCACCTGACCGTCACGATCGGCCAGGTGTCCTACGACGAGGAGCTGAGCATGGAGAAGGTCGGCGACGACTGGAAGCTCGCGACCGCTGCGGTCCAGCTCAAGCCGTACTTCAGCTACGACTCGGACAAGAAGAACGTCACGATCCTCGGCAAGCCGCTGCCCGAGTCCGGTGTCGTGTACGTGTTCCCCGGTGCCCTCGACCTGGGATCGTCGAACAAGAATCTGGTGGCACAGAAGTTGAAGTACAGCTCGACCGACGACAAGGGCCAGGCGTCGGTCAAGGGACTCTCGCGCTTCAGCGTGAGTGGCAGCCTCAACATCGGCTTCGGCCTCAGCGACGCCGCCAAGACGTCGGTGCGGCAGCAGATCGCCGCGCGCTACTCGGCGTGCGCGGCCTCGAAGGACGGCTACCCGTCGGGGTGCCCGCAGTCCGACTTCTCCGGCGAGAAGGGCACCTACAGCTGGACCGCGCCCAACGTGGACGAGATCGACCTCAGCGGTGACGTCCGTGACGGACAGCTCAGCATCAGCGGCTCGCAGGTGTGGAACTTCACCGCCACCGGCCGCGACGGTCGCCCGATCACCGGCTCGGACTCCGGTTACGTCTCCTCGACGGTCACGGTGACCGCTGACGCGGTGGCGGTGTCCAGCCGCTGACCGGCGGAGCATTAGGCTTGACGCCATGAGTGCCGAGCTTGCCGAACTGGATCTCCCCGAGTACGCGGACGTCGTGGCCCGCTACGAGCCCGTGATGGGCATGGAGGTCCACGTCGAGCTCGGCACGGCCACCAAGATGTTCTGCGGCTGCCGCACCGAGTTCGGCGCCGAGCCCAACACCCAGGTCTGCCCCACGTGCCTGGGGATGCCGGGCGCACTGCCGGTCGTCAACGACGAGGCGGTGCGCTCGGCCATTCGCATCGGCCTGGCACTGAACTGCTCGATCCGGCCGAGCTCGGTGTTCGCGCGGAAGAACTACTTCTACCCGGACCAGCCGAAGAACTACCAGATCAGCCAGTACGAGGACCCGATCGCCTACGACGGCTACCTCGACGTCCCGCTCGAGGACGGCACCGTCTGGCGGGTGGAGATCGAGCGCGCGCACATGGAGGAGGACACGGGCAAGTCCACGCACATCGGTTCGGCCACCGGCCGCATCCACGGCGCCTCGCACTCGCTCCTCGACTTCAACCGCGCCGGCGTGCCGCTGGTCGAGATCGTCTCGCGCCCCATCGAGGGCGCGGGGGAGCGGGCCCCCGAGGTCGCCCGCGCGTACGTCACCGCGCTCCGCGACCTGCTCGCCTCGCTCGACGTCTCCGACGTCCGGATGGACCAGGGTTCGATGCGGTGCGATTCGAACGTCTCGCTCAGGCCCGTCGGGCAGACGGAGTTCGGCACGCGCACCGAGACCAAGAACGTCAACTCGCTGCGCAGCGTCGAGGTCGCGGTGCGGTACGAGATGCGCCGTCAGGCAGCGGTGCTCGACGCCGGCGGCACCGTCGTCCTCGAGACCCGGCACTTCCAGGAGGGCGACGGGACCACCACGGCCGGGCGCCCCAAGGAGACGGCGGACGACTACCGCTACTTCCCGGACCCGGACCTCGGCCCCGTCGCGCCGGCGGCGGAGCTCGTCGAGCAGCTGCGCGGCACGATCCCGGAGCTGCCGTGGCTGCGCCGTGCCCGGATCCAGGAGGAGTGGAAGCTCTCCGACGAGGTCATGCGCGACCTGGTGAACCTGGGCGCCATCGACGCCATCATCGCGACCGTCGACGCCGGGGCCACCCCGGACGCCGCTCGCTCGTGGTGGGGGAGCTTCCTGCCGCAGCAGGCGAATTCACGGGAGGTCGAGCTCGATGCCCTGGCGATCACCCCCGCCCAGGTGGCGCGCGTGATCGCGCTCATCGACGAGGGCAAGCTCACGAGCAAGCTCGCGCAGCAGGTCATCGTCGGCGTGCTCGACGGCGAGGGCGAGCCCGACGAGGTCGTCGCCGCGCGTGGCCTCGAGGTGGTGCGCGACGACGGAGCCCTGCAGAAGGCCGTCGACGAGGCGCTCGCCGCCAACCCGGACATCGTCGAGAAGGTCCGCAGCGGCAAGGTGCAGGCCGCCGGCAAGATCGTCGGCGATGTCATGAAGGCCACCCGCGGCCAGGCCGACGCGGCACGCGTGCGCGAGCTGGTGCTCGCCGCCTGCGAGTAGCCGGGCGCGGCCCGCGGGAGTGTCAGTCGTTCCCGCCGCCGGCCTCGCTGCTGGGGATCGGGAGGAGGACGACCCGATCGTCCGTGGGGGCCTGCGGGTTCGGCTTGTTCGTCGTCAGCCCCTGCGGGAGGTCCTTCGGACCGATCGCGAGGCGCCCGAAGATGCCGTAGCGGGTGCGGTCGACCATCTGGACGGGCTCGCCGTCGGCAGTGACCGGGTCCTTCGGCACGCGCACCATCTCGACCTTGCCCGCGCGCGACTCGCTGACGAACACCGCGCCCTTGACGACGGCACAGCCCGCGAGGCCCGGACGGTCCGGCCAGCTCCACACCACCGAATCCGGCGAGCCCGGGTTCGTGATCACGCGCAGCCGGTCCTGCGTGAGCCCCTGATCGGCGATGAAGATCGGCCCGCCCTGGGCGAAGCCGCACACCGACTGCCGGACCCCACCGTCGCTCGCGAGCACCCTCGGCCGGACGGGCGAGATCGTGTTCGGCGAGGGCAGCAGCAGAACCTTGCCGGCGAGCGACCCGGGGTCGCGCGCCGCATTCGCGTCGCCCGCGTTGCCGGTCGCGACGATCAGGTCGCGGCCCCGGAACATGATCGAGCCGGCGTTGCCCGTGGCGCCCTTGGGGATTCCGGACAGGATCACCTTCGGTTCGTCTCCCGGCGTCACGCGCACGATCCGGTTGTCGGTGGGAGTGCTCACGTAGGCGTAGAACAGCCGGTCCTCGTCGTACGACGGTGACAGGGCGATCGACAGCAGCCCGCCGTCGCCCGATGTGTCGACCCCGATCCGCAGGATCTCGCGGTTCGGCAGGTCCGTGGTGGTGTAGGTGATGGAGCCCCCGCGCTCGGAGACGTACGCATGCTCCAGATCACCGGTGGTGATCAGCGATGTCGGCTCGGTGAGGCAGGTCGCGAGGACCATCGGATCCTGGTCGATGCACGGGCCCGGCGGCTTGGGGACCGCGCTGGGCAGGGCGGGACCGGGCGTGCGCGTCGTGGTCGTGGCCTCGCCCGTCGGCGGCCCGGTGAACGGGGCGGCCTCACTGCCGGAGAAGTCGACGCAGCCCGCCAGCAGCGCCGCGGCCGCCGCGAGTACGACGGCGTGTCGCGCGCGGACACGCGCGCGCCGGGACCCCTCACTCATGCCGCCACCCTACCGATTCGGTCTCCGGGCGCGGTTCGCTCCCGGCCCGCACCGTGCGCGCCCCTTAGGGTGGGGCGTGTGAGCGACAAGGACGGAATCGAGAAAGAGACCAGCGAGAGCGCGGCCGGGTCGCCGTACGACTTCTCGTCCACGGGGGACCTGCCCCGGTTCGGGGAGCGGCATCCGACGGGCGGATTCGTCCTGGATCCCCACGACGACTCGGACACCGGCATCGGACCGGTGCTCCCGCGCTACCGCGACGAGCCCGCCGGAACGGCCCCGGCCTCGGCGTCCGCGAGCGCGTCCGGCACGCAGGACACCCCGCCGGCGGCACCGTCGGGCGACGACGCCCCGACGGCGGCCGTGCCGGACACGAGCGATCTCGCCGCGGCGATCGCGTCCGCGAGCGCCGCCACCGCGGCGATCTCCGCCAGCGGCACGCCGGACGCCGCCCCGGTCGCGGGCCGGGCCGGCGCACTGTCCAGCGAGGAGCGGGACGAGTTCGGCAAGCGCTACAACCGCCGACGGGGCCGCGAGCGCGCCGCCCAGGCCCGGGCGGAGGCCGAGGGCATCCCGCTCGAGACCGCCGCGACGGAGGAGATCGCGCCGCCGCAGGGGCGCCGATTCGGCAAGCCCGTCGGTGACGCCTCCGCAGAGCTCGACGAGGCCCGCAAGGCCGCGCGCCGCGGCACCACCGATCTCGGTCTGCTGGTGCTGCGGGTCGCCGTCGGTGTGATTCTTGCGGCGCACGGCGTGCAGAAGCTGTTCGGGATCTGGGGCGGGCCGGGCATCGACGGGTTCGCGCGGTACCTGCAGAACGGCAACGATCCGTCGGTCGGCTTCCAGCGGTTCACCAAGGTGCTCTCGATCGGCACCGGCGTCATCGAGCTGGGCGGCGGCGCGATGCTCGTCCTGGGCCTGCTGACCCCCATCGCCGCCGCGGGTGCGGTCGGCGTGATGCTCTCGGCGGGGCTGTTCAAGCTGACCACCGCCGGCCACGGCTTCGTCTTCTTCGCGCCGAACGGGGTCGAGTACGAGCTCATGCTCGTCCTGGCCGCCGTCGCGATCCTGCTCGCCGGCCCGGGCAGGCTGTCGCTGGACTTCGGTCGCGGGTGGGCCCGGCGGCCACACGCGGGCTCGGTGATCTGGCTGGTCGTGGCAGTCGCGGGCGCCGTCACCGTGTGGGTCCTCCTCAACGGCGCGAACCCGCTCGTCAAGCGCTGACCCGGTGAGACGCAGGAACCCCGGCCGCCCGGCCGGGGTTCCTTCGCGTTCAGCGCTCGATCAGGGCACCTGCCGGACCGCACCGCGGTCGGCGGACGTCGCCAGGGCGGCGTAGGCGCGCAGCGCAGTACTGACGGTGCGCTGCCGGTCCCGGGGCTGCCAGGGGCGCTCGGAGGCCTCCATCTTGGCGCGGCGCCGCGCGAGCTCCTCGTCGTCGACGAGGACCTTGAGGGTGCGCGAGTGCACGTCGATCAGGATCTCGTCGCCGTTCTCGACAAGGCCGATGTTGCCGCCCGACGCCGCCTCGGGGGAGGCGTGGCCGATGACGAGGCCCGACGAGCCGCCGGAGAAGCGACCGTCGGTGACGAGACCGCACTTCTTGCCCATGCCCGTGCCCTTCATGAAGGACGTGGGGTGCAGCATCTCCTGCATGCCCGGGCCGCCCGCGGGACCCTCGTAGCGGATGACCAGGACCTCGCCGGCCTGCAACTCCTTCGACAGGATCGCGTGCACCGCGTCCTCCTGGCTCTCGACGACGCGCGCCGGGCCCTGGAAGTGCCACAGCTCCTCCTCGACCCCCGCGGTCTTGAGGACGGCGCCGTTCTGCGCGATGTTGCCGTGCAGCACGCAGAGGCCGCCCTCCACCGTGTAGGCGTGCTCCTTGTCGCGGATGCAGCCCTCGGCGGCGTCGGTGTCGAGCGATTCCCACCGGTTCGACGTGGAGAAGGGCTCGGTGGTCCGGACCCCGCCGGGTGCGGCGTGGAAGAGCTCGATCGCCGTGTCGGTGGCGGTGCCGCTGCGGATGTCCCAGTCGGCGAGGTATGCCTCAAGAGACGGCGCGTGGACGGGCCGGACATTCCGGTTCAACAGGCCCGCGCGGTCGAGCTCGCCGAGGATCGCGGGGATGCCACCGGCCCGGTGCACGTGCTCCATGTAGTACTTCGGTGAGTTCGGCGCCACCTTCGCCAGGCACGGGACCTTGCGCGAGATGCGGTCGATGTCATGCAGGTCGAAGGCGACCTCGCCCTCCTGCGCAGCGGCCAGGATGTGCAGCACCGTGTTCGTCGACCCGCCCATCGCGACGTCGAGCGCCATGGCGTTCTCGAAGGCCTCGCGGGTGGCGACGGAGCGGGGAAGGACCGACTCGTCGTCGTCCCGGTAGTACTTCGTGGCGATGTCGACGATCAGCTCGCCCGCGCGGGTGAACAGGTCGCGGCGCGCGGTCTGTGTCGCCAGCGTGGAGCCGTTGCCGGGCAGCGACAGGCCGAGGGCCTCGGTGAGGCAGTTCATGGAGTTGGCGGTGAACATGCCCGAACACGAGCCGCACGTCGGGCATGCCGAGCGCTCGACCTCGAGGAGCTCCTGGTCGCTGACATTGCCGTCGGCGGACGCGATCATCGCGTCGATGAGATCGGTGCCCGGGCGAACGACGCCGTTGATGACGACCGACGTCCCGGCCTCCATCGGGCCGCCGGAGACGAACACCGTGGGGATGTTCAGGCGCATCGCGGCGTTGAGCATGCCGGGGGTGATCTTGTCGCAGTTCGAGATGCAGACCAGCGCGTCGGCGGTGTGCGCGTTGACCATGTACTCGACCGAGTCGGCGATGATCTCGCGGCTGGGCAGCGAGTACAGCATGCCGCCGTGCCCCATGGCGATGCCGTCGTCCACGGCGATGGTGTGGAACTCCTTCGCGACGCCACCCGCCGCGACGATCGCCTCCGCGACGATCTCGCCGACGTTCTTCAGGTGCACGTGACCGGGCACGAACTGCGTGTAGGAGTTGGCGATCGCGATGATCGGCTTGCCGAAGTCGGCGTCCGTCATTCCGGTGGCACGCCAGAGCGCGCGAGCGCCGGCCGCCTCTCGTCCGACGGTGGTGGTGCGTGAGCGGAGCGGTGGCATGAGCTTCTCGCCTCGGATCTTTTCTATCGTGCGGGCTGGTGAGGAATGCGCTCCCCGTGAACAGGTGAAGGCCTGTTCCGCGGGAATTATTCCGCGGTGACGTCCGGGATCCGGCCACCGGAGGCGGCCGCGACGCGGGGGAGCTGGCTGATGGTGACGGCGGGTAGTCGCACCTCGGAACCGTCGGCGCGGACTGCGTACACCGCACCGTTGTTCCCGATCCTAATCCCCGACATCTCGTCCCACGCGATGGTGGTGGCGCGCAGGACGCGGACGGACCGGACACCGTCGGGACCGATGACGGTGCGGACCCGCAGGATCCACAGGGCGAGCAGGACGGGGATGACGAGCAGTGCCCAGCCGAGGACGGCGGCGCCGACGCCCGCTGTACTGCCGTCGACCGAGCGGCCGACGGTCCACGGGCCGACGATGGGCGCGAGGCAGACGGCGAACAGCGCCACCCCGATCAGCGCGATCGACGGGTGCTTGAAGACCACCCGGTCGCCCGCGGCGATCGGCACCGCGGTGTCCGCGGTGTGGTCGGTGGTCACGGTGCGCGTGGCGCCGGTGGACGCCGGCGCGGCGGGAGTCTCGCTCATAACACGCATTGTCTCACGCGGCAGCCGATTCCCAACATATGAGACGGTGTGACTCACTGGTTTGACGCGAATGCACACGGACGCCTAGTTTCACTTGTGTGAAACACAGCTACCAGCTCCTCGTAATCGGTCGGCGCGTCGCCGCCTGAACCGGTTACAGCCGTTTCACACCAGCATCGACGCGCTACCCTCGCTCAGCCACCGCTGACGGGGGTTTTTTGTTGCCCGGATAGCTTCGGGCGACGCATCGCACGCCGATAGTCCATGTTTGAGCAGAGCAACGCTAGAGCACGAGAAGGTCACATCGTGAGCGCACCTACAGCTCGGCCCCACCCAGGGCAGAAGCCCGGGGCCCGCAAGCCCGGCGCCGGGATCCCCGGCGCGCATCCCGCCGCCTCGAAGCAGCACGTGGCGTCCGACGTCGCGAGCGGCCACCTCGAGGGCGCCCGTACCGTAGCCCCCGAGCGGGTCACCGGTGCGCAGTCGGTCGTCCGGTCGCTCGAGGAGATCGGCGTCGACACGGTCTTCGGCATTCCCGGCGGGTGCATCCTCCCGGTGTACGACCCGCTGCTCGACTCGAAGAAGGTGCGGCACGTCCTGGTCCGGCACGAGCAGGGCGCCGGCCACGCCGCCACCGGCTACGCGCAGGCCACGGGCAAGGTCGGCGTGTGCATGGCCACCTCCGGTCCCGGCGCCACCAACCTGGTGACCCCGCTCGCCGACGCGCAGATGGACTCGGTCCCGATCGTCGCGATCACCGGTCAGGTCGGCCGCCCGCTGATCGGCACGGACGCCTTCCAGGAGGCCGACATCTCGGGCATCACGATGCCCGTCACCAAGCACAACTTCCTCGTCTACGACGCGGCCGACATCCCGCGCGTCATCGCCGAGGCCTTCTATCTCGCGCAGAGCGGCCGCCCCGGCGCCGTGCTGGTCGACATCCCGAAGGACGTGCTGCAGGAGGACACGGTCTTCTCGTGGCCGCCGCAGATCGACCTGCCCGGCTACCGGCCCGTGACCAAGCCGCACGGTAAGCAGATCCGCGAGGCCGCCCGGCTCATCGCCGCGGCGAAGTCGCCGGTGCTCTACGTCGGCGGCGGCGTGCTCAAGGCGGAGGCGTCCGAGGAACTGCTCAAGCTGGCCGAGCTGACCGGTATCCCGGTGGTCACCACCCTGATGGCGCGCGGCGTCTTCCCCGACAGCCATCAGCAGCACATGGGCATGCCCGGCATGCACGGCACCGTCGGCGCCGTGGCCGCGCTGCAGCGTTCGGACCTGTTGGTCACCCTCGGCGCCCGGTTCGACGACCGCGTCACCGGCAAGCTGGACTCCTTCGCGCCCGACGCGAAGGTCATCCACGCCGACATCGACCCGGCGGAGATCGGCAAGAACCGGTTCGCGGACGTCCCGATCGTGGGCGATTGCAAGGAGGTCATCGCCGAGCTCATCGCCGCGATCTCCGAGGACCGCGCCACCATCGCCGCCCCGGACCTCACCGCCTGGTGGGAGTACCTGGACGGCGTCCGCGCGACCTATCCGCTGGCGTACAACACCCCGTCCGACGGTGCGCTGAGCCCCGAGTACGTGATCGAGCGCCTCGGTATCGCCGCGGGGCCCGACGCGATCTACTGCGCCGGCGTCGGCCAGCACCAGATGTGGGCCGCGCAGTTCGTCAAGTACGAGAAGCCGCGTACCTGGCTGAACTCGGGCGGTCTCGGCACGATGGGCTACGCGGTCCCCGCGGCGCTCGGCGCCAAGATGGGCGCGCCCGAGAAGGAGGTCTGGGCGATCGACGGTGACGGCTGCTTCCAGATGACCAATCAGGAGCTCGCCACCGCCGCGATCGAGGGCGCGCCGATCAAGGTCGCCATCATCAACAACGGCAACCTGGGCATGGTCCGCCAGTGGCAGACGCTGTTCTACGACCAGCGCTACTCGAGCACCGACCTGTCCACGCACTCGATGCGGATCCCGGATTTCGTCAAGCTCGGTGAGGCGATGGGCTGCGTGTCCTTCCGCTGCGAGCGCGCCGAGGACGTCGACGCGATCATCGCGCAGGCGCGGGAGATCAACGACCGCCCGGTGGTCATCGACTTCATCGTGGGCGCCGACGCCCAGGTGTGGCCGATGGTCGCCGCGGGCACCAGCAACGACGAGATCATGGCGGCACGGGACATCCGTCCGCTGTTCGACGAGGACGACGCGGCCGACGAGCCCGCCGTCATCCACGCCGCGATGGAGCGTTCGGAGGAGCAGAAGTGAGCACCACGCACACGCTGAGCGTTCTGGTCGAGGACCGGCCGGGCGTGCTCGCCCGCGTCTCGTCGCTGTTCTCGCGTCGCGGCTTCAACATCGAGTCCCTCGCCGTCGGCGGGACCGAGCTCAAGGGCGTCAGCCGCATGACCATCGTCGTCACGGTCGACGAGCTGCCGCTCGAGCAGGTCACCAAGCAGCTCAACAAGCTGGTCTCCGTGCTCAAGATCGTCGAACAGGATTCGACGTCGTCGGTGGCGCGCGAGCTCATGCTCATCAAGGTGCGCGCCGACGCCGCCACACGTGGCCAGGTCACCGACACCGTCGACCTGTTCCGTGCCAAGATCGTGGACGTCTCGCCCGACTCGGTGACCATCGAGGCCACCGGTACGCCGGACAAGCTCGACGCGCTGCTGGCGGTCCTGGATCCCTTCGGGATCCGCGAGATCGCCCAGTCCGGCGTCATCGCGCTGGGACGCGGCCCCAAGTCGATCACCGCGACCCGCTAACTTAACTACTGCAAAAAATTTTCAGAAGGGACAAGGAACCACCGTGGCAATCGAACTGTTCTACGACGAGGACGCCGACCTCTCCATCATTCAGGGCAAGAAGGTCGCCGTCATCGGCTACGGCTCGCAGGGGCACGCGCACTCGCTGAGCCTGCGCGACTCCGGCGTCGACGTGCGGATCGGCCTCAAGGAGGGCTCGAAGTCGCGCGCCAAGGCCGAGGAGCAGGGCCTGACCGTCGGCACGCCCGCCGAGGTCGCCGCGTGGGCCGACGTCATCATGCTGCTCGCGCCCGACACCGCGCAGGCCGAGATCTTCAAGGCCGACATCGAGCCGAACCTCAAGGACGGCGACGCGCTGTTCTTCGGCCACGGCCTGAACATCCACTTCAAGCTGATCGAGGCCCCGGCCAACGTCACCGTCGCGATGGTCGCCCCCAAGGGCCCCGGCCACCTGGTGCGTCGTCAGTTCGTCGACGGCAAGGGCGTCCCCGCCCTCATCGCGGTGGACCAGGACCCGACCGGCAACGGCCAGGCGCTCGCCCTGAGCTACGCCGCCGCGATCGGTGGCGCCCGCGCCGGCGTCATCAAGACCACCTTCAAGGAGGAGACCGAGACCGATCTCTTCGGTGAGCAGGCCGTGCTGTGCGGCGGCACCGAGGAGCTCGTCAAGGTCGGCTTCGAGGTGCTCGTCGAGGCGGGCTACGCCCCCGAGATGGCCTACTTCGAGTGCCTGCACGAGCTCAAGCTCATCGTGGACCTCATGTACGAGGGCGGCATCGCCCGCATGAACTACTCGGTGTCCGACACCGCGGAGTTCGGCGGCTACCTCTCGGGCCCGCGCGTCATCGACGCCGACACCAAGAAGCGCATGCAGGACATCCTCACGGACATCCAGGACGGCACTTTCGTCAAGCGCCTCGTCGCGAACGTCGAGGGCGGCAACAAGGAGCTCGAGGGCCTGCGCAAGGAGAACGCCGAGCACCCGATCGAGGTCACGGGCAAGAAGCTGCGCGACCTGATGAGCTGGGTCGATCGCCCGATCACCGAGACTGCCTAGGTCTCACCGCACGCCCGGAGCCCCGTCGAACCGTCCAGGTTCGACGGGGCTCTTGCGCGTCCGGACGTCCCGCGCTACCGTCTGAACATGTTCAATGAACATGTTCAGTCGCGGGCGGAGGCGAAGGCCGACACTCGGTCGCGGGTGCTCGCCGCCGCCGACCGCTCGTTCCGCGAGCGCGGCTTCTCGGGCACGACGGTGCGCGGCATCGCCGCCGACGCCGGCGTCAGCGTCGGGACCGTGATGGGGGTCGGTGACAAGGACGCGCTGCTCATCGCCATCGTCGACGACTGGATCGCGGCCGTGCACGCGGGCCGCGAGCCCGCGGCGGTGCTGCCGCCGCTGACGCCGGGGGAGGCGACGGTGCGCCTCGTCGAGGTCGTCCGGCCGTTCGTCACCTACTTCAACGCCGACGGTGACCTCTCCCGCGAGTACGCAGCGGTCCTCGCGCGGGGCAGGCACCGTTCCCGCACGTTCGGCGACCTCGGCGACGAGCTGCAGGCTGACTTCGAGCAGGTCTTCGCGGCCGCGGGCTGTGCCGATCCCGGCGCCGCCGCGCGCAGCCTCTACTTCGTCTACATCGGCCTGCTGTTCGCCACCTCAGGCGGCGCGATCACGCGGGAGGCCGCGGCGGAGCGCCTCGTTGAGGCGATCGGACAGATTCTCGGAGAGGGAGTTCCACAATGACCACCGGTTTCATCGATACGCCGCACTGGCCGTGGCTCACGGTCGCGCTCTCCGTCGTACTGCTCGGCGACGCGCTGATGTCCCTGCGCCCGCCGGCCTTCATCCGCGACTGCCTCGACGGGGTCCGGTTCCCGCGCGACTGGTGGTGGACCCTCGTCGTGATCAAGCTGGTCGCGGTCGCGGGGCTGCTCGCCGGCCTCCACTATCCGGGCGTCGGCTTCGCGGCGAACGCGGGCGTGGTCGCCTACTTCGTCTGCGCAGCTGTCGCGCACGTCCGCGCTGGCTTCCTCGGCTCGACCTTCTGGGTGAACTGCCTCGGCATGCTCGGCTTCTCGGCCCTCGTGCTGATCCTGTCGTACGCCTGAAGGGGCGCCCGCTCGTGGCGGGCGCCCCTCGGCATGACCGACACCCTCAGGCGGTCAAGTCCTTGGCCCGGGTCTCGGGCACGGTGCACATCGTGATGATCGATACGACGCCCAGTGCCATCGCGTACCCGAGGAACACCTCGGGTCGGCCGAGAGAGCCGAAGTAGGTCTGCAGGTAGGGCGCCGTGCCGCCGAACGCCGCGACGCACAGCGCGTAGGGCAGCGCAAGGCCGAGGGTGCGGATATTCGTCGGGAAGATCTCCGCGTACACCGCGACGGTGACCGACGCGAGTGCCGACAGCGGGACCATCGCGAGCGACATGGCCGCGAACAGACTCCAGGCCGACGGGGTGAGCATCGCGTTGAGGGGGAAGGTCAGCGCCACGATCGCGACGGCCGCCGAGATCATCACGGGCTTGCGGCCGACCCGGTCCGACAGCCTGCCCCACAGCGGGCACAGCGCGAGGAACACCAGCTGAGCCCCGGCACCGGCCCAGAGGGCGTCGGCCTTCGGAACCTTGATCACGGCGATCGCGTAGGCGGGAGCGGAGACCGCCCACGCGTAGTACAGGACCGTCATTCCCAGGACCATCCCGCAGATCTGCAACAGCAGCTTGGGGTGCCGGCGCACGCCGTCGAAGACGGAGCGCTTCGGCGCATCGGTGGACCCGCGCGCCGCCTTGTGGCCCTCGAAGATCTCGCTCTCCTCGAGTCGCGTCCGCATGTACAGCGAATAGAAGCCGAAGACACCGCCCAGGACGAACGCGATCCGCCAGCCCCACGAATGCATGGCATCGTCAGACAGTGACGACGCGAGGATCCCGGCCAGTACGAGAGCCGCGAGCTGCCCCACCGTGCCGGAGACGTAGATGATCGATGACCAGAGCCCGCGTCGCTCGCGCGGGGCCTCCTCGGCGATGTACGTCTGCGCGGCGGGCAGTTCGCCGCCGTGCGCGAGTCCCTGGGCCAGGCGGGCGATCACCAGCAGCACGCTGGCGGCGACGCCGATGGTCGCGTAATTCGGGGTGAGGCCGATCAACAGGCTGCCACCGGCGCCGAGGGCGACGGTCCAGGACATCGCGGACTTGCGGCCCAGGCGGTCCGAGAGCCAGCCGAAGAATATCCCGCCGAAGGGCCGTGCCACGAAGCCCACCGCGAACACGGCGAGCGTCTTGAGAAGACTCGACGCGGCATCCTCGGTGTGGAAGAACTGGGCGGCGAAGAACGGCGCGAAGACGGCGTAGATGCCCCAGTCGAACCACTCCATCGCGTTACCGGAGCCGACGCCGAGCAGCGTCTTCGCGGTGCTCTGTCGCTTCGCCGGTCCGGCCGCGGCGGGTTCCTGGGGCGCGGGGGAGTCCGAGGGCTTGGGCATCGTGGCGGTCATCGGGCACCGCCCGCGGCGAGCAGGTCCAGGCGCCGCTCGGCGAGCGTCGCGTAGACCGCGACGCCGTCCTGGAGCACCGACGGGTCGAAGTCGGCCTGCGGCGAGTGGTTCAGCGGCGCGGACGCCGGGTCGAGACCGGGGAGGGTGGCGCCGATGTTCATGAACACACCGGGGATCTCCTCGAGCACGCGGGAGAAGTCCTCGGAGCCGGCGATGGGGTTCTTCGCGGTGAGGAACCGCTCCTCGCCGAGGGCCTCGCGGACCACGTCGGCGCCGAAGGCGGTCTCCCACTCGTCGTTGATCGTGACCGGGTATTCGGCGATGAGCTCGTGATCGACGTCCACGCCGTTCGCGTGGGCGACGCCCCGCAGCGTCTGCGTGATCGCCCGCTCCAGGAGTTCCTCGCTCTCGCGGCTGAATCGCCGGACGGTGGCCTCGAAGGTCACCGTCTCGGGAATGACGTTCGCCTTGGTGCCCCCGTGGATCGACCCGACGGACAGGACCACGGGGTCGAAGATGTCGAAGGTCCGCGTGATCATCGTCTCCAGCGCCGCGATCATCTGCGCGGCGGCGAGGATGGGGTCCTTCGCGCGGAACGGCATCGAGCCGTGGCCGCCGGCGCCGCGCACCGTCACGACCAGCTTGTGCGAGGCCGACATCATCGTCCCGGGGCGGGAGGTGAAGACGCCGCTCGCGGTCATCGTCGAGATCACGTGCAGCGCGTAGGCGGCGTCAGGTCGTCGTCCGGAAGCCTCCAGCACGCCCTCGTCGATCATCACGCCGGCGCCGTCGAAGCCTTCTTCGCCCGGCTGGAACATGAACACCACGTCGCCCGCCAGGTTGTCGCGGTGGCGGCTGAGCAGTTGTGCCGCGCCGACGAGGGAGGTGGTGTGGAAGTCGTGGCCGCAGGCGTGCATCGCGCCGTTGGTCGAGGCGAAGTCGAGGCCGGTGTCCTCGGCGACGGGGAGCCCGTCCATGTCTCCGCGCAGCAGCACGGTGGCGGGGTTCTCCGGATCGCGTCGGCCGCCGCGGAGCACGCCGGTGACGGACGTCGTCCGGGTGCCGGTGGTCAGCTCCAGGCCGAGGCCGTCCAGCTGCTCGAGCACGATCTCCTGAGTGCGCGGCAGGATCAGCCCCACCTCGGGGGTGGCGTGCAGCCGCTGCCGCAGCTGCTCCAGGTCGCCCTGCATCTGCGCGGCGTCGTCGACAAGGTTCATCGATCTTCCTTCCTTCCGGGTCTGTGACCGGAGACACATCCGGTTGGAAGACCAAGGTAGGTATCGCGTCGAGGTGAACTCTGGATCTGCACGAATATTCTATATTCTGAGCTGTGAGGCGCGACACATGATCGAATCTGCCGCCGCGGACCGGTCCCGGGGCACCGACGAGGTGGATCTGACGATCCTGCACGCGCTGCAGATCGCCCCGCGTGCGACCTGGGCGGAGATCGGCGCCGCGATCGGCGTCGCGCCCACGACGGTCGCGCGGCGATGGGCGAACCTCGAGTCCGGCGGTCGCGCGTGGATCGCCGCGTACGTCGCGAGCCCGTACTCGCGCCTCGTCTTCGTCCGGATCGACGTGGCGCCGGCGCGGAGCGCGGAGGCCGTGGCGGGCCTGTGCGCCCGGAGCGCGCTGGTGACGCTCGACGAGGTGGCCGGGGCTCGGTCGCTCCTCGGGACGCTGGTCGCGCCGAGCACGTCCGCGATGGCCGACGAACTGCATGCGCTCCGGGCGGTCGACGGGGTGAGCGTGGTCGAGCCGGTGGTGTCGACGACCGTGGTCGCACACGGCTCGCGGTGGCGTCTCGACGCGCTCGATCCGGAGCAGGAGCGGCGGATGCGACGGGTCGCGGTGCCGCTCACGGGCGCGCCGGTACCGCAGATCGACGAGACGGACCGCGCGCTGGTGCGGGCGCTGGCGGTGGACGGCCGGGTGTCGGCCACCGACCTCGCGACCCGGCTCGACGTGAGTGTCAACACCGCGCGCCGACGCGTGGCCCGCCTGCTCGAATCCGGATGGCTCAGCCTTCGCTGCGACCTGTCGACAGCGATCTCCGGGCACGAGACCCTGGTCTACCTGTGGCTGCGGTTGCCTCCTGGCGACCTCGCGGCTGCGATGGCGGCGATCGCCGACCTGCCCGACCGTCGAATGGTCGCGACGCTCGCCGGCCGGCACAACCTCCTGGTCAACGCCTGGTTCCACCGCCCGGAGGACCTACTGGACTTCGAAGTGCGGATCGCGCGACTGTGTCCCACGGCGCTGATCGACGACCGGACGATCGTGTTGCGCAAGATCAAGCACATCGGACGGGTACTCGACTCCGACGGGCGCGCCGTGGACCTCGTTCCGCTGCCCGACTTCGCCTGACGAGGCCGGTCGCGCGCCCGAGCCGGGCCCCGGCCAATCAGAGGTTCGGTGAAGACAAGAAACCAGCAGTGATGAATGATAGTGTCGCCGACAACACCTATCATCGAGCAGTAGGAGTCGATCAGATGGCGACACGTTTCGCCCTGACCCACATGGGCAGGACCATGGGCGACGATTTCCCCGGGCGTGCCGAGTACGAGCAGGCGCTGACGGACCTCTCCGAGGCCTCGGTGCGCCGCAACTTCGACCCGTACCTCGACATCGACTGGGACGACCCGGAGCTGGCGATCGTCCCCGACGATCCGCGCTGGGTGTGCGACTCCCGCTTCGATCCGATCGGCCGCCACCCGTGGTACCAGGCACAGCCGCTGGCCAAGCAGATCGAGATCGGGATGTGGCGCCAGGCCAACGTCGCGAAGGTGGGCCTGCAGTTCGAGTCGATGCTGATCCGCGGGATCATGCAGTACACGGCGGCCCTCCCGAACAACTCGCCGGAGTTCCGCTACGCCACGCACGAGGCGAAGGAGGAGTGCCAGCACACGCTGATGTTCCAGGAGTTCGTCAACCGCGTGGGCATGGACGTCCCGGGCGGAAGCTGGTTCCTCCGCCGGATCTCGCCGATCGTGCCGCTCTTCGCGACCATGACGCCGCTGTACTTCTACATGATGGTGCTCGGCGGCGAGGAGCCGATCGACCACCTGCAGAAGCAGTTCCTGCGTTCGGGGTCGGAGCAGCACCCCGCGATGAGCTCGATCATGCAGATCCACGTCGCGGAGGAGGCCCGGCACATCGGCTTCGCGCATCAGCTGCTCGAGCACCGCATCCCGACGCGCGGCGCCTTCCCGCGGCTCGTGCTCTCGCTCATGCTACCGATCACCATGCGCGTGATGGTGACCATGATCATGATGCCGCCCAAGGAGTTCTGGGAGACCTTCGACGTGCCGCGGTCGGTGAAGAAGGACATCTTCTGGCGCTCGGACGAGTCGCAGCAGATGAAGCGCGACGTCTTCGGCGACGTGCGGATGATGGCCGAGAAGTGCGGCCTCATGAACCCGCTGAGCAAGCTCATGTGGCGGATCTGCGGCATCGACGGCCGCATCTCCCGGTTCCGCAGCGAGCCGGCCTACGCCGCGCAGTAGGCCGGTCGCCGGGGAGCGCTACACCGGCCGGTAGAACAGGATCTCGGGCCGCGCGATGGTCCGGCTCATGTCGAGCGTGCCGTCGGTGAGGGCCGCGCCGAGCGCGGCCGCCGAGGCCGCGGGATCGTCGGTCTCGATGCGGTACTCGGCCAGGTAGGCGACGGGCAGCTTGTCCGCCGGGGCGAGTTGCGCGTCGGCGAGGCGGTAGCGCCGCGCAGAGGTCACGCCGGGCACGCGCTCGAGGATCTGCGGCACGTGCACCTCGTCGTACCAGGCGTTGTACTCGTCCTCCACCTCGGGCGAGGCGGCGGCGGACCGCACCAGCAGCAGGATCTCGGTCATGTGATCTCCGTTCCGGGGCGACGGTGCCCCGATCGTTGGGACTTCGGGGCGCTCAGCGGCCGAGCCGGTCGAGCGCTCGCGTCGCGGCGTGGAATCCGCACATCCCGTGCGCGGCGGGCCCGGGCGGCGTTGCGGCGGAGCAGATGTACATGCCGGGCACGCCGAGGTCGTAGGGCTGCAAGGTGATCCGCGGCCCGAACACCAGCTGCAGCGGGTCCTTCGAACCGGTGTTGATGTCGCCGCCGACGAAGTTGGCGTTGTACCGCGACATCTCCGTCGTCGAGCACACGGCGGTGCCCACGATGCGCTCCCGGAAGCCTGGGGCGAAGCGCTCGATCTGCGCGATGATCGCCTCGGTGGCGTCGCCGGCGTAGCCGCTCGGCACGTGGGCGTACGACCACACGGGATGGACATCGCCGACGCTCCGCGACGGGTCCGCGAGGTACTGCTGGCCCACCAGGACGAAGGGCCGCTCGGGCATCCGTCCTGCCGCGATGGCCTTCTCCGTCGCCGCGATCTCCGCGAACTCGCCGCCCAGGTGGACGGTGCTGGAGCGGCGTGCGTCGGGGGTGGTCCAGGGCACGCCGCCCTCGACGGCGAAGTCCACCTTGAAGGCACCGGGGCCGCGCCGGAATCGCCCGAACGCGCGTTGTGTTCGCGCCGGAAGCCGGTCGCCGAGGATGCTCGCGACCTGCGCGGGGTCCAGGTCGAACAGTGTGAGGTCGCTCGCGGGCAGGTTCGCGGCGGTCACCCGCGCATCGGTCTCGATCCGTCCGCCCAGGTCGAGGAACTCCGCGGCCAGGGCGTTCGCGATCGCACCGGAGCCTCCCTCGGCGACCTGCCAACCGTATGTGTGCCCCGCGGTCAGCATGCCCTTGCCGATCGCCGAACTCATCGGCTCGTGCAGGGGCCGGAAGGCGTGCGCCGCGACGCCGCCCCACAGTGCGCGGGCCTGCGGCGTTCGGAGGGCCCGTGCCAGGACGGCGGCGGGGAGCACCGTCGGTGCGCCGAACTCCGCGAGCGCCAGGGGATGTCGCGGCATCCGGAGCAGCGGTCCCAGCATCGACGGCCCGATCTTGTCCATGTTCGTCACGGGTCGGCCGAACAACGCGCGCCAGGCGGCACCGTCGGGCCCCAAACCCTCGGCCGTGTCCCCGACGGTGCGCCGCAGCACCCCCGCCGTCCCGTCGTCGAGCGGATGCACGCACTCGAGCTCGGCGGAGCGCCAGTGCAACCCGCGCCTCTCGAGGTCGATGGTGGCGAGGAAGGGCGAGCCCACGGCCATGGGGTGGATCGCCGAGCAGTGATCGTGGATGAGACCGGGGACGATGCCCTCGAAGGACCGGAGCCCGCCGCCGACCGTGCTAGCCGCCTCCAGCAGGGTGGTCTCGACGCCCGCGCGGGCGAGGGTGATCGCGGCGGCGAGCCCGTTGGGCCCGCTGCCGACGACGGTGCCGGTGGTCATGCCCGCGAGCCTAGTCCGGTGCCGAGGGGGAAGCGGTCGTGGTCCGCCGACCAGGTGATCTCACACGCGACGGGGCCGTCCGGCAGCCAGGGCTGCGTCGTCACGCACTCCGTCACGCTCCACCGGCCGCGCGCCACCACGCCCAGCGCGGCGTCGATGATCTTGAAGTCCTGGCTCATGCGGGTGACGGGCTGCGATTCGGCCCAGACCACGATCAGCTCGCCCGGCTCGAATCCCGCCTGCTCCTGGACCGCGGCGATGAGGGTCTCGTCGTGGAGATGGCCGTCGCCGAAGTTGAAGCCGATCATGGTGTTGCACACCAGCTCGCCCTCGCGCAGCGTCCGCTCTTCGACGTCGGGCACGTGGCTCAGCAGGGTCGAGAAGAGGCCGCGGCCGTTGCTGTGCATCGCGCGCCAGCCGAGGCCCATGTTCATGAGGGTCTCGGCCCATTCGCGCTCGACGCCGGTGGCGACGAATTGGTCGACGGTGTTCGTCGTCTGCCGCTGGACCCGGTTCAACTTCTCCTCGGCGCCGGGCGCGAAGGCCCACATGCCCGTCGCCCAGTTGCCGGCGTACTGCCGCAGCGAGGGCAGGAAGGACACCTTGTCGGGCCGGATGTTGCCCAGCACGGGGAAGAACGCGAGAGCCGCGACGATCACCAGGATCAACCAGGCCGGCGACATGTCGAGCACCGAGTAGCCGTCCTGCGCGGGGAACCCGACGAAGAGGAACAACGCGGTGTACGCGAACAGCAGGTTCCACTCGAGCGGAACCGCCAGGGGGAAAGTCGAAATGATGAAAAGGTGGTAACACACCATGAACACGGCGCAGACCACCGTCACCGTGCGGTTCATCGAGAACAACAGGATGAGCGGCGCGACGATCTCGACGAACGTGCCGAGCCCCTCCGCCATGAACCGGGCCAGCCGCGACGGCAGCAGATCGTGCGGGGCGTTGCGGTAGTGGGCGCGGCGCAGGCCCTTGAAGGGCATGCACGGAGAGTTGGACACCATCACGGGGATGACGTTGATGAAGTGCTTGCCGATCTTCGACATCCCGGCGCCGACCCAGACCACCACGATGAGCAGCTTGAGCCCGACGATCATCGTCGCGAAGGAGAGCAGCGGCAGGAGCCCGAACATGATCAGCGCCGGCATGTACTGCTCGCCGCGGGCGGCGAGGAAGATCGTCTTGTCCCGCAGGCCGATCAGGATGAGCAGCGCGACCGGGGCGATCATCAGCCAGGGCACCACCAGCTCGTACGGCGACGAGTCGGTCACGGTCACGCCGGGGAGCGCGATGCCCAGCACGAGCGAGGCGAGGAGCAGCCAGTACAGGCCGACGTCGAGCGCGGTGCGCCGGGTGCCGGCGGTGCCGGGGACCCAGGGGTAGGGGCGCAGCCGGATCGTTCCCGTGCGGGCCCAGAACCGGATTCCACCGGTCATCGGCTTGATCTTGAAGGTCAGCGGGCCCCACGCGCCGGCGACGCCGATGGCCTCGAGCAGGGTGGTCCACAGCACCAGCTTCTGGTACACGATGGGCTGGTTCCACCAGGTCGAGACCTCCCAGAACTGCAGGCCCGAGGTGGCGGTGGCGAACAGCACGCCGCCGAAGGCGTACAGCACCAGCAGCTTCACGACGTAGACGACGAAGGCGACCTTCTGCGTGCCGAAGCCGTGGTCCACCCAGCGCTGGGTGGCGAAGCGGAGGCGGTCCTGGAGCGGGCGGGTGATGAACTCCGCCGGATCGACCTCGGGGAGGTCGGGTTTGATGAATCCCATGACAGATGTCCTTCCGGGGGGAGGGGATCAGGCGGTCGGGGCGGCGGCGTCGAGGCGACGCAGGGAGGGCTTGTCGATCTTGCCGACGGGGTTCTTCGGCAGCGCGTCGAGCACGGTGATCGCGACGGGCTGCTTGTACTTCGCGAGCTGCGCGCGGGCGTGCGTCGCAATGACATCGACGTCGAGGCGGACCCCGGGTGCGGGGGAGACGTAGAGCACCGGCAGTTCGCCGTACTTCGGGTCCGGCCGGCCGATCACGGCCGCCTCGGCGACGCCGCTCACGCCGTACACCGCGGTCTCGATCTCCTTGGGGTAGATGTTCTCCCCGCCGCGGATGATCATGTCCTTCGCGCGGTCCACGAGGCGGAGATAGCCGTCGGAGTCGAGGATACCGACGTCGCCGGTGCGCAGCCACCCGTCGACGACGGACTTCGCGGTCTCCTCGGGCCGGCCGAGGTAGCCGCGCATGATGTTCGGACCCGCGAGCAGCACCTCGCCCGGCTCTCCGGCGGGGACGTCGGCCCCGGCACCGTCGACGATGCGGATCTGCTGGCCCGGCAACGGCAGCCCCACGCTCCCCACCTTGCGGATCCCGTTGAGCGGGTTGCACGTCGCGGCGCAGGTGCACTCGGACAGGCCGTAGCCCTCGATCAAGGGGAATCCGTAGCGGGCCTCGAAGCCCTCCAACAGTTCCCGGCTCGCCGGCGCGGCCCCGCACACGCCGAAGCGCACCCTCGACAGGTCCGGCCGCACCTCGGGCGGCAGCCCCGCCAGCATCGTGTAGATCGTGGGTACCGCGGAGAAGTACGTCGCCCCGGTCTCGGAGAGCACGTCGAAGAAGGTGCGCGGGTCGAACCGGCCCGCGATGGTGACGCGGCCGCCGCCGCGCAACGGGTTGAGCGTCGAGACCACGATCGCGTTGACGTGGAACAGCGGCAGGATCAGCAGGCTGTGATCGTCGGCGTCGAACTCGAAGGCCGCCGAGGACATCTCGCTCATCGCGACCAGGTTCGCGTGGTCGAGCATCACGCCCTTCGGGCGCCCCGTGGTGCCGGAGGTGTAGATCAGCAGCGCGAGGTCCGACGGTGCCGCGACCGGCTCCGCGGTGTCGGGCGCGTGTCCGAGCAGCGCCTCCGCGGCGATCACCGTGACTCCCGCCGGCGCGCCGGCATCGGTGACCAGGACCGCCGCGCCCGCGTCCCGCACCTGGTACTCGACCTCGGGCTGCGCGAGGTACGGATTGATGGGGGTCGCGGCCGCGCCCAGGTGCCAGGACGCGAACAGGGTGACCACGAGCAGCGCCGTGTTCGGCAACTTCACCGCGACCACGTCGCCGGGGCCGACGCCGGCCGCGCGCAGGACGGCGGCGGCGCTGCGCACGGCACCGTCGAAGGCGGCGTTGTCGAGGTCGACGGCGTCGTCGGCGACCGCGGGCGCGTCCGGGGCCGCGGCGGCGCGCACCGCGGGCAGGTGGGCGAAGGTGGTGAAGTCGTAGGTCACGGTGGCTCCTAGTCCGGTGGGTGCATCCACGGTAGGGCGCGCGTGACCGAGGTCACATCGTCCACCGGCGACGAGATGTGCCGAGGAATTCGTCCTTCGGAGACGAATTCCTCGTCGCGTGGGAGCGCAATGGGCCTAGGATTTGGCGATGGACCCCGACGCGCCCCGACGGTTGATCGCCCGGGTGCTGAGCGCCGCGCCCCGGCGCGCGGTCTCCGACGCCATGACCGAGCGGATCGCGGCCGACCTCCCGGACCTGCGGGCCGACGACGCGATCCTCGGCGCGCTGGCCGCGAGCGTCGAGGCCAACGTCGAGAACGTCACCCACGCCGTCGTGCTCGACGTCCCCGTGGAGCGGATCGAGGTCCCGCTCGCGGCGCTCGAGTACCCGCGGCGCGTGGCGCAGCGCGGGATGGCGGCCACCTCCCTCGTCCGCGCGTACTACCTCGGGCAGCAGACCATGATCGCCCTCATCGGCGACGCCGTCGACGCGGAGGCCGGGGTGGAGCAGGACCTGCGTGAGGCCGCGATGCGCTGGCTGGTGGGTTGGTCCTTCGACTACAACGACGTCGTCACCCGCCGCGTCCTCGACGAGTACGAGGCGGAGCGGGCGGCGTGGGTGGACGCCCGGAGCGGGGCCCGGACGGTGCGCGTCCTCGAGGTGCTGGACGGCGAGGTGCCGAGCGTCGCCGCGGCCTCCGCCAGCATCCGGTACCCGTTGCGCGCGAACCACATCGGGTTGGTCGCCTGGTACGCGGAGGGCGTCGACGAGGTCGAGCGGATCGAGCGGTTCCTGCGGGACCTCGGCGCCGCGATCGAGACTCTTGCACCTCCGCTATCGGTGGCCGTGGACCGCCTCACCGCCTGGGCGTGGCTGCCGGTGGCGGACGGGGAGGCGGCGATCGCCGCCGCCCGGTCTTTCGCGGCAGCCGATCCGGAGGCGCCGCGCGTCGTGTTCGGGCCGCCGCGGGAAGGGCTCGAGGGCTTCCGCGCGACGAACCGGGCGGCGCGCGAGGTGCGGCGGGTGGCGGACGCGACGGACGCGCGGCTGCTGGTCGCGACGGATCCCGGGGTCGGCCTGGCGGCCCTCGTCGCACACGACGTCGCCGCGGCGCGGGCCTGGGCCGACGGCGTGCTCGGGGAGCTGACCGGGGTGTCCGCCGCCGACGATCGCCTGCGCAGCACGCTCGAGATCTTCCTGCGCACCGGCGGTAGCTTCAAGGCCACCGCAGAACAGCAGCTCCTGCACGCCAACTCGGTGAAGTACCGGGTGCGCCGCGCGGTGGCGCGGCGGGGCCGCGAGATCGGCGACGACCGGCTGGACGTGGAGGTGGCGTTGGCGGTGCGCCGGATCTTCGGCCGGCACGCTCCCGGCAACCCGGCGCGGAAGGCCCCCGACGCTGGTCACTAAGCTGAGCGGTGCAACAGGCACCGTGAATGAGGAGCGCAAGTGACCCGTCCCGTGGTATTGATCGCCGACAAGCTGGCACCGTCGACTGTGGAGGCGCTCGGTGACGGCGTCGAGGTGAAGTGGGTCGACGGCCCCGATCGCCCGGCCCTGCTCGCCGCGGTCCCCGAGGCCGACGCGCTGCTCGTCCGCTCCGCGACCACCGTCGACGCGGAGGTCCTCGCCGCCGCCACCAAGCTGAAGATCGTCGCCCGCGCCGGCGTCGGCCTCGACAACGTGGACGTGCCCGCCGCCACCGAGCGCGGCGTCCTCGTGGTCAACGCCCCCACCTCGAACATCCACACTGCCGCCGAGCACGCCGTCGCGCTGATGCTCGCCACAGCCCGCCAGATCCCGGCCGCGGACAAGACGCTGCGCGAGCACACCTGGAAGCGCAGCTCGTTCAACGGCGTCGAGATCCTCGGCAAGACCGTCGGCGTCGTCGGCATGGGTCGCATCGGTCAGCTCGTCGCGCAGCGCCTCGCCGCCTTCGAGACGAAGATCGTCGCGTACGACCCCTACGTGAGCCCGGCCCGCGCCGCGCAGCTCGGCATCGAGTTGCTCACGCTGGACGAGCTGCTCGAGCGCGCCGACTTCATCTCGGTGCACCTCCCGAAGACCCCGGAGACCAAGGGCCTGATCGGCCGTGAGGCGCTCGCCCGCACGAAGAAGGGCGTCGTCATCGTCAACGCGGCCCGCGGCGGCCTCATCGACGAGCAGGCCCTCGCGGACGCGATCACCTCGGGCCACGTCTTCGGCGCTGGCCTCGACGTCTTCGAGACCGAGCCCTGCACCGACAGCCCGCTGTTCGAGCTGCCGCAGGTCGTCGTGACCCCGCACCTCGGCGCCTCCACTTCGGAGGCGCAGGACCGCGCCGGCACCGACGTCGCCAAGAGCGTCCGCCTGGCCCTCGCCGGCGAGTTCGTGCCGGACGCCGTCAACGTCAAGGGCGGCGCCGTCGACGAGGAGGTCGCGCCCTGGCTCGAGCTCACCCGCAAGCTGGGTGTGCTGCTGGGCGGCCTGCCCGGGCAGCTGCCCGAGAAGATCGGCGTCACCGTCCGCGGCGAGCTCGCCAGCGAGAACGTCGACATCCTGCAGCTCTCGGCGCTGCGCGGCCTGTTCTCGGCCGTCATCGAGGACGCCGTCACCTTCGTCAACGCCCCCGCCCTCGCGGAGGAGCGCGGCGTCACTGTCGAGCTGGAGAAGGTCTCGGAGAGCCCCAACCACCGCAGCCTGGTCGACGTGCGCGCCGTGTACGGCGACGGCACCGTCGCCAATGTCTCGGGCACCCTGTCGGGCCTGAGCCGGGTGGAGAAGGTCACCAACATCAACGGCCGCAATTTCGACCTGCGCGCCGAAGGCCTGAACCTGTTCATCGCTTACGGCGATCAGCCGGGCTCGCTGGGCAAGATCGGCACGCTCCTCGGGGATGCCGGCATCGACATCCAGGCCGCTGCGCTCAGCCAGGACGCCGAGGGCGACGGGGCGACGGTGCTGCTGCGCGTCAGCCAGGCCGTGCCCGCCGAGGTCCAGCAGGCCATCGGCGAGGCCGTCGCGGCCACCACCATCGCGCAGGTGGATCTCTCGTGAAGCTCGCGGTGATCGGCGGGGACGGCATCGGCCCCGAGGTGACGGCGGAGGCGCTCAAGGTGCTGCGCGCGGTGGTCGGCGAGATCGAGACCACCGAGTACGACCTGGGCGCGCGCCGCTACGAGCGCAACGGCGAGCTGCTCACCGACGAGGACCTGGCGTCGCTGCGCGGGCACGACGCGATCCTGCTCGGCGCCATCGGCGACCCGCGCAAGGTCCCGCCGGGCGTGCTCGAGCGCGGGCTGCTGCTGAAGATGCGCTTCGCGCTGGACCACCACGTGAACCTGCGCCCGTCGAAGCTCTTCCCGGGCGTCGAGTCGCCCCTGAAGAACCCGGGCGAGATCGACTTCGTCGTGGTCCGCGAGGGCACCGAGGGCGCGTACACGGGCAACGGCGGCGCGATCCGTGTCGGCACCCCGCAGGAGGTCGCCAACGAGACCTCGGTCAACACCCGGTTCGGCGCGGAGCGCGTGGTGCGCTTCGCCTTCGAGCTCGCGCGCACCCGGCGGAAGAAGCTGACGCTGGTGCACAAGACGAACGTGCTCGTCTTCGGCGGCTCGCTGTGGCAGCGCACCGTCGACGAGGTGGCGCAGGAGTTCCCCGACGTCGCGGTGGATTACAGCCACATCGACGCGGCGACGATCTACCTGGTGACCGACCCGTCGCGGTTCGACGTGATCGTCACCGACAACCTCTTCGGCGACATCCTCACCGACGAGGCCGGCGCGATCTCCGGCGGCATCGGCCTGGCGGCGTCGGGCAACATCGACGCGACGGGAACCAACCCGTCGATGTTCGAGCCCGTGCACGGCAGCGCCCCGGACATCGTCGGCCAGGGCGTCGCGGATCCCACCGCGGCCATCCTGTCCGCGGCGATGCTGCTGCGGCACCTCGGGAACGCCGAGGGCGCGCAGCGCATCGAGGACGCGGTGACCGCGGACCTCGCCGCCCGCGGCGACGCCCCGATCCGCACCGCCGAGGTCGGCGACCGCATCGCCGCCGCCCTCACGGCGTAACCCCCACCCCTGACTTAACAGCGTTAGCCCATATCTCCACCTGCGGGTTCTCTATGGGCTAACGCTGTTAAGTCATATTCAGGGGGTCGACGGTGCCGCCTCCGGCAGGTCCGCGGGCTTCGCGTCGGAGGGGACGAGCGGATAGGCGAGCAGCGGCGCCAGGGCCACGATCGCGAAGGCGGCGCCGAAGCTCGTCGCGTGGATCAGGGCACCCAGGATCGGCCCGGCCGCGGTCGTGGCGACGAACTGTCCGGTGTTCTGGATGCCCAGCGCGCGGCCGCTGTAGAACGGGCCGGCCTTCTCGGCGATGGCGGTGAAGGCCAGCCCGTTATCGGCGACGGTGACCACTGAGGCGATCAGGAACACCACCACTGCGACAGGGGAGCCGATCGCGGCGAGCGCGCCCAGTCCGCCCACCGCTGCGGCGGCCGCCAGTGCGATCCACCGGATCGGGGCGGTGCGCGATCCCAGTCGGTCCGACCATGCGCCCGCGGCGATCCGTCCGAGGGCGCCGAACAGCTGGCTCACCGAGATCAGGAGACCCGCCGTCGCCGGCGCCCAGTGCAGTCCGACGATCAGCCAGGTGATGCCCCAGGTCCAGATCGCGCCCTGGGGCAGAACCAGCAGCAGCGACACGGCGTGGATGCGGGCGAGGAAGGAGTCCTCCCGGTAGGGGTTCACCTGCGCCGCGGTCGCCGCCGGCCCGGTCTCGGGGCGGGGTGGGTCGATGATGAACGCCCACACCAGGATCAGGGACACGACGGCCACGATCAGTGGGACCGTCATCGCCGCGGTGAGGCCGATGCGATTGGCCAGCAACGGCATCGTGAGCGACAGGATCGCGATGCCCAGGGGTTGCGAGGTCTGCCTGATCCCCATGGCGGTGCCGCGGCTGGATGCGGGGAACCAGCCGACCACGATCCGGCCGCTCGCGCCGTTCCCGCTGGCGGCCATCGCGGAGGCGAAGAAGAGGCCGATCGCCGATAGGTACAGCGGGGCGCGCGTCGCGAACGACGCGACGGTGGCCGCCAGCGCGATTGCTGCCCCCGCCATGCTGATCAGCAGGACCCGCCGCTCGCCGTACCGGTCGATGAGGGCGCCCCACAGGATCGTCGTGAGCAGCAGGCCCGCGGGCGCCGCCGCGGCGAACAGGCCCGCACTCTGCACCGGGAGGCCGCTGCGGATGAGCTGCGGGATGAGGAACGCGGCGGCGTTCACGGCGGCGGTCGTGGTGATCGCGGCGGTCATGGACACCACCAGGATCCACCAGCGGCGGGCGGCTGACATCTCCATATGAATCCCAATCAGTGGAACGCGTAGCTTACATTGTGAGATGAAGCCTAGCTGGTCGAAGTATTGCCGTCGACCGGTAGGCTCGCCGTATGCGCCTTGCACGAATCGCCAGCAGTGACGGGGTCGCGTTCGCGGCCATCGAGGGTGACCCGGAGGATGGTGCCCGGGCCCGCGAGATCTCCGAGCATCCTTTCGGCACACCGGAGTTCACCGGCCGTAGCTGGGCGCTGGACGACGTGCGCCTGCTCGCGCCGATCCTCGCCAGCAAGGTGGTCTGCATCGGCAAGAACTACGCGGCGCACGCGGCGGAGATGGGCGGCGAGGCGCCCAAGGATCCGGTGATCTTCATCAAGCCCAACACCTCGATCATCGGCCCGCTCGCGCCGATCAAGCTGCCCCGCAGCTCGCAGCAGGTGGACTACGAGGGCGAGCTCGCCGTCGTGATCGGCCAGCCCTGCCGCGACGTGCCGGCCGCGCGCGCGAAGGACGTGATCCTGGGGTACACCGTCGCGAACGACGTCACCGCGCGCGATCAGCAGCAGCACGACGGTCAGTGGACGCGCGGCAAGGGCTACGACACGTTCTGCCCGCTCGGCCCGTGGATCGAGACGGAGTTCGACCCGTCGGACGCGCGGATCTACACCGAGCTCGACGGCCAGATCAAGCAGGACTCCCGCACCTCGCTGATGATCCACTCCATCGGCGACATCGTCGAGTGGATCTCGTCCGTGATGACCCTGTTGCCGGGCGATGTGATCCTCACCGGCACGCCGGAGGGCGTCGGCCCCGTCACCGCGGGCCAGCACGTGGCGGTCACCGTCGAGGGGATCGGTACGCTCACCAGCCTGGCCGAGGACCGATAGGCGCGCCGACTACGCTGGACGGCGTGACTGATTCGACCCCCGCACCGTCGAACGCGACCGTGCGCGTGCGCTTCTGCCCGTCGCCCACCGGCACGCCGCACGTCGGCATGGTGCGCACCGCGTTGTTCAACTTCGCCCACGCGCGACACACCGGCGGCACCTTCGTCTTCCGCATCGAGGACACCGACGCCGCCCGGGACAGCGAGGAGAGCTACGCCGCGATCCTCGAATCGCTGCGCTGGCTCGGCCTGGACTGGGACGAGGGACCCGAGGTGGGCGGGCCGTACGGGCCGTACCGGCAGTCGGAGCGCAAGGATCTGCACCTGGACGTCGTGCGGCGCCTCGTCGAGGGCGGCTACGCCTACGAGGCGTTCTCGACCCCCGAGGAGGTCGAGGCGCGCCACGTCGCCGCCGGCCGCAACCCGAAGCTGGGCTACGACAACTTCGATCGCGACCTCACGGCGGAGCAGAAGGCCGCCTACCTCGCCGAGGGCCGCAGCCCCGTCGTGCGCCTGCGGATGCCCGACCACGACTTCACCTGGAACGACATGGTGCGCGGCGAGACCACCTTCGCCGCGGGCAGCGTCCCCGACTTCGCGCTCACCCGCGCGAACGGCGACCCGCTGTACACCCTGGTCAACCCCGTCGACGACGCGATGATGAAGATCACGCACGTGCTGCGCGGCGAGGACCTGCTCAGCTCCACGCCGCGGCAGATCGCGCTGTACGAGGCGCTGGTGGCGATCGGCGTCGCGGAGCGCACGCCCGAGTTCGGGCACCTGCCCTTCGTGATGGGGGAGGGCAACAAGAAGCTGTCCAAGCGCGACCCCGAGTCCAACCTGTTCCATCACCGCGACCGCGGCTTCATTCCGGAGGGGCTGCTCAACTACCTCGCGCTGCTCGGCTGGGGCATCTCCGCCGACAACGACGTGTTCAGCCTCGATGAGATGATCGCCGCGTTCGACGTGCACCGGGTGAACTCCAACCCGGCCCGGTTCGACCAGAAGAAGGCCGACGCGATCAACGCCGAGCACATCCGGCTGCTCACGCCGGAGGACTTCGAGGCCCGCCTGCGGTCCTTCCTCGTCGAGCGGGGCTTCGTCGACGGTGCCCGCCTCGGCCCGGAGTTCCCGACCGCGGCGGAGCTCGTGCAGACCCGCATCGTGGTCCTCTCGGACGCGTGGGACCTGCTGAAGTTCCTCTACGTCGACGAGGCCGAGTTCCGGGTCGACGACGCGGCAGCGGCCAAGAACATCAAGGCCGACGCGGGGCAGGTGCTGGACGCCGCCTCGGAGGCGCTCGCCGGCGTCACGGACTGGACCACCGAGTCGATCGAGAACGCGCTCAAGAGCACGCTGATCGACGAGCTGGAGCTCAAACCCCGCAAGGCCTACGCGCCGATTCGCGTGGGCGTCACCGGCTCGCCGATCAGCCCACCGCTGTTCGAGTCGCTGGAGCTCCTCGGTCGGGAGCGGACCCTGGGTCGGCTGGCCTCGGCGCGCACCCTGGTGCCGGCCGACGGTGCCGCGCCCCAGTAGGGGATGACCTGGCGATTTGGCGTTCCCTGTGCGGCTGGGTAAGCTGGATCGCGGCTCAAAACGAGGTCGGATACGGCCTCGAGAAGAGTCAATGGCCTATGGTGTAATTGGCAACACGGCTGATTCTGGTTCAGTTGTTCTAGGTTCGAGTCCTGGTAGGCCAGCGTGACAACGCCCCCGCGCGAGCGGGGGCGTGTCCTAGCCCCCGTCGTCTAGCGGCCTAGGACGCCGCCCTCTCACGGCGGTAGCGTGGGTTCGAATCCCATCGGGGGTACGTTTCGGTGCAGGTGCTGTGTTACCTTCATCGAACTCGCTGCGGCGCCTCGGCGCAGTGGCACCAGTTCTAGCCCCCGTCGTCTAGCGGCCTAGGACGCCGCCCTCTCACGGCGGTAGCGTGGGTTCGAATCCCATCGGGGGTACGCACGGCGAATGGCCCGGATCAGGCGATCCGGGCCATTCGCGTCTCGGCGGGTGGTCCCCCCGCTGCCGACCCCGTGACACCCGGGCCCGCGGGTGGGATCATCGTCGGACAGCAGTTCCCGCAGCCACCTGGGAGCGGTCATGGGTGTCGCGCGCCTGTCCGGCCTCGTCGAGACGATCTATGCCGCGGGCGCGGGGACGACGCCCTGGTCGGCCGCGGTCGACGAGGTCCTGGGCGTCGTGGGCGCCGTCGGTGGCGGCTTGGTGCGAACGAGCGCTGACGGCTCGCGCGTGATCACGGTGTCGGCGCTCGCGCCGACCGTCGTCGCGGACTACCACGCGTACTACGGCGCGCTGGACGGCGTCGTCGAAGCGATCCACGCCGGCCCGATCGGCGAGCCGGTTCCGGGCGCGGACCTGATCCGGCGCCATCGAGGAACCGAGTTCCACGCGGACTGGGTGGTTCCGAACGGTTTCAGCGACGGCGTCTTCGTCCAGGTCGATGCCGCGACCACCCTGGTGTTCGTCGCACCCCCGGGCCGGCGTGACTACGCGACCCGGGATCGTCTCGCAGCGATCCGGCTGCTCGCGCCGCACGTGCGGCGGTCGCTGGCACTCCACGCCCGGCTCGCGCACGAGACCCGTGCGGCGCGGGGGCTGAGCGCCGCCTTCGACACCGTCGACAGAGCCCTGGTGGTCGTGACCGCGAACGGCGAGACCGAGCACATCAACGCTGCCGCGCACAGGGTGCTCGATGAGCGGGACGGAATCCGGCTCGACGGTGCCGGCCGGCTCACGCCCGTGCCGCGCGCGGCGGCCGAGCTTCGGACGGCGATCGGTCACGCCACGGGAGCACACCCGCGCACCGGCGCGGTCGTGCTGCTGCCCCGTCCGTCCGGCCTCCCGCCGCTGGTCGCCGCGGTGTTGCCGGTGCGGTCCGTCGATGACGGTGCCGGGCGCGCGCTGGTCATCCTGGCGGACGGCGCTGCCGAGCCGGACGGCCCGCGGCCGGAGCTGCTGCGCCGTTACTTCGGCCTCACCGACGCCGAGGCGCGCGTGGCGGTGATGATCGCCGAGGGTCTCGACGTCGCCGCGATCGCGGACGCACTGCGGGTCGCACGGTCGACCGTACGCACACACCTGCGGCACCTGTTCCAGAAGACCAACACCTCGCGGCAGACCGAGCTGGCGGTGGTACTGCACAGGCTCGCTCTCGGGGGGACGGCGCCCCGCCCCGGCCGAGGCCTCCTTCATATGAGGGAGGCGCGGCGCCGCTCCGACGTGATCCGATGAGATCGCGGAGGCTCCGCGCGGGATCGGAGGTGGTCATCGTGGTCGAGAGGCTGCACCGTCGTTCGGGGATCGCGGCATCGAGCGCGCCGCTACCACTGCGGTGTCCGCTGCCGTTCCTGCAGCGGATCCGCGCGATCCGCGAGTACCACACCGGCCAGATCCCGGTGCGGGACGCGGGCGGGCCGGTGACCGCCGCGATGTGGGGTCCCGCCGCGCCGATGGTGGTCTTCGCGACCTCCCCCGCGGCGATCCACGATGTGCTCGGCCGGTCGGACGCGTTCATCGAGAAGGGGATCGTGCACCGCGAGATGCGCTGGCTGATGGGGGACAACCTGTTCGATCTGCCGCACGAGCCGTGGCTGCCGCGCCGCCGGGCCGTGCAGCCGCTGTTCACGAAGCGGCACGTCCGGGGCTTCGCCGGTGAGATGGTCGGGGCGGCCGACGCAGTGGCCGGCGAGTGGGGTGACGGGGCCGTCGTCGACCTGGATGCGCAGTGCCGCCGGCTGACCCTGCGGGCGCTGAGCCGCTCGATCCTCGGCCTCGACATCGACGACCGGGCGGATCGGATCGGGGAGAACATGAGGATCGCCAACGGCTACGTCGCAGATCGTGCGCTGCGCCCGGTCCGGGCCCCGCGGGTCGTGCCGACTCCCGCCCGCGCCCGGGCGCGCGCGGCGGTGGCCTCGACCCTGGGGCTCGCGGGGGAGGTGGTGGCCGCATCCCGGAACAACCCCGACGGTGCGGCGCCGCTGGTGCGCGCGCTGATGGAGGCCGCCGACCCGCAGACGGGCCGCACCCTCACCGACGAGGAGATCTGCGCGGAGCTGCTGGTGTTCATCGGGGCGGGATACGACACCACGGCCACGACGCTGGCGTACACGCTGTGGGAACTCGGGCGGAACCCCGAGATCCAGGCGGCGGTCCGCGCGGAGGTCGATGCGCTCGGTGGCAGGCCGCCGACCCCGGACGACCTGCCGGCGCTCACCTTCACGGTGCAGGTGCTCCATGAGGCTCTGCGGTTGTGTCCCCCCGCGCCCGCGGTGGGACGCGAGGCGGTCCAGGAGGTGCTGGTGGGCGGGTTCCGCATTCCGCGGGGCACGATCCTGATCGCCGGAACGTATGCGGTGCACCGCGATCCCGCCCTGTGGGACGACCCACTGACCTTCGTTCCGGACCGGTTCCGGCCGGATCGGATGCGGTCCCTGGACCGTTGGCAGTACCTCCCGTTCGGGGCGGGGCCGCGCTCGTGCGTCGGCGATCACTTCGCCATGTTGGAGGCGACGCTGGCACTGGCCGGCATCGTCCGCGCGGTGGCGGTCGAATCCGTGCGGCCGGACTTCCCCACGGCGGTGCCGTTCACCATGGTTGCGGCGGCGCCGGTGCCGGCGCGAGTACGTCGCCGGGCCGCGTGACCCGGGCGCGCCCCACCGATCACAGCTGATCGATCACGTCGAAGTCGCAGCCCTCCGCCTGCGCCAGGTACATCGTCTGCCGGGTGTGGCCGTCGCGGAGCCCCATCGTGCCCCGGGCACCGTCGTAGCGCACGCGCTCGACGCCGGCCATGATGTCGCGCACGTCGGTGCTGCGCGCGGTGGTGAGCAGCGACTCCAGGAGCAGCATGCCCTCGAAGCAGGACTCGCCCATCGACGTGGGCGTGATCGCGTTCGGGCCGAAGCGCCCGAAGTAGTGCGCGCCGAACTCCATCGACTCAGAGGTCACCACCGAGTCGAAGTATCCGGCGGAGGCGAACAGGTCGCCGGTGGCGTCGGCGCCCGAGGCCATGAGCATGTGCTCGTCCATCAGCGGCGAGTACCGGAGGAAGGCATCGTCGAGGCCGGCGGCGGCGAAGGCCCGGTTGAACTCGACCGCGTCCTGACCCAGCAGCAGCATCAGCACCCCGTCGGCACCGGACCGCGCGATCTCGGCGATCACCGTGGAGAAGTCGTCGGTGCCGACCGGGACGAACGCGGCGCCCGCGATGTCGTGGCCCAGGCCGCGCGCGAACCGCGCGCACGCCTTGGCGCTGTCGCGCGCCCAGAGGTAGTCGCTGCCGACGATCCACCACCGGCCCACTCCGCGCTCGCGCCGCAGCCACTCGAGCGCGGGGCGGATCTGCGCCTCCGGCGTCTCGCCGGTGAGGAAGACACCGGCGGTCGACTCGCCGCCCTCGTAGAGTGCCGTGTAGACGTAGGGTACCCGCAGATCCAGTCGGGCCGAGAGCGCGCGGCGCACGTCGGAGGTGTGCCAGCCGACGATCGCATCGATCGCGCCCGCGGCCAGGAGGCTTTCGACCTCGCGCGTGACATTGTCGACGCCCGTGGCGGAATCGATCGGGCGCACCGCGAGCTCGCGGCCCAGAATCCCGCCTCGCGCGTTGATGTCGTCCGCGGCGAGAGTGGTGCAGCTCAGGCACGACGGGCCGAACAGGCCCGCGGGGCCACGCCGAGGGTAGAGCAGCCCCACGGTGTATTCGCTCATCGCTGACGTCCGCTCATCGGAAGTGCCGGCACCACGGACCGGGTGTTCAGCCGCCAGCGTACGCCGAGCGGCTTCGCACGAAGGGCGGTTCGCGCTACAGTTGTGGCCGTATTGCAATGGCAGGGCGGGCGTTCGGGAGGCGGACATGAGCGGGCGGATGGAGCTCACCGAGGCGCCGGACCGCACCGTCTTCGAGGCGGTGTGCGACGCCGACGATCTCGTCATGAACGTTCTCACGCCCGCGCTCGCCGAGCACGACCTCACCGTCGAACACTTCCGTGCCCTGCGTCTGCTCGCGGCGGTCGGGGGCGCCACCGTCGGGGAGCTGGCGGCCCGGACGGGCACCACCCCGTCGTCCACCACCCGGCTGGTCGACCGCCTCGTCGAACGCAACCTGGCGTACCGCCGCCCGGCCCCGGGCGACCGCCGCAGCGTGCTCCTGACGATCTCGGACACCGGCCGTGACGTGTGGGAATCCCTCGTCGCCCGCCTGTCCTGACTCTTTCCCGACACGTTTTCGCCGATTCCGCTGACACGCGGCGCAGGGCGCGCGAATACTACCGATAAGAGATAGTGCCGAATCGGTAATAAATCGGGAGTCGCGATGACCACAATCGGATTGCTCTTCGTCGGGGCCGTGCTGTTCGTCAACGGAGCCTGGTTCCTCGGGGCGATCTCCGCCCGCGAGGCGGGCGTGTTCAACCTCTTCGTCGGGGCGATGCAGGTCGTCCTCCCGACGCTGGCCGTCGTCGCCGCCGACGGTGACCTCCACGGGATCTTCGGGGCGGGGTCGAGCTACCTGTTCGGCTTCACCTACCTGTTCGTCGGCGTCAACAACCTCATGGGCAACGACGGCCGCGGCCTCGGGTGGTACTCGATCTTCGTGGCCGCCATGGCGATCGTGTTCGGCGGTTTCTCCTTCGCCGCGGACCCCGTGTTCGGCGTGATCTGGTTCGTGTGGGCGCTCATGTGGCTCATGTTCTTCCTCATCCTGGCGTGCGGTGTCACCGCCCTGTCGCCGTTCACCGGGTGGCTGATCCTCATCGGCTCGCACCTGACCTGCACCGTGCCCGCGCTCATGATCTGGCGCGGGAACTGGCCCACCAGTGGCACCGCAGCGATGTGGGCGACCGTCATCGCGGTGGCGCTGATCGTGGTGAGCGCCGTCGCCGCCACGGCGCTGCCGAAGCTGCCGATGCCGGCTCCCGAATCCGTGTAACCCCCTCCACCGCACTGCAATCCCACCGAGCAGTACTCAACGAAAGGCACCATCATGCGTCACGGAGACATCTCCTCCAGCCCGGACACCGTCGGCGTCGCCGTCGTCAACTACAAGATGCCCCGCCTGCACACCCGCGAGGAGGTCCTCGAGAACTGCCACAAGATCGCCGAGATGGTCGTCGGCATGAAGTCCGGCCTGCCGGGCATGGATCTCGTGGTCTTCCCCGAGTACTCGACGCAAGGGATCATGTACGACCCCGACGAGATGTACGCCACCGCCGCGGCGATCCCCGGCGAGGAGACGAAGATCTTCTCCGACGCGTGCCGCAAGGCGGGGACCTGGGGCGTCTTCTCCATCACCGGTGAGCAGCACGAGGACCACCCGAACAAGCCGCCGTACAACACTCTCATCCTCATCAACGACCAGGGCGAGATCGTGCAGAAGTACCGCAAGATCATCCCGTGGGCCCCGATCGAGGGCTGGTACCCCGGCAGCTCGACCTATGTCGTGGACGGCCCGAAGGGACTCAAGGTCTCGCTCATCGTGTGCGACGACGGCAACTACCCCGAGATCTGGCGCGACTGCGCGATGAAGGGGGCCGAGCTCATCGTCCGCTGCCAGGGCTACATGTACCCCGCGAAGGAGCAGCAGGTGCTGATGGCCAAGGCGATGGCATGGGCGAACAACTGCTATGTGGCGGTGGCGAACGCCGCCGGGTTCGACGGTGTCTACTCCTATTTCGGTCACTCGTCGATCATCGGTTTCGACGGCCGCACGCTCGGTGAGACGGGCGAGGAGGAGTACGGCATCCAGTATGCGCAGCTGTCCGTCTCGACGATCCGGGACGCGCGCAAGCACGACCAGTCGCAGAACCACCTGTTCAAGATCCTCCACCGCGGCTACACGGGCATCCACGCCGCCGGCGAGGGGGACAAGGGCGTCGCGGAGTGCCCCTTCGACTTCTACAAGCTGTGGGTCACCGACGCCGAGGCCGCCCGCGAGCAGGTCGAGTCCTTCACGCGCGACACCATCGGTGTGGCCGAGTGTCCCGTCGGCACCATCCCCACCGAGAAGACCCACGAGGCGTAGCCGTGCCCTTCATCACCGATCGCCTGGCCGCCGAGGGAGTCGACATCGGCGGCCGGGCGTCCGGCCCCTCCGATTCCCGTCCCACCGATGCCGAGTTCGCCAAGGCGGCGGTGGGGCGGGTCGACGCGGCGCGGATCCTGGCGCAGTTGCGCGCGAACGTCTTCGGCCAGGACCATGCGATCGAGTCGATCTTCAAGACCCTCTCCGTCGTGCAGGCCGGCCTCACCGATAAGACGCGCCCCCTGGCGAGTCATCTGCTCGTCGGCCCGACGGGGACCGGCAAGACGGAGATCGTCCGGCAACTCGCCTCCGCGCTGCGGACCGGCCCGGACGATTTCTGCCAGGTGGACATGTCCGCCATGGCGCAGGAGCACTACGCGGCGTCCTTCGCCGGTGCGCCACCCGGTTATTCGGGCTCCAAGGAGGGCCTGAGCGTGTTCGACCGGGACCGCATCGAGGGCACCGTCTCGATGCCGGGGATCGTCCTGTTCGACGAGGTCGAGAAGGCGCACACGACGGTCCTGCGGGCGCTGCTGCACGTTCTCGACCGCGGGCAGCTGACCCTCGCGAACGGCCAGCAGCGCTACGACTTCCGTAACTGCCTGGTGTTCATGACCTCCAACCTCGGCAGCCGCGAGCTCCGGGCCGAGCAGGAGCGCCCGTGGCACCGCGCCGGGCGGTCGGTGACGCGGGTCCTCCCCGCGGCGGCGTCGGAACGCGTGGACCGGATCCTCGAGGGGCGCCTGGACCGCATCTCGGAGCAGTCGATCGCGCGCTTCTTCGATCCCGAGTTCCTCAATCGGATCGATGAGGTCACGCTCTTCGAGGAGCTCTCCGGTGGCACCGCGCTGGCCGTCGCACAGCACGAACTGGACGTGTTCGCCGAGCGGGCGCGCAAGCGCGGCGTGGACCTGAGCATCGACGCCGCGGTCGCGAAGCATCTGGTGGACACCGGTTTCGATCCGGTCTACGGCGCGCGGTCCGTGCGCCGCGCCATCCGGCACGACGCCTGGCCCGTGGTCGCCGAGGCCGTCATCGCCCACCGCGCCGCCCGGATGGCGGACACGTCGAGCAGGGTCGGTGCCGTCCTCGAGGTCGACGGTGCCGCTGTCCGCTGCCGGGTGACCGGGGCCCCGTAGCGGTCGTCGGTCCCGGCGCCGTCGGTTCCGTCAGATCCGGCGCTGGAGCGCCTCGGCCGCCTGGAGCAGATCCGCTGCCCAGCGCGCGCCGGGGCGCCGCCCCATGCGATCGATGGGGCCGGACACCGAGATCGCCGCGATCACCTCGCCGCGGGCATTGCGCACGGGTGCGGAGACGCTGGCGACGCCGCTTTCGCGCTCGCCGGCGCTCTGCGCCCAGCCGCGCTTGCGGATGTCCGCGAGGGCGCGCTCGCTGAACGACGATTCGGCCCGCGGATCGCCCCAGGCGGCCAACACCTTCGCGCCGGACCCCGCCGTCATCGGCAGTCGCGAGCCCACGGGTACCGTGTCGCGCAGGCCGGAGGGCGGCTCGGCGGCCGCGATGCACACACGGTGATCGCCCTCGCGGCGGTAGAGCTGCACCGATTCCCCGGTGATCTCCCGCAGCCGCGGCAGAACCATGGCAGCGGTGTCGACCAACGCGTCGGCGGTGCTGGCCGCCAGCTCCCGCAGCGCGGAACCGGGGCGCCACAGGCCGTCCCCGTCCCTGGTGAGCAAGCCGTGCAGCTCGAGTCCCACGGCCAGACGGTGCGCCGTGGCCCGCGGGAGGCCGGTGCGGCCGCACAGGTCGGCCAGCGTCGCGGGCTCCGCGGCAGCGGCGCGCAGCACGGCCACCGACTTGTCCAGCACGCCGATGCCGCTCACCGGGGTGAGACTTTCGGGGGCGTCGGTCGGTGCGGTATCCTGTCCCATAGTTCGATACTAGGCTCTCGCATGGTGGGATTCAACGCGCAGCCCGCGCTCACCGGCGGGGCCCGATCACAGAGCAGGTGGGAATCATGCAGCCGCGGACAATGGCAGAGAAGGTCTGGGACCAGCACGTCGTCGTCAAGGGGGAGGGCGAGGGCGCGTCGCGCGAGCCCGATCTCATCTACATCGACCTGCACCTCGTGCACGAGGTGACCAGTCCCCAGGCCTTCGACGGTCTGCGTCTGGCCGGTCGCCCGGTGCGCCGTCCCGACCTGACCATCGCGACCGAGGATCACAACGTGCCCACGGACACGCTGGTCCAGCCGATCGCCGACGAGATTTCGCGCACGCAGGTCGAGACCCTGCGCCGCAACTGTGCGGAGTTCGGTGTGCGCCTGCACTCGATGGGCGACGGTGAGCAGGGCATCGTCCACGTGATGGGCCCGCAGCTGGGCCTGACCCAGCCCGGGATGACGGTGGTGTGCGGCGACAGTCACACGTCCACGCACGGCGCCTTCGGCGCGATCGCCATGGGGATCGGCACCTCCGAGGTCGAGCACGTGCTCGCCACGCAGACCCTGCCGCTCAAGCCTTTCAAGACGATGGCGATCAACGTCTCCGGCGAGCTGCAGCCCGGCGTCACCTCGAAGGACCTGATCCTGGCCATCATCGCCAAGATCGGCACTGGCGGCGGCCAGGGCTACGTCCTGGAGTACCGCGGCAGCGCCATCGAGCAGCTGTCGATGGAGGCGCGCATGACCATCTGCAACATGTCGATCGAGGCGGGCGCCCGCGCCGGCCTGATCGCCCCCGACCGGATCACCTACGACTACCTCGAAGGTCGCGAGCACGCGCCGAAGGGTGCCGACTGGGACGCGGCGATCGAGGCGTGGGACGCCCTGCGCACCGACGAGGGGGCGACCTTCGACGCCGAGGTCGACATCGACGGCAGCGCGCTGACCCCGTTCGTCACCTGGGGTACCAACCCCGGACAGGGTGCGCCCCTGAGCGCCTCGGTCCCCGATCCGGAGTCCTTCGGCTCGGACGGGGAGAAGGAGACCGCTGCGAAGGCCCTGCAGTACATGGGCCTCGAGGCCGGCACACCGCTGCGCGACATCGCGGTCGACGCGGTCTTCGTCGGGTCGTGCACCAACGGCCGCATCGAGGACCTGCGGGCCGTCGCCGAGATCCTCCGCGGGCGCAAGGTCGCCGACGGTGTCCGAATGCTGGTGGTACCGGGCTCCATGCGGGTACGCGCGCAGGCCGAGGAGGAGGGGCTGGGACAGATCTTCCTGGACGCCGGCGCGGAGTGGCGTCAGGCGGGCTGCTCGATGTGCCTGGGCATGAACCCGGACCAGCTCGCCGCCGGCGAGCGGTCGGCGTCCACGTCGAACCGGAACTTCGAGGGACGTCAGGGCAAGGGCAGCCGTACACACCTGGTCTCGCCGGCCGTCGCCGCGGCGACCGCAGTCCGCGGCACCCTGTCCGCCCCGGCCGATCTGGCCCCCGTCGCCGGCGCCTAGCGCCCGCCCGCAGTCGAAGGAGAGTAGAAGATGGAAGCCATCGTCACCCATACCGGCATCGGTGTCCCGCTGCGCCGCACCAATGTCGACACCGACCAGATCATCCCCGCGGTCTACCTCAAGCGCGTGACGCGGACCGGATTCGAGGACGGCCTGTTCTCGGCCTGGCGCACCGATCCGAACTTCATCCTCAACACCCCGCCGTACGATCGTGGTTCGGTCCTGGTGGCGGGCCCGGACTTCGGCACCGGCAGCTCCCGCGAGCACGCGGTCTGGGCGCTGATGGATTACGGGTTCCGGGTCGTCATCTCGTCGCGGTTCGCGGACATCTTCCGGGGGAATTCGGGCAAAGCCGGTCTCGTGGCCGCTCTCGTGGAGCAGGAGAACGTCGAGCTGCTCTGGAAAGCCCTCGAGAACGACCCGGGGCTCGAGGTCACCGTCGACCTCGAGGACCGGACCGTCACCGCCGGGGACTTGGTAGTTCCCTTCACGATCGATGACCCGGTCCGGCACCGCCTCATGGCCGGTCTGGACGACATCGGCATCACCCTGCAGCAGGCGGACGCGATCTCGGAGTTCGAAAACCGCAGGCCCGCATACAAACCCGTCACGATCTAGCTTCTGAAGAGGCAAGCGGCGGCGCCGGATCGAACCGGTGCCGCCGCTTGTCTTTCCGACACACCCGCCATCAAATATGGCGTGGCTCTTGGATTGAATGCAATTCTGCGTTTACGGTGTCCCTAGTTGGCTCAGCGGTGAGCCACCGACCGCAGAGGGAAGTTGTTCATGAACAAGGCAGAACTGATCGAAGAGCTCACCGAGAAGCTGGGCACCGACCGCCGCGCCGCCGGCGCAGCCGTCGAGGCGATCGTCGACACGATCGTCCGCGCCGTGCACGCCGGCGAATCCGTCACCATCACCGGGTTCGGCGTCTTCGAGCAGCGTAAGCGCGCCGCCCGTGTCGCCCGCAACCCGCGCACCGGCGAGACCGTCAAGGTCAAGCCCACCTCGGTTCCCGCGTTCCGCCCCGGCGCGCAGTTCAAGGCCGTGATCTCGGGTTCGGCCAAGCTGCCGTCCTCGGGCCCCGCCGTACGTCGCAGCTCCGCGACCGCGACCAAGGCGGCGCCCGCGAAGAAGACCGCCGCGAAGAAGGCGGCCGCCAAGGCCACTGCGACCAAGGCCGCCGCGAAGAAGGCTCCGGCGAAGGCCGCCGCGACCAAGGCCGCCGCGAAGAAGGCTCCGGCGAAGGCCGCCGCGACCAAGGCCGCCGCGAAGAAGGCTCCGGCCAAGGCCACCAAGGCGACCGCCGCGAAGACGACCGCGGCCAAGGCGCCCGCCAAGAAGGCTCCGGCCAAGACCGCCACCGCCGCGAAGAAGACCGCGGCCAAGGCGCCCGCCAAGAAGGCTCCGGCCAAGACCACCACCGCCGCGAAGAAGACCGCGGCCAAGGCCCCCGCCAAGAAGGCTCCGGCGAAGAAGGCCCCGGCCAAGAAGGCCGCGAAGAAGTAGCGCGCGACTCCTCGACGGTGCCGGCCCGCAGTGTTCACCACTGCGGGCCGACGCCGTAGATCTGTCGGTACGCCCGCGCGAAGTCCCTTCGGCCGACGAGGCGCCACAGCATGCGCGCCGGCAGCGGCAACTGCGCCATGAGCAGATTCCGCTGTTCCGGGGTCGCCGTGTGGAGCATGAAACCCAGGAACACGAGGCGCCGTTCCTTCGGGATCGATGCGTTGCCCCGGTCGGCCAGCGCCCGCCACTCGTCGACGCTCATCACCTCTCGCACGATCGGCAGGATGTGCCGTTCCTCGTCCGACAGGTGCTCGGCGAGGGACTCGTTCAGGTCGCGCAGTGTGGCCGCCAGTGTCCCGCCGTCCGCGCGCCGACCGGACGCCGCGAACGCGGCCCCGTCCCGATGGCAGCCCGCCACCAGATCGGCGATGCGGCTGTGCTGTTCCTCCATCCTCAGGACGAGGAGGCGATCCTGCGGGGCCCTGCTCGCCAGCACCGGCCACATCAGTTCGTCCTCACCGACGTGGTGGTGGTGCAGGCCGGTGAGCAGTTCGGTCAGCCAACCGGCCAGGTCGGCGGCGCGTGATCGATCGCCGTCCGGCACAGCGGATACCAGGTCGGGCAGGGCTGCGAGGTGGGTGCGGAAGAGGGTGTGGACGATGACCATCTCCTCGGTCTGCGGGCGGTGCGCCGTCGTCGTCATGGGGACTCCTTCTCAGTCGGTGCGGATGTGTGCCGACGATCGCCCCCGTGGCTTGTAGCGCACTTGGAAGCCGCACCCGGAGGCGGCCCGGGGCACCTACACTGAGCACCGTTATGGTGCAGATCCGGGTACTGGGGCCGCTGGAGGCCTTCGATCGGCGGGGTCGGATCGAGCTCGGCGGCCCCAAGCAGCGCGCCGTGCTCGCCCTCCTGGTGATCGCCCGCGGCCGGGTGGTGTCGGTCGACCGGCTCATCGACGATCTGTGGCACGGGGAGCCCCCGCGCCGCGCGCTGGCAGCGCTGCAGGCCTACGTCTCCAACCTCCGGCGGCAGCTCGAGCCCGAGCGCGCGCCGCGGGCGCCAGCGCAGATCCTCGTGAGTCGAGCGCCCGGATACGCGATCCGACTCGACACCGCGCAGGTGGACGCGTGGCGGTTCGAAGCAGTGCTGGAGGAATCCGGTTCGACGGCGGAGCCGGCCGCCGCGCGCCGCCTCCTCGAGGATGCTCTCGCGCTGTGGAACGGTCCGGCGTACGCCGAATTCGCAGCGTCGTCCTGGGCCACCGTCGAGATCGGACGGCTCCAGGAACTGCACGCCGATGCCCGGGTGCGGCAGGCCGAGGCCGTCCTGCGGTGCGGTGACGCGACGGGAGCCGCGCTGCTCGCCGACATCCTCCGGCGCGATCACCCGCTCCGGGAGGACGCGTGGCGGATCCTCGCCCACGCGCTGTACGTCGCCGGGCGACAGGGGGAGTCGCTCGGCGCGCTGCGCGAGGCGCGCGCCGTGCTCGCGGACGAGCTCGGCCTGGATCCGGGACCGGCGCTCGCGGCCCTGGAGGCGGACATCCTGGCCCAGCGGATCCCCGTCGATGTGATCCGGCGACCGCTGCCCACGCCGGCGAGCCCGGCCGCTCCAGTCTCTGCGGCGACGGACGGAGCCCGCACCGGCGCGGTGGAGGCCACCGCACCCCCGCGTGGCGGCCTGCTGGGGCGGGCGACGGAGGTCACCGCGATCGCCGACGCGGCCGAGACCGTCCGCACCACGCGTGAACCCGGGCTGTGTCTGGTCACCGGGGAGGCGGGCGACGGGAAGTCCGCTCTCCTGGGGCACGTCGCGAGCGTCCTGCGGTCCCGCGGATGGGAGGTGGTCACGGGCCGTTGCCCCGAGGCCGAAGGCGCTCCTCCGGCGTGGGCGTGGAGTCAGGTGCTCGGGGCCCTGGGCGAACGCGGCGGGGAGGGACGGTGTCGTGCGCTCGTGAATCGGCTCGCGGGGGCGGAGTCGACGGGGCGGACGGGCGCGGAACGCTCCGCCGAGATGTCCCGGTTCCTGCTCCACCAGGACGTCGTCGATGTCCTGTCCGCGGCCGCGACGAGCGGACCCGTGGCGATCCTCCTCGATGACCTGCACCGCGCGGAGTCCGAGACGTTGAACCTCCTGATCGAGGTCGCGACGGCGGTCCCCGTCCTGGTCGTCGGCGCGTACCGCCCCGACGAGGTCGGCCGTCATCTCGAGACCGCGCTCGGGTCCCTCGCCGTCCGGCACCCGCTCCGACTCCGGCTGCCCGGCCTCGCCCTCGATGACGCCACCTCGCTCGTCGCCGAGTTCGCGCACACGGCACCGTCGCCCGACACGATGCGGCGGCTGCTCGAGCGGACGGGGGGAAATCCCTTCCATCTCAAGGAGAGCGCGCGCCTACTGCGCAGCGAGGGCGAGCTCGTCGCGCTCTCGGCGGTCCCCGCCGGCGTGCGGGACGTGCTGCGCCGGCGGCTGTCGCGCCTGCCGGACGTCGCGGTGTCCGTGCTCCGCCTCGCTGCCCTGGTCGGCCGCACGGCGGACCTCGACGTGCTCGTCCTGGCGGCGGAGGTGGAGGAGGAGGTCGTCTTCGACGGTCTCGACGCCGGCCAGCTCGCGGGCCTGCTCGAGGTGGACGCGACCACGGTGAGCTTCACCCACGTGCTGGTGCGGGACACGCTCATCGGCGACCTGCCGCGCCTGCGCAGGATGCGATGGCACCGTCGGATCGCCCGGGCGTTGGAGGAGGTCGACCCCGCGGCGGTGGCGGCCATCGCCCATCACCACGGCGCCGCCCTCGGCGCCGACAACGCCGCCGAGGCGCTGCGATACGCCCTCGCCGCCGCCGACCTCGCGGACGCGAGGTTCGCCTACGAGGTCGCCGCGGAGAACCTGCGCGCCGCGGAGCGCGCGTGCATCCGGATCCCGGGGTACGCCGCCCGGGACCGGATCGCCCACCTGTGCCGGCTCAGCCGGACGCTGCTCGCGGACGGGCGACTCGACGAGGCCCGCGAGACCAGGCTGCGGGCGGTGCGGCTGGCGCAGCGCTCCGACGCGGAGAGGATCGACGCCGCCATCACCGCGTGGGACCTGCCGACGCCCTTGATCACCCGACGGTACGGCTCCGTCGACACGGAGATCGTCGATGCGGTGCGCGAGCGGCTCGCGCAGACCCAACTGCCCCCGGACGTTCGATGTCGCCTGCTCGTCGTCCTGATCGAGGAGGTGTACGGCGAGCGGGACGAGCTCGCGGCCGCTGCGGCGAGGGAGGTGCTCGATCTGTCCGCGACGGTGGGTGATCCGCTCGTGCGCGGGCTGGCGCTCGTCGCCTACCTGACGCTGCCGCGCCCCCTCACCCCGCCGGCGGAACGGGCGGAACTGGCGGACGAGCTGATCGGCCTCGGGGAGTCCGCGAATCGCGAGGTGTTCGGGCTCATCGGACATTTCACACACGTGCAATCCGCGGGTGCCGAAGGGGCATTGGACGAGGCGCGGGCGCACCTGGCGGAGATGGACCGGCTCGTGGGCATGTTCCGCTGGGGGCAGGCGATCGCCTCCAACCTGTTGATCCACGCGATGCTCGCGCACGCGGGTGGGCGCTTCGCCGAGGCGGCGGAGCACTACCGCGAAGCGGGCGAGGTGTTCGCTCGTCAGCGGATCGCGGACGGAGCGGGGATGATCGCGCTCGCACAGTTCAGCGTCCGGCTCTCACTGGGGGACGTCGCGGAGTTCGCGGAGATCCTCGGCGCGATCGATTCGTCCGCGGGGGACGTCCTGTGCGATCCGGTCGCGGTGGCGCTGCTGTCCGCGGGTCGGCGTTCCGACGCGGTACGGGTGCGGCGCGCGGTCCGCCCGGTGCGGCGGGACTTCTTCCACTCCCTGCTGCTCACCACCCGGGGAATCGCGGTGGCGGCGATCGGCGGCCTCGACGAGGTCGCCGACGTCTACGACGAACTCCTGCGCTACCGCGGCGAACTCGGCGGCGCCGACACGGGCTGCTACGCGGTCGGGCCCGTCGACACGGTCCTCGGCGATCTCGCGACGCGACTCGGCGAGTCGGAGCGCGCGGCCGACCACTACCGCGCGGCGGTGCGGCTGGCGGAGCGCTGCGGGAACGAGGTGTGGGCGCGGGCCGCGCGGAACAGGCTCCAAGAGTTCTCCTAGTGGGCCGGCGCACCGTCGGAACATGACCTCGACGAACCTCGTACACCGTCTCCTCGCCGCGCTCATCTCGCTGGGGACGGTGTTCTCCGTGACGGCGTGCAGCCTCAGCGTTTCGGCCGGCGACGCCACGCCCGCCCACCCATCCGCGTCGCCGGCCTCGGCGGCTCCCGGCGCCGAGACGACGATCGCCGACTACCTCCGGGACGTCGGCATCACCGAGACTCCCGTGCACGTCGGCGATGCGTCGGCGCCGACGATCCAGTTGCCGACCCTGCCGGACTGGGTGGACGCGACGGAACAGGCCGGCGAGAACACCTACGTCGCAGTCAAGTACACGGGTGTCGCCGCGACGGATTACACGCCGAACGTGGTGGTCCTGCTGTCGCGGCTCACAGGCCGCGCGATCGATCACGACGCGCTTCTCGCCGTCGCGCCGGGGGAGGTGCGCAACCTCGCCGGATACGCACCCCACGGTTCGCCGCGGACGGAGTCGTTGGCCGGACACCGCGCGTACAAGATCGCCGCGACCTACGACCTGGACGGTATGCCGGCCGTCGTCGGACAATCGACGGTCGTGATCACGGGGCGCGACGCGACCTACATCGCGCAGATCAGCGTCACGGGCGCGCGGTCGCAGGAGGCGATCGTCGAGGCCGCCGTCCAGAGGCTCGACCGGGACCTACGTATTCGCGTGTAGCGGAAGCGGACTGTCGATGTGGTCCATGGTCAGCAGGCGGCCGCCCGACGTGGTGAGCACCCAGACGCTCGCCTTGCGGTTGCGGGCGGGCGGTAGTCGGACGCCGTCGGCCCCCGCCCACCACGCGGTGAGCTCCGGGATCACCCCGCCCTGACTGCACACGACCGGAACGGTGCCCGATTCCTCACCGGTCCGCGCGATCTCGCGGATCCGACGGTGCGCCGCCGCGGGATCGCGCGCATAGGCGGTCTCCGACACCGTCGGCTCCAGGACGAGGGGGAGGCCGGTCTCGGCCGCCAGGGGCTCCAGGGTCTGCGTGCACCGCACGGGGGGAGCCGAGAGCAACCTGCCCGGCCCGAAGGCGCCCAGCAGGTCCACGAGCGCCTCGGCCTGCGCCCGGCCGTTCCGGTCGAGCGGGCGCGCGAGATCATCGCCCTGATAGCCCTGTTTCCGTCCTGCCTTGGCGTGCCGGACGATCAGCATCGTCGCCGTCGAATCGGGCTGCTTGCCGAAGGCGCGCAGGATCCGCTTGTCCATCGGGTAGGTCAGCAGCGCGGTGCCGGCCTTCACCGAGAGCCAGCGCAGCTCGTCCGTCTCCTCGTTCGGCGCGAACACGCCGGAACCGGCGAGCGCCGACCAGTAGGACACGCGCTTGCGCGCCGTCGCTCCGCCCGGACCGTGCCGGCCGCGCCGCGGCACGTCGTACGACACCTGACCGATCCCGCGGACGAAGCGGGCGGAGAAGCCCGTCTCCTCGACCACCTCGCGGAGCCCGCCCACGACGGGGTGCTCGTCGGGCTCGACGTGCCCCTTGGGCAGCGACCAGTCGTCGTACCGGGGCCGGTGCACGAGGGCGACCTCGGCACCGTCGGGGCCGTGCCGCCACAGCACGCCCCCGGCGGCGCGGACGACGGCACGGTCGTGCTCGCCGGTCACCGCTGGCTCGCGCGGTGCGCGCGCATGAGTTCCCGCTGATGGTCGCGCACCGTCTCGCCCGGGACGGGGGAGGCGTTCCAGTTGCCGTCGGCGTCGAGCACCCAGCACCGGGTGGCGGGGTCGAGCGCCGACTCGAACATCTCGGCCAGCTGCCGGGTGAGCCGGGGATCCTTGACCTGCGCCATCACCTCGACGCGCCGATCGAGGTTGCGGTGCATCATGTCCGCGCTGCCGATCCAGTACTCGTCCGCGCCGCGGAAGTGCAGGATCCGGGAGTGCTCGAGGAATTGGCCGAGGATGGACCGGACGGTGATGTTCTCGCTGACCCCCGGCATGCCCGGCCGGAGGGCACAGATGCCGCGGACCACGACCTCGACGGGCACCCCCGCCTGCCCGGCCCGGTACAGCGCATCGATGATCTGCTCGTCGACCACCGCGTTCGCCTTGAGCTGCACGCCCGAGGGCTTCCCGGCGCGGTGCAGCTCGATCTCCCGGTCGATCCGATCGATGATGCCCGACCGGATGCCGTGCGGCGCCACCATGAGGTTGCGGTACTCCTCCTTGCGGGAGTAACCGGTGAGCCGGTTGAACAGGTCCGTCAGGTCCGCGCCCAGATCGGGATCGGCGGTGAACAGGCCGACGTCCTCGTACAGGCGCGCCGTCTTCGGGTTGTAGTTGCCGGTGCCGATGTGGCAGTAGCGGCGGATGGTCGCACCTTCGCGCCGGACGACCAGGCAGGTCTTGCAGTGGGTCTTGAGCCCGACGAGGCCGTACACCACGTGTACGCCGGCGCGTTCCAGCTTGCGCGCCCACTTGATGTTCGCCTGCTCGTCGAAGCGCGCCTTGATCTCGACGAGCGCCACGACCTGCTTGCCGGCCTCCGCCGCGTCGATCAGCGCCTCGACGATCGGCGAATCACCGGAGGTCCGGTAGAGCGTCTGCTTGATCGCCAGCACCTGGGGATCGGCCGCCGCCTGCTCGATGAACCGCTGGACGCTGGTGGAGAACGAATCGTACGGGTGGTGGACGAGGACATCGCCCTCGCGCAGTGTCGAGAAGACGCTCTTGGGCGTCTCCCGCTCACCGAACGCCGGGTGCGTCACCGGTACGAAGGGCTTCTCCTTGAGGTCCGGCCGGTCCACGCCGTAGAGCTCGAACAGGCAGTTGAGGTCGAGCAGGCCGGGAACCGTGATCACGTCCGCGGGATCGACGTCCATCTCCCGCAGCAGCAGCTCGAGCATGTGCTCGGACATGTCCTCGGCCACCTCGAGCCGGACCGGCGAGCCGAACCGGCGCCGCGCCAGTTCCCGCTCCAGCGCCTGCAGCAGATCCTCGTCGCGGTCCTCCTCGACCTCGAAGTCGGCGTTGCGGGTGATGCGGAAGACGTGGTGTTCGGCCACCGTCATCCCCGGGAACAGGACGTCGAGATGGGCGGAGATCAGGTCCTCCATGGGGAGCACCGCGTAGTCCATCCGCTCGGACCGCACGGGTACGAGCCGATCCACGTTGTCGGGAACCTTGACCCGAGCGAAATGCTCACCGCCCGTGGCGGTGTCGTGCACCGCGACGGCCAGGTTCAGGGACAGGCCCGAGATGTACGGGAACGGATGCGCCGGGTCGACCGCCAGCGGGGTGAGCACCGGGAAGACCTGGTTGTGGAAGTACGCGGTGAGCCGCTCGCGTTCGTCCGCCGACAGCTCCGACCAGCTCAGCACAGCGATCCCCTGCCCCGCCAGCTCGGGACGCACGGCGTCGCTGAACACCAGCGCGTGCTTGTGCGACAGCTCCTGCGTGCGACGCGAGATCATCCGGAGCTGCTCGCGGGGCGAGAGTCCGTCCGCCGACCGGACCGACAGCCCCATCTGGTCGCGCCGCTTGAGCCCCGCGACGCGGACCATGAAGAACTCGTCCAGGTTCGAGGCGAAGATCGCCAGGAACTTGGCGCGTTCGAGGAGGGGCAGCGACGAGTCCTCCGCCATCGCCAGCACGCGGGCGTTGAAGTCGAGCCAGCTCAGTTCGCGGTTGAGGTACCGATCCTCGGGCAGGTCGCTGGTCACCTCCGCCGGTGCGGCGGGCGGCGCCGTCGGGATCGCCGTGATCCGGCCCGGGAGGGGCGTGGAGTTCTCGGTGGCGACGGCCCCCGGAGCGGCGGTCGGTTCGGCGGCGGAGGCGGGAGGCTCGGTGGTCACCGCTCCATTCTGGCGCATGGACCGCATGAGTTCGACGCGATGTCCGGATCGGCCGCCGCGAGCGCCGCCGCGGTGTGCTCGCCCACCACGAGCGCGCCGGCGAGATCCTCGGGGGTGTCCACGTCGGTGCGCAGACCGGGCCAGGGCCCGGCGTGCGCGACGGCGCCCCCGGCCCGGTGCGCCGCGGCCGAATCGACACCGAACGCCGGGCGCAGCGCTGTACCCGCGGGCGCGTACAGCGCTGCGGTGCCGGTTCCTGCGCGGTCCGGCACGAACGCGCGGACGCCGTTCGCCGCGGCGAGGAACGCACCCAGCTCGCCGGCGGTGATGCCCGGCAGGTCGGCCTGCAGCGCGAGCACGGCCACGGCCCCGTCGTACTGGGCGACCGCGGCGGCCGCGCCCGCGGCGAGGGCGGCGTTGAGCCCGCCCGGCCGGGGTTCGTCGACGGTGTACGCGCCGGCCTTCGCGGCGGCCGCGCGGACCACGGGATCGGGCGACACGACGTGGACGGCGGCGACGGCGGGCACGGCGCGCGCCGCGGCCAGCGTGTCGCGGAGCATCGCCAGCACGAGCCCGGGAACCGCCTCCCGCCGCCCGGCGCCGGGCGCGGCGAACCGGGTCTTCGCGGCGTCGAGTGACTTCACGGCGGTCACCACCACCACGGCGGGGGGCGCCTCGGCGCCGCGCAGTGCGGTCATGACGACCAATCTAGGCGTGCGGAACCGACGGTGCCGCGCATGGTCGGGCGATACGCTCTCCTGCGATGCCCACGTCCGTCGGTGTGGGTGCGAGCGCGATGCGAGGAGTTGGGGTGCGATGGTCGACGTTGCGGTGATGGGGGCGGGCTCGTTCGGCACGGCGATGGCGAAGGTGTTCGCAGAGGCCACGCGGCCGGAACCGCACCGGGTCACGATGTGGTGCCGCCGGCAGGAGGTCGCCGACCAGATCAACAACACGCGCATCAACGCCCAGTACCTGCCCGAGGGCGTGCTGCCCGAGAACCTCTCCGCGACGCATGATCCCGCGGAGGCGATGCGCGGCGCGGGCCTGGTGGTGCTCGCGGTCCCGTCGCAGACGCTGCGCGCGAACCTGCAGGACTGGGGTCACCTGATCCCCCCCGACGTCACGGTCGTCAACCTGGCCAAGGGCATCGAGATCGGCACGCTCGACCGGATGAGCGAGGTGGTCGTCGACGCCGCCGGCATCGGCCGGGACCGCCTGGCCGTGCTGACCGGGCCGAACTTCGCCAAGGAGATCGCGAAGGGGCAGCCCACGCTCGCCGTCGTCGCCTCGGACAACGCCGAACGCGCCTCCCGCACCCAGTACCTGGCGCGGACCGACTACTTCCGGCCCTACACCAGCGACGACGTGGTGGGCTGCGAGATCGGCGGCGCCACTAAGAACGTGATCGCGCTGGTCTGCGGCATCGCCTCCGGCATCAACCTCGGCGAGAACTCCCGAGCCGCGATCATCACACGGGGTCTCGCGGAGACCCTGCGCCTGGGTACTGCCCTCGGGGCGCAGCCGCTGACCCTGGCCGGCCTGGCCGGTGTCGGCGACCTCGTGGCCACCTGCAGTTCGCCCCAGTCCCGCAACTTCAGCTTCGGCGCGCGCCTGGGCCAGGGGATGACGGTCGAGCAGGCGCAGGCCGCCGCGCACGGGCAGGTGGCCGAGGGGGCCAAGTCGTGCATCTCGATCGCCGACCTCGCCCGCCGCGTGGGCGTCGAGATGCCGCTCACCGAAGCCGTGCGGGCCGTCTGCTACGACGGGGTCCCCGTCTCCCGCGCGATGGACGACCTCCTCAACCGCGATGTCGGAGGCGAGTGGCGTCCGAAGGGCGACGAGTAGCCGCGCCGTCCGGGGCGGTCGCGCCCGCCGGTGACCGCGTGGCTCTCCGCTCGGCCGCCACGTAAGGTGGGCGACCGTGACGGAGCGAATCAGGGTGGCAGTGGTGTTCGGCGGGCGCAGCAGTGAGCACGCGGTTTCGTGCGTGTCGGCGGGCAGCATCCTCGCGCACCTCGATCCCGAGCGCTATCAGGTGATCCCCGTCGGGATCACCCGCGCCGGCGAGTGGGTGCTCTCCGACGGCGACGCGCAGGCTCTGAGGTTCGCCGATCGGTCCCTCCCGAGCGTCCCCGAGGGGTCGACCGACCTCGCCTTCCTGCCCGGCGCCGAGCTGGTGGCGCTGACCGGTGCCGGTGCGGACCCGGTTGATTCCGTGCTCGGTGCCGTCGACGTCGTCTTCCCCGTGCTGCACGGCCCGTACGGCGAGGACGGCACGCTGCAGGGGCTGCTGGAGATGGTCGGCGTGCCCTACGTGGGCGCCGGCGTCCTCGCCTCCGCGGCCGGCATGGACAAGGAGTTCGCGAAGAAGTTGCTCGCGGCCGACGGGTTGCCGGTCGGCGACTTCCACGTGCTCCGCCAGCGCGAGACCGAGGTCCCCTCGGATGTGCTGCACCGGCTGGGGCTGCCGCTCTTCGTCAAGCCCGCCCGGGGCGGGTCGTCGATCGGCATCACCCGGGTCACCGACCTGACCGAGCTGCCGGCGGCGATCGCCGAGGCCCGCAAGTGGGATCCGAAGGTCATCATCGAGGCGGCCGTCATCGGCCGCGAGGTGGAGATCGGCGTGCTCGAACGGCCGGACGGCAGCGTCGCCGCGTCCGCGATCGCGGAGATCGAGATGGCCGCCGACGCCGAGCACTCCTTCTACGACTTCGAGACGAAGTACCTCGACGACCGCGCGCAGTACACGGTGCCCGCGAACCTCACCGACGAGCAGGCGTCGGTGATCCGCGACCTCGCGGTGCGCGCCTTCCACGCGTTCGACTGCCAGGGCCTGTCCCGCGTGGACTTCTTCCAGACCGCCGACGGCCCGGTCATCAACGAGGTCAACACCATGCCGGGCTTCACCTCGACATCGATGTACCCGCGGATGTGGGCTGAGTCGGGCGTGGGCTACGCCGAGCTGCTGACGGTGCTCATCGAGACGGCGTTGGCGCGGGGTACGGGCCTGCGCTGAGGCTCACCGGCCGGCCGTGCGTCCCGCGGTCACTTCCCGAGATCCAGTGACGCCTGCTGCAGGCGTGCGCGGATCGCGTCCGAGGTCGCCTGCACGGCCGAGGTCCCGGCACCGTCGGGCACCCAGAGTGTGACGTACGGGCGGTGGTCGACAGCGGTCCAGTAGGCACCCCCATCGGGGGCGGGCGCGCCCGCGGGGACCGCCTGCAGCCACTGCACACCGTTGATGATCTGCAGTTTCGCCGTCGCGGTCAGCTCCGCGGGCCGGTCGGTGCCGCAGCGCAGCTCGACGGCCCCCGCCTTCTCCTTGGTCCAGCGTGCGAATCCGGTGGGGTCCGCGGTGTCGGTGCGCCGGAAGCCGTCGACATCGGCCGGGAGCGCGCCGAGCAGGGCGCTGCACGCCGCGTCGCCCGACGACGGTGCCGCGATCGACTTCAGGTGACCGGCCTCCGCCGCGTCGCGGGCGTCGCCCTGCTTCTGCTGCGCCAGGATCAGGAACGCGATGAAGCAGGCCAGTACCGCCACCGGCAGGGCCACCGCGGTGGCGAGGAAGGCCGGGCTCCTGCGCGTGCGCGGGGCGGCGCTCTGCGCGCTCTCGGTGGTCGTGTCGTCTGCATCGCTCACGTCCGATACCGTAGCCGCGATGACATTTCAGGAGCCGGCGAGCCCTGCGCAGTCCCCTGCACGCACCGCCGCGGAACTGGGGGAGGACGGCGTGATCGCGCTGGCCGTCGCCGGTGTGCGGCCCGATCCCCGCGTGCTGGTGGGGCCGGGCGACGACGCCGCCGTCGTGGCCGCCGCCGACGGCCGGACCGTGGTCTCGTCCGACGCGATCGTCGAGGGTCGGCACTTCCGGTTCGACCTGACGACTCCGGAGCACGTGGGGCGGCGCGCGATGGCGCAGAACGCCGCCGACATCGCGGCCATGGGCGCGGTGTGCACCGCGTTCACGGTCACACTGGGGTGCCCGCCCGACACCGGCGCGGACGTGATCGCGGGGATCGCGCGCGGCACCACCCGCGGCGCGGCCGACGCCGGCGGCGCCGTCGCCGGGGGAGACGTGGTGCGCACCGATCAGGTGCTGCTGGCCGTGACCGTGCTCGGCGATCTGCAGGGCCGCGCGCCGGTGCTGCTGTCGGGCGCCCGCCCGGGCGATGTGGTCGCGGTGTGCGGCACGCTCGGGCACTCCGCCGCGGGCCTCGACGTGCTGCTCGCGGGTGTCGGCGGCCACGAGGGCCTCGTGGAGACCTACCGCTGCCCGGTGCCGCCGCTCGCGGCCGGCCCGCAGGCCGCCGAGGCCGGGGCCACCGCCCTCACGGACGTCTCCGACGGTCTGCTCCGCGACGCCCGGGCCCTCGCAGGTGCCTCGGGCGTCGCCATCGCGCTCGACGGTGCGCGGCTCGCCCCGGATGCCGAGCTGGTCGCCTGCGCGGCGGCACTCGGAGCCGACGCGGATCGGTGGGTGCGCACCGGTGGCGAGGACCACGCCCTGCTCGCGGCCTTCCCCCCGCGGACGGCCCTGCCGGAGGGCTGGCGCGCGATCGGCACCGCGCTCGCGCCCGGGACGCTGCCCGCGGGCACCGTCACCGTCGACGGCGATGCGGGACCCGCCGCGGGCGGCTGGAACACCTTCACCGAGAGCGACGAGGAGAACGGACGATGACGGCGCGACCCCTGACGGACACCGTCGAGGCCGGATGGGCGCGTGCCCTGGCCCCGGTCGCGGACGAGATCACCGCGATGGGCGAATTCCTGCGGGCGGAGAACGCGGAGGGGCGGGGCTACCTGCCCGCAGGCGCGAACGTGCTGCGCGCCTTCCGGCAGCCCTTCGCGGATGTCCGGGTGCTCATCGTGGGCCAGGATCCGTACCCCACCCCGGGGCACGCGGTCGGGTTGTCCTTCTCGGTGGATCCGTCGGTGCGGCCGATCCCGCGGAGCCTGCAGAACATCTACCGCGAGTACTGCGAGGACCTGGACCTGCCGATGCCCGCGAACGGCGACCTCTCGCCGTGGTCGCGACAGGGCGTGCTGCTGCTGAACCGGGTCCTGACGGTGCGTCCGGGCGAGGCCGCCTCGCACCGCGGCAGGGGCTGGGAGAAGGTCACCGAGTGCGCGATCGATGCGCTGGTCGCCCGGGACGCGCCGCTGGTCGCGATCCTGTGGGGCCGCGACGCGGCGTCGCTCGGGCCGCGGCTCGGGGATGCACCGCGGATCGAGTCGGTGCATCCGTCGCCGCTGTCCGCTTCGCGGGGCTTCTTCGGCTCGCGGCCGTTCTCGCGGGCGAACGAGTTGTTGGCCGGGCTGGGAGCGGAGCCGATCGACTGGCGGCTGCCGCACCTCGCCGCGGCACGCTGATCCGCCGGGCACGGGCCTCGGACGCAACGGATACGCCAAGGCCCGCCACCTCGGAGGTGACGGGCCTTGGCGGAAAGCGCTCCTCGCGTACTACCCGCGAACGACCTTGCCGGCCTTGATGCACGAGGTGCACACGTTCAGGCGACGGGTCTGGCCGGGCGCGACCTGGGCGCGCACGGTCTGGATGTTCGGGTTCCACCGGCGGTTGGTACGCCGATGCGAGTGCGAGACCGACTTACCGAAGCCGGGGCCCTTGTCGCAGACGTCGCAGACGGCAGCCATAGTCGTGTACTCCTCGCAATAGTTGAAAACCTGTGCTTCGCCCCGCCGGCCCTGAACATGTGGAACACATGCCCGGACGCGAGGCAACCCTGCAAGCATAGCCGAGGCCGCCGACGGAGCCAAACCGCTCTGCGGGCCCGTATCGGTCGGACCCGACCACTAGGCTTGCGGTCGTGACGGGACCGATGGTGGCGGACGGGCGCGTGGTGGTCGCCTGGCTCCAGCGCGCGGTCCTCGGCCTGGAACGTGCCGTGGACGAGATCAACGCGCTGAACGTGTTCCCCGTGGCGGACGCCGATACGGGGACGAACATGCTGGTCACGCTCCGTGCCGCGGCGCGCGCGGCGGAGGTGGCGGACCGCACCGAGGGGCCGCACGCGGTGGCTCGGGCGACGGTCGCCGGGGCGGTCGCCGGCGCCCGCGGCAACTCGGGGGTCATCGTCTCCCAGATCATGCGCGGTCTGGCGGGGGAGCTCGGCCCGGACGCGGACCTCACGGCGGAGGGACTCGCGACCGGCCTGCGCCGGGGTACCGACCTCGTGACGACCGCCGTCGCCGAGCCGATCGAGGGCACCATCCTGTCCGTCCTGCGGGCGGGGGCCGACGGTGCCGGGGCCGCCCTCGCGGGCGGCGCGGATCTGCCCGCCTGTGCGCGGGGCTCCGCGGACGCGGCGTTCGACGCGCTGCTGCGCACCCGCGACCAGCTGGCCGACAACGCCGAAGCCGGGGTCGTCGACGCCGGCGGCCGAGGGCTGCTCGTGCTCCTCGACGCGCTCGTCGAGGTCACCGCCGGCACCGCGCCCGAGCGGCCGCGGTTCAGCCGGCGGATCGCGCCGCACGTGCACGTCGGCGAGAGCGAAGGGCACGTGCATCACCACGGCGAGGATCCGCCGCGCGGTCCCCACGCGGACTACGAGGTCATGTACCTGCTGCCAGACGCGACCGAGGCCACGGCGAACCGATTGCGGGCGGAGTTGCAGGCCTTCGGCGACTCCGTGGTCGTGGTCGCGGCGGCCGACCCTGATCCGGTGGCCACCTGGTCGGTCCACACCCATACCACCGAGCCCGGCGCCGCGATCCAGACCGGCCTGCGGCACGGCAAGCTGCGCAGCATCGCTGTCAACGTCCTCCAGGAGGCGGGACAGGCCGAGACGCCGCTGCAGGCACTGCTCGACGCGCCTCGGGCCATCGTCGCCCTCGTCTCCGGCGACGGTGCCGCGGAGCTGTTCGCGGGAGCGGGTGCCGAGGTGATCCGCTGCGATCAGGGCATGACCCACGCCGAGTTGCTTGCGGCGCTGCACCGCTTCGAGGGCCGCGAGGTGCTGCTCATGCCCAACGGTGCCCTGCCGACCCCCGAGCTGCTGGCGGTCGCGGCCCGGTCCCGGGAGTCGGGCGTGCTCGTGACGCTGTTGCCCACCTCGTCGATGGTGCAGGCGATCGCGGCGCTCGCGGTGCACGAGCCCTCGGGGCACGCCGCCGACGACACGTACTCCATGGCGGAGGCGGCGGCCGGGGCGCGCTGCGGCTCCGTCGTGGCGGTCACCGAGGATGCTCTGACGATCCTCGGCCCCTGCGGTCCGGGCGACTACCTGGGCATGGTCGGCGGTGAGGTGGTGGTGCTCGAGGAGGATCAGTACTCCGCCGGAGAGGCGCTCACGGAGCTGCTGCTCGCCACGGGCGGGGACATGGTCACGGTGCTGCTCGGCGACGCGGCCGACGGCGACTTCCCCGATCGGGTGAGTGCGGCGCTGCGCCCGGACCGGCCCGAGGTCGAGGTGATGGGCTACCGCGGTGGGCAGAGCGCCAGCGTGATGGAGATCGGCGTCGAATGACCGCTGCACGCGACCTCACGCTGCAGACGCCGCTGGCGCGGGCCCTCGATCCCGAGATCGCCGAGCTGGTCACCACGGAGCTCGGGCTGTACACCGCCGGGGACCTGCTGCGGCACTTCCCGTTCCGGTACGAGGGCGGGGCCGTCGAGGACGACGGTACGCGGCGCTCCGAGCCCCGGATCGGCGACGACGTGGTGGTCATCGGCACCGTCACGGCGATCACGCCGCCGCGGGCGCACCATCGCGGCAAGAAGATGTTCAAGGTGCAGGTGGTCAACAAGGTCCGCGCCTACGACGTGACCTTCTTCAACTACCTGCCCAAGCCGATCCAGCCCGACCGTCAGCTGTTGCTCATCGGCAGGCTCGGCGAGTTCAACGGGAAGCTGCAGCTGACGCACCCCGAGTGGCTCGTCCTGCCGGACACGACGATCACCTCGGCGGAGGCGCTGGCCGCGAACGAGGCGGGCTCGACCAAGGCCGGCTCGAAGCGGCTCAAGTTCGCGGACCTGAGCCTGCTGATGCAGCCGACCGTCCCGATCTACCACGGCACCAAGAACATGCCCACGTGGCTGATCCTCTCGCTCGTGGACGCGCTGCTCAAGCGGCTTGCGCCCGTGCCGGAGTCGCTGCCCATGGAGTTCCTCGCGCTGCACGGCCTGATGGGCTTGGACGAGGCGGTGCGCGCGGCGCACAAGCCCGACGGGCGAGCGCAGTCGGAGCAGGCCAAGCGCCGGCTCGCGTTCGACGAGGCCGTCGCGATCGAGACCGCCCTGGCACGCCGCGCGCACGATGTCGGCACCGTCAGCGCCCCGCCGCTGCACGCGCCCGACGGTCCGCTCCAGGCCGGGCTGCGCGAGCGACTCCCGTTCTCCCTCACCGCCGGCCAGGAGGAGGTGCTCGCCGAGATCCTCGCGGACCTGGCGCGCGATCACCCGATGACCCGGCTGCTGCAGGGCGAGGTGGGCTCGGGCAAGACGCTGGTCGCGCTGCTGGCGATGCTCGCCGCGGTCGACGCGGGGCACCAGGCGGTGCTGCTGGCCCCGACCGAGGTCCTCGCCACGCAGCACCTGCTCTCGATCTCGAAGATGCTGGGCGACCTCGCGGAGGCGGGGCAGCTGGGCGCGGCCGACGCCGCCACCACGGTGACGCTGCTGACGGGGTCCATGACGGTCAAGCAGCGGCGCGCGGCGCTGTTGCGCATCGTGACCGGCGAGGCCGGCATCGTCATCGGCACGCACGCGCTGCTGGAGGACACGGTCGAGTTCTTCCGGCTGGGCCTGGTCGTGGTCGACGAGCAGCACAGGTTCGGCGTGGAGCAGCGCGACCGGCTGCGGCGCAAGGGTACCGGCGAGAGCACCGACGACGACTCCATGCCGCACCTGCTGGTGATGACGGCCACGCCGATCCCGCGCACCGTCGCCCTGGCCCAGTTCGGCGACATGGCGACCTCGGTACTGCGCGAGCTGCCGCGCGGCCGGCAGCCGATCCAGACCTCCGTGGTCCCGGCGGAGCGGGAGGCGTGGGTCGCTCGGGCGTGGGCCCGCGTCGACGAGGAGGTCCGCGCCGGGCGTCAGGTGTACGTGGTGTGCCCCCGGATCGGCGACGACGCCACGGGCGAACAGGCCAAGGCCGGTTTCACCGACGAGGACTACGATTTCGACAAGCCGACGGCTGCGCCGAAGGCGCAGGCGCGGAGCTCGTCCCGCGACGATCGTGATGAAGAAGACGAAACGAAGCAGAACACCGTGTCGGCGATCGAGATGTACGACGAACTGGCCGCGGGCCCGCTCGGCGAGCACCGGATCGCCCTCCTGCACGGCCGCCTCCCCGCCGAGGAGAAGTCGGAGATCATGGCCGCCTTCGCCGCCGGCGAGATCGATATCCTGGTGGCCACCACGGTGATCGAGGTCGGCGTCGACGTGGCGAACGCGACCACCATGGTGGTCCGCGATGCGGACCGGTTCGGCATCAGCCAGCTGCACCAGCTGCGCGGCCGGGTGGGTCGCGGCGGGCTGCCCGGGCTGTGCCTGCTCTTCACGGCGAGCGGATCCGAGCGCACGCTGGGGCGGCTGAACGCGGTGGCGGACACCGTCGACGGCTTCGCCCTCGCCCAGCTCGACCTGGAGTACCGCGGCTTCGGCGACATCCTCGGCGTGGACCAGTCCGGGCTCGCCCGGCGCCTGAGCTTCCTGGACCTCGCGACCGACGGGGACGTGCTCGCCGCGGCGCGGGACCTCGCGTACGAGATCGTGGGCGAGGACCCGGAACTCGCGGACCACGCCGCCCTGCGGGCGATGAACGACGTCGTCCTCGGCGGCGACCGCGGCGACTACCTCGACAAGGCGTGAGCGGCGGTCGTCCAGGACTTCGCGGGCGAGGACCGCATCGTCCGAACGGCTGTCGCGGGACCTCCTGTAGCTACGGAGGCCGCCCTCATCTCGCACATCGAGACGACGACGGCTCTCCTGCTGCTGCGATCGCGTGCCAGTGGCGTCGCTATCGACTGATCCGCTCCATCAGTGAGCTGACCTGAGCTGCGCGGACCTGTGCGCGGCACGCGAGACGCAATCGCCGCGATGTCTCCGCAAGCACTGCGGACCGTCGCCCATCCACCATGGGCCCGAGGCTTGTGGCCGCGTCCAGGAACTGCTCCGCATCCCGGAGCTGACGATCGGCGCGCGGAACCGCGCGACCGAGTGATTCCACCGCGGCGCGGGCTTCGATGACCGCGTCTCGAGCGGTCTGCAGAGCGTCGGAGAGAACGTCGGAAGGGGCGCTCAGCAGGCGCAGGGTCCAGAATTCGCCCGTCTCGTCCACATAGTAGTAGCCGTGGCTGGGTTCGCGCACCTCGAGGTCGCGGTCGGCCGGGCCGACGCACGCGCGGTACTCCCCGGCAGCGGGATCGACGACCGCGGTGAAGGCGTTCCCGCGGTGCGCGGCCGACGCGGCCCATTCACCACCCGCGTTCCACACGGCGACCGCATCTTCGTACGGACCGTCGGGGATCGTTCCGCCCGTGCGGTACATCGCCGTCAGGAAGTCTCCGTCGATGCCGCCGACGCCCGCGTTCGCCTGGTCCGCGAAGAAGCGGTTGCGCGCCGCGCTGTTCCGCGTGCCGCGCCGCGCGGCCGCCGTGCCCGCGTCGGTGGTGCCGGGCCGTTCGGGGAAGGGCAGGTACCAACCACCCTCCTCGTCGAAGACGAACTCGTCCGGGACGTGCCACGCGTCCGGATCGGGGCTCAGCGCATTGTTGTTCGCGTAGAGCACGTCCATCGGCGTGCCTGACCGCGACGCGGTCCGTTCCCGCAGGACGGGACGGGGGCGCTCCGGGCTGCCTGCCCGCTGTTCGATCGCCACGCCGTAGTCGTCGTCGGCCCACAGGCCGCCCGCGGAGCCCAGGATCCGGCCGGGATCGCCCACCGGCATCGCGAGCATCATGTCGCGCGCTTCCTCGGCGCTGTTCGCGAATTGAAGGGCATGGAAGGTCGCGGCGCCGCGTCGGACCCCGTATCCCCACTCCTCCTGTGGACCGCCACCGTTGCTCGCGCCCTCGTTGCCGTGCCCCCCGTGATGCACGTAGGTCACGCCCTTGCTGTTGAATCCGGGGTGTCCGGCCATGTAGAACCGCCCGAGCCCGGGGATGAATCCGTTGGCGGAGAACGGGGTGTAGACGAAGCTGTTCCCCTTGTCGGGGAAGGCCATGATGGTTGCCTGGTGGGTGCAGTCGTGGTCGGTGGTCGACGCGGCGTGCAGGTTGCCGTCCGCCGTCGCAGTGCCCCACGCGCAGAAGCCGCTGCACATGTCGACCGTCTCGCCGTTCGCGGTGACGACGGCGCCGCTGTAGACGTTCGTGCCGTACGACTTGTCTTCGGTGAGTTCCTCCGCCATGAGTACGTGGTGGTCCGCGGGCGGGAGATAGCCGGTCCACACCGCGACCGCCTGCTCCGGTGTCAAGGGGATTCCACGGTCGTTCGCGCCGGCGGACCAGCCGTGGGCGAACTCGACGATCTCCGGGGTGTGCCTTTCGAGCTCTGCGGTCCACTGCGCGAGGACCTCTCGCTCCTCGTCCGTAACGACGTGTTCCGTGAGATGGGCGAAGATCCACGGTCCGTAGATGTCGAGAATCTGGTTCGCGTACTGGACGCCCATCTCGCGGTTGCTGCCTTCGAGTACGACGACCGGGCAGACGGACGGCACGAGGGGAGCACCGTCGGGGGTGAGTGGGGTCTCGCCCGAGAGTCCGAGGGGCTCCGAGATCGGGGCCGGAATCTCGGTCTCTCCGATCACCGCGTCGGCGACCTCGATCGCTCGCGTCAGGGCGCCGCGAAAGCGGTGCAGGAGGGCTTCGAGATCGGTCGTCGGCGCGGAGCCGGCAGCGTCGATGTACGTGCCGTCGGCGCGGCCGAGGCTCCATTTCGCGCCGTGCATGTCGGTCAGGATGGCATCGATCGTGTGCAGGCCCGCGTCGCTGCGTGGATCGGCGGCGTCGAGTGTTCCGACGAGTCGGGACGCCACGTGCACGCCCATGAGGGCGGCTTCCTTCATGATCCGGACCGCCTCCAGGGTCGCGGGGCCAGAGGCGCCCGCAGCCAGCCGCAGTCCGGCGAGGATACCGCCGTAGCGTCGGAGCTCGGTCTCGCGATCGGGCGGAGCGGGGTGTGCGCGGCCGATGATCGTGGTGGTTCGGGATTCGCTCATGGTGGTCTCCTCGATCGCCGATCGGGGCGATCAGTCGGTGCTGGTCAGGTCGGGGCGGCGATCAAACGAGCGCGACGGGCCGGCGTCGCAGCGAGGGTTCGGCGGCCATCGCTTGCACGAAGGTGGGGGCCCGCATCGCGGCGAAGGTGCCGAGGAGCCCCACCACGGCCGCGGCGGTCACGTAGAAGGGCAGTACCGGGTAGCCGCCGTGGGTGTGCAGCCACTCCGCGAGCAGTGGGAAGGTGCCGCCGAAGAGCATGGTGGCGACGCCGATGACCAAGCCGGCCCCGACCGCGCGGACCTCGACGGGGAAAAGGAGCCCGGCGACCAGGTTGATCGCCATGGTCACGGGGGCGGTCATGAGGCCCAGGATCAAGGCGCCGGCCCAGAAGGGCACGGCATGGGACTGCATGGCGAAGAGCAGGGGGAGGGTGAGCAGCGCCTGCACCACGAAGCCCGTGCGCACCACGACCAGCGGACCGATGCGATCGGCGAGCCAGCCGGCGCACAGCGTCGCGACGAGCACCATCGCCAGGACGAAGGTCATGTAGCTGGACGCCGACGCCTTATCGACGATGCCGCGGTTGTGCGCGTACACCGGCAGGTAGATCATCTCGAAGTAGAAGGGGACGGTGCCGGCGATCGACATGCCGAGGAGCGCCAGGCACGACCACCGGTGCTCCCGTAGGACGGTGCCGACGGGCGGCCGGACGGTGCCGTGCTCCTCCTTGAGGCGTTCGAAGGCCGCGGACTCGGGGGCGCACCGTCGGACCCAGATGGCGAGGAGCCCGAGTGCGGCGGCGATCGCGAAGCCCCAGCGCCATCCGCCGTCGGACAGCCCGTCCTTCCCGAACACCGCGTACAGCACGGTGATCGTTCCGAACGCGAGGAGCGAGCCGATCATCATGCCCCCGTAGGAGATGGCGCTGAACCGCCACCGCATGCCGCGCGGCGCGGCCTCCGTCACGTACGCGGCCACCGTCGGCGTCTCGCCGCCGTAGGCGAGGCCCTGCACCACGCGGAAGACGACGGCCAGGACGGCGGACGCGGCGCCGATGGTCGCGGCCGACGGCAGGAGGGCGATGCAGAGGCTCGCTATCGCGATCGCGGCCATACTCACCGTGAGGCCGATCCGACGGCCGTGGCGGTCGCTGAACCGGCCGATCAGGACGCTGCCGAGCGGTCGGGCGAGGAAGCCCACCGCGAATCCGGCGTACGCGGCGAGGAGCTCGCTGCTCCCCGCGCCGAACACGGCGGCGGCGAAGAACGGGGCGAGGACCGCGTAGATGTTCCAGTCGAACGATTCGACGATCGCGCCCACCGTGGAAGCGGTGAGCTCCTTCCTCGAACGTCCCGGTTCTTGGGGCGCGGTTTCGATGTGGTCGGTGTCCATCGGTTGACTCCTTCGGCTTCCGCCGTCTCGCGGCGATTCGGCAAGCCTGAGAGTTCGGGCGACGCGAGGCCGAAATTGTGCGTAGCTTGCTGTTCATGGCGCCCGAATCTCAGGAATTCGCCGATCTGCAGGAATCTGAGCAGGAATTGATCAGCGTCCTCCAGGTGAATCCGCGTGTCTCGTGGGTGGCCGCCGCCGGCGCTCTCCGCGTCGACCCGACCACGATCAGTCGGACGTGGCGCGGCTTGACCGAATCGGGGCGTGCGTGGGTCTCCGCCTATCCCCGCGCCACCGAGTCCGGCCCACCTCTGATCGCCTTCATCGAGATCTCCTGCGGCGCCGGATCCGTCGACGCCGTCGCCGATGCTCTCGTCGGTCGCCCGTGGGCGGCGACCGTCGAGCGCACGACGGGACGTCGCGACCTCCTGGTCAGCGGCATGGTCCGCGACCTCGAGGCGCTGACGGCTCTGCTGACCCAGGAACTCGAGGTGATCGACGGCGTGGTGTCGACGAGGATCCAGGTGGCCACCGTGATCACGGTGGAGGGCGCCGGCTGGCGTCTCGGCGCGTTGTCTCCCGAGGCGATCCGCCGGGTCACCGACGACCGCCCGCTCGCCTATCCCCGGTCCACGCGCGTCGACCACCGGGATCGGGCGCTGATGGATCTCCTCGGCGTCGACGGACGGATCGGCTACAGCGAGGCGGCCGTCGCCACCGGGCTGGGGATCACGACGGTCCGCCGAAGGATCCAGCGCCTGATCTCCTCCGGAGCGGTCGGTCTCCGTTGCGAGGTGGCGCAGCCGCTCAGCGGCCGGCCCGTGGCGGCGACGCTGTGGTGCCGAGTCGCGCCCGGGAGCATGAACCAGGTCATGTCGGGGCTGAGCGCGATGCCCGAGGTCCGGCTGTGCGCCTCGACGACAGGCGGTCCGACGAATCTGCTGCTGACGCTCTGGCTGCGCTCGCCCGGGGATCTGCAGCGCCTCGAGGAGCAGCTCAGCGAGCGGGTCGCGGCCCTGCAGGTCGAGGACCGTGCCCTGGTTCTGCGCCACTACAAGCGCATGGGGCGAATACTCGGGGACGCGGGCCGCGCGGTGGGGGTGGTACCGGTCAGGCCTCGATGAAAAAGATATCGCGTCATAAAATCGGCGAAGACCTTGACTGTCGTCCGACGCTAACTTACGGTTGCGTAGGTTAGTAGACCACGACCGGTAAGGGCGGGCCCGCATGGCGATCACCGATATCCCCGAGTACGCGCACCTCACAGAGGCCGACGTGGAGACTCTGGGGGCGGAGCTGGATGCGATCCGGCGTGATATCGAGGCCGTGCGCGGTGAGACGGATGTGCAGTACTTGCGGCGGACGATCGCGGCGCAGCGCGGGCTCGAGGTGGCGGGGCGGGCGATGCTGTTGGGGGCGCATAAGCGGGGTTTCTGGTGGGGGTCGGCGGTGTCGCTGGGGTTGGCGAAGGTCATCGAGAACATGGAGCTCGGGCACAACATCATGCACGGGCAGTGGGATTGGATGAACGATCCCGAGGTGCATTCGACCACGTGGGAGTGGGACAACGCGGGTACCTCGCGCCTGTGGAAGCACACGCACAATTACGTGCATCACAAGTACACGAACGTCCTCGACATGGACGACGACGTGGGCTTCAAGACGCTGCGGGTCACGCGGGATCAGCCCTGGCAGCCCTTCCATGCGGGGAACCTGGTCTACAACACCCTGCTGATGCTGCTCTTCGAGTACGGCGTGGCGATCCAGCACCTCGAGCTCGGCCGGGCCGCCACCAAGTGGAACCGGCCGTGGTTCGACCGCGCGAAGTTCAAGGCCGATGCGGGGGACGTGGGCCGGAAGATCGGGCGGCAGGTCTTCAAGGACTACGCGGCGGCCCCGCTGCTGGGTGTTCCGCTGGGAGGCCGGCGGGGCTGGCGCAAGGCCCTGACGGCGACGCTCACGGCGAACCTGATCCGCAACGTGTGGACGAACGCCGTCATCTTCTGCGGCCACTTCCCCGACGGTGCCGAGAAGTTCACCGAGCAGGACGTCGACAACGAGACGCAGGCGGAGTGGTATCTGCGGCAGATGCTGGGCAGCGCGAACCTCTCCGGCGGCCCAGCGGTCGACTTCCTCTCGGGCAACCTGAGCTACCAGATCGAGCACCACATGTTCCCCGATCTGCCGTCGAACCGGCTGTCGCAGATCGCGATCCGGGTGCGCGCGCTGTGCGAGAAGTACGACCTGCCGTACACGATCGGCCCGCTGCACGTGCAGTACGCGAAGACGTGGCGGACCATCGCCAAGCTGTCGCTGCCGGACAAGTACCTGCGCGACACGGCCGACGACGCGCCCGAGACCGCGTCCGAGGCGATGTTCCTCGGCACCGGGTTCGAGGACCCGGTCGTCGACGCGCGCACCGGACGCCGGTTCGGCCTCAAGGCCGCCCGCGCGGCCGTCCACGCCCGACGGGGCCGTCGCCGCCGCTGATCCGCCGCTCGGCGGCCGCTACCGTCGGCATCCGCGCACGAACGCCCGACCGTGCCACCGCACCGTCGGGCGTTCGCGCGTGCCGCACCGTCGTCAGTCGCGCCGTAACAGCTGCTCGGCGTTGGCCGCGGCGAGTTCGCGCCAGTTCCGTGCCCCGGTGGGCGGCGCGGCCTCGTCGATGGCCTTGAGCACGGCGTCGATCGCGGCGTCCGGAGTCCAGCACGAGTCGCTGCCGTAGACGATCCGCTCGGTGCCGGCTTGCGACGCGAGGGCGGGGATGGCGGTGGGGAACGGCGTCCCGGCGGTGTCGAACCAGAGCTTGCGCAGTGTCTTCGCCCACGGCTCCGCCGCCGGCACACCGATGCCCTTCTGGAACAGCCCGATCCGCTCGCTGAGGATCGGGAGCGTCGCGCCTGAGTGCGGCACGACGATCCGTAGCTCCGGGTGCCGCGCGAGGACGCCCGAGAATCCGAGATCGACGACGGAACGCGTCGTGTCGAACATGAACTCCAGCATGGGGCGTGGCCGCCCCAAGGCGGTCCGCTCCCACCCGGGAGGCGACGTCGGGTGCACCAGGACGATCGCCCGCCGCGATGCCAGCTCGGCCCAGAGCGGTTCGAGCGCAGCGTCTCCGAGGTACTGACCACCCGCGTTCGACATCACGATGACGCCGATCGCCCCGGCGCTCAGGGCCCGTCGCGCCTCGACGACGGCCGCATCGACGTCCGGGAGCGGAAGCGAGGCGAAATGGTCGAGCCGGGTCGGATGGGCGCGGACCTCCGCCGTCGCTCGGTCGTTGACCGTGCGAGCGAGCTCGGCCGCCCGGGCATCATCGCCGAAGTGCACACCCGGCGAGGAGATGGACAGCACCGCCTTGCGGATGGCTCGCCGATCCATGTCGGCGAGCTGCTTGTCGATGTTCCACGCCGGCCAGGCGGGCATGCCGTCCGGCTTCTCGTGGCCGACCGAGCGCGCCGCGGCGATGTAGTCGTCGGTGACGAAGTGCGCGTGCACGTCGACGAGGCCCGCCCCGCCGCCCGCCGTTCCCGACGGCGCCGCGGACGAGCTGGGCGCACCGGCCTGTTGCGGTCCCGCGCAGGCAGCGAGGACCGCGGTGGACGCCACTGCGGCCGTGCCGAACAGGGCCCGCCGACGGTTGATCGTCGGCCCCGCCGACATGGAATCGCTCATACTTCGGCCGCCGACCCGACGGGGGCGGCGCCACTGAGCTGGGCGCGCAGACCGTCCACGATCCGGCCGATCTCGGAGGGATCGACCGCGACGCCGAACAGGTAGTGATCGGGACGGACTAGCGCTGACAGGTGGCTGACCTCGGTCATGTGGGTGAGGTAGGTGTCGTCGAGGTCGACGACGTCGTCATCGGTCTCGACGTCGGCTTCGGACGCCACGAACCGCACGATCCTCACGCCCAGCGCGTCGAGGAAGGCCGACTGTTCCGCGGAGAGTTCGGCGCGCGCGTCGATGATCGAGGCGAGGAGGAAACCGGTGCCGAGCACTTCGTCGAGCAGCCCCGTGCGACCCCGGTGCGTGACGCGCCCCTGACCGCTGAGGCGGCCGGCGCCGACCCCGAGCGCACCGTCGGGCGTGCGGTGCAGCAGCCCGCCGGTGAGGGTCGCCGGAGGGATCGGCGGCAGGACCTTGTCCGGATCGCCACCCTGGCTGAGCATGAAGCCGTCGCGCTCCGCGACGGCCGCCGGATCAGTCACGCAGATGACCTTGCCGAGCTCGATCGAGAGTCCGATGGCGTGCTGGACGTGCCCCGACCGCTCGGTCCCGTAGGTGTCGAGTAGATCGGGGTGAGCCTGATCGCGCAGGACGAGATCCAGCTTGAAGGCGAGATTGGCCGCGTCCCGGATGCCGGAGCACATGCCCTGGCCCGCGAAGGGCGGCATCTGGTGCGCCGCATCGCCGGCCAGGAGCAGCCGGCCGGCACGCCAGCGGTCGGCCCACCGTGCCTGGAAGGTGTACACGGCGTGCCGCTCGAGGTCGGCGTTGTCAGGAGTCAGGTTCCACGGCTGCAGGAGGCGCCAGGCGGTCTCGTCGGTGTTCAGCTCGTCGATGGTCTCGCCGGGCATGCGCATGAACTCCCAGCGCCGGCGCCCGGGCCCGCCGGAGACGACGCTGGTGGGCCGCTCCGGATCGCAGATCTGCAGGTTGACCGGGCTCCATTCGCGCTGTACCTGGGGGATCACGTCGACGATCAGCCAGTCGAAGAAGAAGCCCAGGTCGGTCATCGACGTCGGCATGTGCGTGCGGACGAAGCTGTTCGCCCCGTCGCAGCCGATCACGTACGACGCGCGGAAGGCCTTGTGCTTGACCAGAGGACCGTGTGCGGTGACGACCACGGAGTCCGCTTCCTCGCGCAGCGCCACCGCCTCGTAGCCGCGTAGCACGGTGATGTTCGCGTGCGTCTCCGCGGCGGAGGCGAGCTCGGCCTCGAGCGCGGGCTGGTTGAACATGTTCGCGCGCGGCCAGCCCGACGGTCCCGTGCCGCTCCAATCGAACTGCAGCAGAGTCTCTCCCGCTCGGTTCTGCCAGTCGTACGTGCTCGCCTTCTCGCTGAGCGGACCCAGGCGATCGGCGAGTCCCGCATCGGCGAGCAGCCGGGCGACCTCGTCGTCGAAGTGCACGGCCCGGGGCTGCGGATAGGCGTTCGGCCACCGCTCGAGCACCGTGACGGTCCATCCGGATCGCGCGAGGTAGAGCGCTGTCGTAAGGCCGACGGGGCCGGCCCCGATCACGAGGACGCCGGACGCTCCGGACGCGGGGCTGTCGTACTGGCTGTCGGTGCTCATGGGTACTCCTGATCGTGATCGTCGTGTGTGCTAAGCCGTGCCGCCGGCTGTGACGCGGGTCTCAGACTATCCGAAGAGTTGTCGATAAAGCCATAAGAAAAAGATATTCGGTCGAAACGTCGGTCTTCGCGCTACAGTGAGGACGGCGTGTGAGCGCCGTCACCGGGTCCCGCTCGGACCGGTCTCAGGTAGGAGGAGTCCCCATGCCGTTCTCGTACACGTTCGACGACATCGCCGATCGTCCCGTAGCCGTCTTCGGCGCCGGCACTCTCGGCCGCCGGATCGCCATGATGCTCGCCTCGCGCGGCGGGCTGGTGCGGATCTACAGCCGCAGCGCCGAGACCGCCGCCGAGGCGGTCCGGTACGTCGAGGAGACCCTTCCGGGTGTCCTCAAGGCGCGCGGATCGGGGGCGGCCGGCACCGTCGTGCCCGTCACCGACGTCGCCGAGGCGCTCGACGACGCTTGGCTCGCCATCGAGACGGTGCCGGAGCGACTCGACGTGAAAAAGGCCATGTGGTCGGCGATCGATGCGGCCGCGGCGCCCGACACCATCTTCGCGACCAACTCCTCGTCGTACCCGTCGCGACTGATGGCGGACGCGGTCTCGGACCGGACCCGCCTGTGCAACCTGCACTTCTACATGCCGCCGGCCGCCAACGGTGCCGACCTCATGTCCGACGGCGAGACCGACCCGGAAGTCCTGGCGACATTGCAGCGGATCCTGCCGGAGTTCGACGTCCATCCGTTCATCGCTCACCGCGAGTCCACCGGCTTCATCTTCAACAGGGTGTGGGCGGCCATCAAGCGCGAATCCCTGGCCGTCGTGGAAGAAGGTGTCGCGGAACCCGCCTCTGTCGATGCGCTGTTCCGGCTCAACATGGGAGCCCCGATCGGGCCGTTCCAGTTGATGGACGCAGTCGGACTCGATGTCGTCCTCGACATCGAGGAACACTACGCGCAGCAGCACCCGAACCTGCCGACCGGGCCGCGGGAGCTGCTCCGCCGGTACGTCGACGAGGGCAAGCTGGGGGTCAAGACCGGCGAGGGCTTCTATCGCCACGGGGAGACGTCGTGACGGCCGGCGCCTGATGCCGACCCCACGGGCCCGACCCGCTGGGTCGGGCCCGTGCGTGTTCGCCAGGATCAGCCCAGGCGCGGGAACAGGGGGAGGGAGTTGGTGCGATTGATCGCTGCGGACTGTTCGGCCGTCAATCCGGAGTCCGCGTCGAGCACCTCGGTGATGCGGGTGCCGAGCGCCGCCGGCGCGTAGGGGAAATCGCTGCCGAAGAGGATTCGCGACGGATCGGCGAAGTCGGTCAGCGCGGCCATGGTGGCCTGGCCCGCCGACAGCGCGGTGTCGAAGTAGAAGCCCCGCAGTTGCTCCAGGACCTCCTCGGGGGTCGGTCCGCCCGCTGCGACGTTCAGCAGCGAGCGCACCAGGGAGAAGCGCATCGCCGCGTACGGGACGAACCCGCCGGCGTGCGAGAGGATGATCTTCGTGTCCGGGTAGCGCAGCGGAACGTTGTTGTAGGCCATGTGCACGGCGTTGCGGGTGGTGTCGAAGGGGTAGTCGACGACCGGGCCGGGGACGCCCGGAAGCACGGGCAGCAGCGGATGCCCGGGGTGGATGAACACCACGGCGCGGTGCCGGTTCAGGGCCTCCCACACCGGCGCATAGCTGTCGTCGCCCAGGTACACGCCCTCGTAGTTCGACAGCAGCACGACGCCGTCGGCGCCGAGTTCCCCGAGCGCGTAGTCGATTTCGGCCACGGCGCCGTCGACGTCCGGCAGTGGCACCGTCGCGAAGTTGCCGAACCGGTCGGGGCGGTCGCTCACCAGGCCCGCGGTGTACTCGTTGACCCGGCGGGCCATCTCCCGCCGCTCGGAACCCTTCCAACCCACCACGCTCGGGGCGGTCAGGGACAGTACGCTCGTGGCGATGCCGTTGGCGTCCATGAAGCTCAGGTGGGCGTCGGGGCTCCAGGGCGGGGTGGTCCAGCCCGACGGATCTCCGCCGTGCGCGGGGAGGGCTTCGCCCCAGAAGGACGGAACGAGGTGGGTGTGAACGTCGATGCGGTTGTTCTCGGTCATGTCCTCACCGTGCCGCCCGGCGCGCGGTCGTTGCAGGGGGCAAAAATGATCCCCCTTCGGGATGAGACACGCTGATGGCCCGCGACGCACGGAATACACAGCTCGGGGCCTTTCTCCGGGCCCGCCGCGGCGAGGCTCCCGCGCCGCCGGGAAGACGCCGCGTGCCCGGGCTTCGTCGTGGCGAGGTCGCGGCGCGCGCCTTCATCAGTGAGGAGTACTACACCCGCATCGAGCAGGGGCGCGCGGTGCCCAGCCCGGAACTCGTCGAGCGCATCGGTGCCGTCCTCGGGTTCGACGGTGACCAGGCCGCGTACGCGCTCGGCCTCCTGGGCCAGCCCGCGCCCGCGGCACCGTCGAACGGTCCCGACAGTGCCCTGACCGCCGTGCTGGACCACCTCGGCGACCTACCGGCGGTGGTGGTCGGCCCGTTCACCGCGATCCTGGCGTGGAACGCGGCGGCCGCGGCGCTGCTCATCGACTTCGGCCGGGTCCCGGTCGAGGAACGTCTGTACGTACGCCTGCTGTTCACGGACGAGCAACTGCAGAATCGGTTCGAGGACCTCGACGCCATGCGCCGCACGGTGATCGGCGTCGTGCGCACGAGCGCACCGTCGGGAATCCCGACAGGGGAGTGGATCGCGGACCTGGCCCGGATCAGTCCCGAGTTCGCGGCGCTCTGGGAGCGGAACGACGCGGTCCGGCCGCACCTACGGATCCGGGTTCGGCTGTGCGGCGACGACGGCGCGGTGACCGCGTACGACCAGGTGGTGCTCCAGTCGGCCGATGATTCGGCGCACCGCCTGGTGCTGTTCGTACCGGCCGGCTGAATCAGGCGCTCGCGGTGTCGGCCTCGGCCACCGCTGCGGCGTAGCCGATCAGGACTTCGGTGGTGCGCTCGATGTGTGCGACCAGGGCTGTTGCCGCTGCGTCGGCATCGCGGGCGAGGGTGAGGTCCGCGATCTGCTGGTGCTCGGCGGCGGCGTCGCGGTGGTCGTCGTGTGCGAGGGTGCGCGACCAGTGGATGTACAGGTCCGAGCAGTCCCGCAGGCCGTCGGCGATGCCGGTGAGCCGCTTGCTCGATCCGCCGGCCAGCAGCACGTGGTGGAACTGCCGGTGGGCCTCGGACCAGTCCGGGTTGAACCTGCCGTCGTCGCCCGTCATCGGCGTCCGCTGCAAGCGGTGGTGCGCCGCGAGCACGCTGGACTCCCAGGTCAGGTCACCGTCGGCGATCGATTCCCGCAGCGCGATCGCCTCGATCAGCGTGCGGGCGCGCGTCAGGTCCTGCAGTCCCTCGACGGACAGGTCGGAGACGGTGAAGCCGCGCTGCGGCATGGCGATCACGAGGCCGCGTTCGGCGAGCCGGGTGAGTGCCTCGCGCAGGACGCTGGGGCTCACGCCGAAGCGGGCCGCGGTCTCGCTGATGTGCACCTTGGAACCCGGTGCCAGCTCGCCGCGAAGCAGTTCGTCGCGGAGCCGGTCGTGTACCACCTCGGCGAGTGTCGCCTTCTCGGTGCTCGATGTCATGCCGCAAGAATAGCCCAGATGCAGGCAGTTCACCGATTGTCGGCTCAAATATCTTTTTTCGCTTGCTTTGCCGATGTTCATGTGGGCATACTGTGATGGTCACCACGTCGAGTGACACGGGTCACTCCTTCCGGAGGGCCGCAACTGCTCCTGAACAGCCCGAGGAGGCACCCATGTCCGACATCATCGAAACCCCCGTCCTGATCGTCGGTGGCGGCGGCGCGGGCCTGACCGCGTCGATGACCTTGTCCACCCTCGGTGTCGAGTCGCTGCTGCTGAGCGGCCTGCCGACCACGTCGCAGCTCCCCAAGGCCCACGTCCTCAACCAGCGCGCCATGGAGATCCTCACAGAGGCCGGCGTGGCCTCCGAGATCTACAAGCGCAGCACTCCCGCGGAGAACATGCGGGCCACCGGCTGGTACGCCGGCCTCACCGGCAAGCACGAGGACTACGGCAAGCGCCTCGGCGTGCTCGAGGTCTGGGGCGGCGGCTACACCGACCCCGCCTATGTGGCCGCCAGCCCGTGCCGCACCTGCAACCTGCCGCAGATCCGGCTGGAGCCCGTGCTGCGCGACCACGCCGAGAAGCTCAACCCCGGCAACGTCCGCTTCAACCATGAGGTCCTCACCGTGGTCCAGGATGCGGACGGCGTGACCGCAACCGTCCGAGACAAGGACGCCGACACCGAGTACACGGTGCGTGCGCAGTACCTGATCGCCGCTGACGGCGGCCGCACCGTCGGCAAGCAGGTGGGCGTCGTGGTCGACGGCCCGCGCAACATCAAGAAGCTGGTCTCGGTACACATGACCGCGGACCTGTCGCAGTGGGCCACCGACGACGACGTTCTCATCCGCTGGCTGGTCAACCCCGACTTCGGCGGCTCGTGGTCCGGCGTGCTCGTCCCGATGGGGCCCGACAACTGGGGCTCGAAGTCGGAGGAGTGGGTCTTCCACATGGAGTACGACAACGACGACCCCGATGCCATGCGCGAGGAGAAGGTCCTCGAGCGCATGTACAACACGCTGGGCCTCCCGGCCGACCACCCCGTCGAGGTGCACAAGATCAGCCCCTGGGTGATGGAGGGCGTCATCGCGGACAAGTTCCGCGTGGGCCGCGTCTTCATCGCCGGCGACGCCGCGCACCGCCATCCGCCGACGGGCGGCCTCGGCCTCACCTCGGCCATGGCCGACGTCTACAACCTCTGCTGGAAGCTCGCGGCCGTGCTCGCAGGGCGCGCCGGCGACGGCCTGCTGGACACGTACGAGGCCGAGCGCAAGCCCGTGGACCAGAACAACATCAACAACGCCATCGCCAACGCGATGAACCACTTCACCATCGACCAGGCGCTCAACCTGTCGGCCGAGAAGACGCCCGAGGAGAACTGGGCCGAGCTCGCGCCGCTGTGGCACGACGGCCCGCAGTCCGCGGAGAAGCGGCAGGCGGTGAACCGCGCCGTCGTCTCCCAGACGATCGAGTTCCACCACCACAACACCGAGTTCGGCTACCACTACGATTCGACCGCGGTGGTGCCGGACGGTACGCCCGCCCCGGTTCAGCTCGACGAGGTCCGGATCTACCAGCCCACCACCCGCCCGGGCGCGCCGCTGCCGCACGCCTTCGTCGAGCGCGAGGGTGAGCGGTTCCCGCTGGTCTCGCTGGTGCACGGCGGCAAGTTCCTCGTCCTCGCCGGCCCGAAGGGGCGTGCGTGGGTCGATGCGGCCAACAAGCTCGCCGCCGAGAACGGCCTGCCGCTGGAGGCCGCCACCGTCGGCATCGACGGTGCCGACCTGGTCGACGTCCGGTTCTCGTTCCGCACCCATCGCGGCATCTCCGACGACGGGGTGCTGCTGGTCCGCCCCGACCGGTACATCGCCTTCCGGTCGACCGGCGCTGCCGAGGATCCCGCGGCAGTCCTGCGCGGCGCGCTGAACCAGGTCCTCGCGACCGAGCTGCGCTGAGCCGACAGAAACGACAAGGAGTTCAGATATGCGTATCGCAAACCTCAGTGGGCGCCTGACGCTGCTGACCGACACTGGCGCCGTGGACGTCGAGCGCGCCAGCGCCGGCCGGTTCGGCCCGGACCCGACGGCCGTGTACCAGGATTGGGCGGAGTTCGCGGAGTGGGCGCGCGGCGCCGCGCTCCCGGCCGGCGCCGCCTACGATGAGACGGATCTGGGTGCCGCCGTGCCCGAGCCGGCCCAGGTCTTCGCCATCGGCCTGAACTACCGCGAGCACGCCATCGAATCCGGGCTGGACTTCCCGGTCGAGCCGCCCGTGTTCACGAAGTTCCGGACCTCACTCGCCGGCCCGGTCGGCGAGCTGGAACTGCCGACGGACACCGTCGACTGGGAGGCCGAACTGGTCGTCGTGATCGGGAAGACGGCCCGCGATGTCGCCGCGGGGGACGCCTGGGAGTACGTCGCGGGCCTGACCGTCGGCCAGGACTTCTCCGAGCGGACGCGGCAGTTGGTTCCGCCGGCCCCGCAGTTCAGTCTCGGCAAGTCCTTCCCCGGGTTCTCGCCCGTCGGTCCCGCGGTGGTCACCCTCGACGAGCTCGACGACCCGTCGGACCTCGAGATCAGCGCCGCCATCGACGGCGATCAGGTGCAGCACAGCCGTACCAGCGGGCTGATCTTCTCGATCCCCGTGCTGATCGAGCGGCTATCGGCGGTATTGCCGCTGCTGCCGGGCGACCTGATCTTCACTGGTACCCCCAGCGGCGTCGGCGGCGGGATGAACCCGAAGCGTTTCCTGCAGGCCGGCGAGGAGATCGTCACCCGGATCGAAGGACTCGGGGAACTGCGCCAGAAGTGCGTTCCCGGCAAGCGCCACACCACGGCGTCCGCGAGCTAGAACAAGGAGAAGGACATGCCTCTGCATCGACTGACCGCGATCACCGTCGGCGTCCCGGACGTCGAGGCCACCGCGGCCTACTACACCGACTTCGGGCTCACTCCGCTGGGCGGCAACGCCTTTGCGACGTCCGACGGCGGCGAGCAGTTCCGGCTCGCGCACTCCGCGCAGCGCAGGCTCCTGGAGATCGGGATCGGGGTCGACGATGCCGACGACCTCGACCGCGTCGAGCGCCAGCTCGCCGCGCTGGACCTGGTCGCGGAGCGCTCCGACACCGCGGTGACGGTGAACGAGCCGATCGCCGGCTTCAAGGCGGTTGTGTCCATCGCCGATCGGATCGAACAGGAACCGGTGCCGGCGACGCCGTACAACGGTCCCGGCCGGATCGAGCGCGCCGGTCGGGCTCCTGGGATCGAGCGTGAGGGACAGGTGCGCCCGCACAAGCTCGGTCACGTGGTGATCGGGTCCACCGACCAGGCGGCCACCCAGCGGTTCTTCACCGAGGGGATCGGCTTCAAGGTCAGCGACGAGGTCCCCTCGCTCGCAGCGTTCATGCGCTGCTCGACGGACCACCACAACGTGCTCGTGCAGCAGGCGCCGGTCAACTTCCTCCACCACACGTCGTGGCAGGTCGATGACATCGACGAGATCGGTCGTGGTGCGATGGCGATGCTCGAGGACAACCCTGAGCGGCACATCTGGGGCCTCGGGCGGCACCACATCGGGTCGAACTTCTTCTGGTACCTCAAGGACCCGGCGGGGAACTTCTCCGAGTACTACTCCGACATCGACTGCATCGTCGACGACGCCCTCTGGAAGCCGGGCGTCTGGGAGGGCGCCAAGAGCCTGTTCAACTGGGGCCCGCCCCCGCCGCCGTCGTTCCTCATGCCCGAGGATCTGGCTGCGCTCATGACCGGCTCCCACAGCTCCGAATAGCGGAGAGCCCGACCACCCGATTGGTGTCCCCGGCGTACCACGACGCCGGGGACACCGGTCGTGACAGCAGCTACCGCCGCTCGCCGGCAGGCAGGAAGAACCGACATGTTCAGCAAGGTGCTCGTCGCCAACCGGGGCGAGATCGCGATCCGAGGGTTCCGTGCCGCAACGGAACTCAACTGCGCCACCGTCGCGGTGTACCCGTACGAGGACAGGAATTCTCTCCACCGGTCGAAGGCGGACGAGTCCTACCAGATCGGCGCCCTGGGACACCCTGTGCAGGCCTATCTCTCGATCGACGAGATGGTGCGGACCGCGCTCGACTCGGGGGCGACCGCGATCTACCCCGGTTACGGCTTCCTGTCCGAGAATCCCGGTCTCGCCGACGCCTGCGAACGTGAGGGAATCACGTTCGTTGGACCGTCCGCCGCGGTGCTGCGCCTGACCGGCAACAAGTCCCGCGCGATCGCCGCTGCGCGGGAGGCCGGGCTCCCGGTGCTGAAATCCTCGGCCCCGTCGGCCGATCCCGACGAGCTGGTCCGCGCGGCGGAGGAGATCGGCGCACCCCTGTTCGTCAAGGCGGTCGCCGGCGGCGGCGGGCGCGGCATGCGCAAGGTCGACGACCTCGCGGAGCTGCGCGCAGCGATCGAGGCCGCGTCCCGCGAGGCCGAGGCCGCCTTCGGCGACGCCACGGTCTTCCTGGAGCAGGCCGTGGTCGACCCCCGGCACATCGAGGTGCAGATCCTCGCGGACGCCGCCGGAAACGTGGTCCACCTGTACGAGCGTGACTGCTCGGTGCAGCGCCGCCACCAGAAGGTCATCGAACTGGCGCCCGCCCCCGATCTGGCCCCCGAACTGCGGCAACGCATGTGCGACGACGCCGTGGCGTTCGCCCGGCACATCGGCTACTCGTGCGCGGGCACCGTCGAGTTCCTGCTCGACCCCGCCGGGAACTACGTCTTCATCGAGATGAACCCGCGGATCCAGGTGGAGCACACCGTCACCGAGGAGATCACCGACGTCGACCTCGTCGCCGCACAGCTCCGCATCGCCGCGGGCGAGACCCTCCCCGAGATCGGGATCACGCAGGAGCGCATCACGGTCCGCGGATTCGCGCTGCAGTGCCGGATCACCACCGAGGACCCGGCGAACGGCTTCCGGCCCGACGTCGGACGCATCACCGCCTACCGCACCCCGGGCGGCGCCGGGATCCGGCTGGACTCCTCCACCTCGGCCGGTGCGGAGGTGGGCGCGCACTTCGACTCGATGCTGGTCAAGCTCACCTGTCGCGGAGCGGATTTCGCCACCGCGGTGACCCGCGCCCGGCGTGCCGTCGCCGAGTTCCGCATCCGCGGCGTCGCGACCAACATTCCGTTCCTGCAGGCCGTACTCGACGACCCCGACTTCCGTGCGGGCGGCGTCACCACGTCCTTCATCGCCGAACACCCGGAACTGCTCACTGCCCGAGGCTCCGCGGACCGCGGCACCCGCATCCTGAACTATCTCGCCGACGTCACCGTCAACAAGCCCTACGGAGAACGGCCCTCGGCGGTGTACCCCGCGACGAAGCTGCCGGCGATCGACCTGTCCGCGCCGGCACCGTCGGGCTCCAAGCAACGGCTCGACCTCCTCGGCCCCGAGGGCTTCGCCCGCGCGCTCCGGGAACAGAGCGCGCTCGCGGTCACCGATACCACCTTCCGCGACGCGCACCAGTCGCTCCTCGCCACCCGCGTGCGCACGGCGAGCCTCCTCGCCGCGGCCCCGTACGTGGCGCGGTCCACGCCGGAGCTGCTCTCGGTCGAGTGCTGGGGCGGCGCCACCTACGACGTGGCCCTGCGCTTCCTCAAGGAGGACCCCTGGGAGCGACTCGCCGCGCTCCGCGAGGCCATGCCGAACATCTGCCTGCAGATGCTGCTGCGCGGGCGGAACACCGTGGGGTACACGCCCTACCCGACCGAGGTGACCGACGCCTTCGTCACCGAGGCGGCGGCGACCGGAGTCGACATCTTCCGGATCTTCGACGCGCTCAACAACATCGACCAGATGCGCCCCGCCATCGATGCCGTGCGCGCCACGGGCACCGCGGTGGCCGAGGTCGCCGTCTGCTACACGGGTGATCTCTCCGACCCCGGCGAGCAGCTGTACACGCTCGACTACTACCTCCGCCTCGCGGAGCAGATCGTCGACGCGGGCGCCCACGTGCTCGCGATCAAGGATATGGCGGGCCTGCTACGCGCGCCGGCGGCCACGGCCCTCGTCGGTGCCCTGCGCCGCGAGTTCGACCTACCGGTGCACGTGCACACCCACGACACCCCGGGTGGGCAACTCGCGACCTACCTGGCCGCGATCCAGGCCGGTGCCGACGCGATCGACGGCGCGGCGGCGCCCCTGGCGGGTACCACGAGCCAGCCGTCGCTGTCGTCGATCGTCGCGCTCACCGCCACCACCGAGAAGGACACCGGGCTCGACCTGGCGGCGGTCTGCGATCTCGAGCCCTACTGGGAGGCGCTGCGCACCACCTACAAGCCCTTCGAGTCCGGGCTGCCGGCCCCGACGGGGCGGGTGTACACCCACGAGATCCCCGGTGGACAGCTCTCCAACCTGCGGCAGCAGGCCGTGGCGCTCGGCGTCGACGACCGGTTCGAACAGGTCGAGGCGGCCTACGCCGCTGCTGACCGGATGCTCGGCCGGCTCGTCAAGGTCACTCCCTCATCGAAGGTCGTCGGCGATCTCGCTCTCGCGCTTGTGGGTTCGGGGGTGAGCGCCGAGGAGTTCGCTGCGGATCCCGCGAAGCAGGACCTGCCCGATTCGGTGATCGGTTTCCTGCGTGGCGACCTCGGCGATCCGGTCGGCGGCTGGCCGGAGCCCCTGCGCACCCGGGCCCTCAAGGGGCGCGCGCCCGCCGTCGGCGAGACCGAAGTGGAGCCCGCAGACCTCGCGGTGTTGACCGGGACGGACCGCCGGGCGCGGCAGCGGACCCTCAACCGGCTGCTCTTCCCCGGTCCCACCCGGGAGTTCGAGGAGCACCGCAGCGCCTACGGTGACACGACCTCGCTGTCGACGAACCAGTTCTTCTACGGCCTGCGGCCCGGCGAGGAGCACCGCGTCCGCCTGGAGCGCGGCGTCGAGTTGATCATCGGGCTCGAGGCGATCGGCGAGCCGGACGCGCGCGGCATGCGCACGGTGCTGTGCCTGATCAATGGGCAGATGCGGCCCGTCGTCGTGCGCGATCGCAGCCTGGACATCGCGCTCACCACCTCCGAGAAGGCGCAGCCGGACAACCCGAAGCACGTCGCGGCACCCTTCTCCGGCGTTGTCACGGTTTCTGTGGCCGTCGGCGAGCAGGTCGCGGCGGGCGGCACCGTCGGCACCATCGAGGCCATGAAGATGGAGGCGGCCATCACCACTCCCGTCGGGGGTGTGGTGCGCCGCATAGCGATTCCCCCCGTCGGTTCCGTCGACGGCGGCGATCTCCTCATCGATTTCGAGTAACACCGACCCCCAGTCCGAAGAAGGAGTCCTACTTCCATGTTCATCATCGACCGGTTCGCCGAGTCCGTCGGCCTGCCCACCGGCGATTACGAGGCCGTGCACCGCTTCTCCATCGAGGAACCCGAGCAGTTCTGGGGCGGGGTGTGGGACTTCTTCGAACTGGGGGAGCGCCACGGCCCCGTGCTGGTCTCACGCGAGATGCCCGGGGCGCGATGGTTCCCGGAGGTGGAGCTGAACTACGTCGATCGCGTGCTCCGGTTCGCCTCGCGCCCGGGCGCCGCGATCGTGGGCGTGTCGGACGACGGTGCCCGGGTCGAGGTCCCGTGGTTGGAGCTGCCGGCCCGGGTCTCGGCGACGGCGGAGCTGTTGCGGTCGGCGGGGGTAGGGCTCGGAGACACGGTCGCCGCATACCTGCCGGACGAACCCTTCGCGGTGATCGCCTTCCTGGCGACGGCGTCGATCGGCGCGATCTGGTCGGGCTGCGGGCAGGACTACGCGCCGGAAGGCGCTGCGGGCCGGATGGCTCAGCTGGAGCCGAAGGTGCTCTTCGCCCGTGATGGGTACCGGTTCGGCGGCAAGTACGTCGACAAGCGCTCGGACACCGCGGAACTGGCGGGACTGCTGGGGGTCCGGCCTCGCACGTGATCACAGGGCTGCCCGAGCCGACGGACACGACCCCGCCGCTGCGGCCCGTGCGGGTCCCCTTCGATCATCCCCTGTGGGTGCTGTTCTCGTCGGGCACGACGGGCAAGCCCAAGGGCATCGTGCAGGGCCACGGCGGCATCCTGATCGAGCACGTGAAGATCTTGGGTCTGCACAACGAGATCGGGCCGGGCGATGTCTTCTTCTGGCACACCGCGCTGTCGTGGATGATGTGGAACCTCCAGCTCTCCGGGCTGCTCATGGGCTCGACGATCGTCACCTTCTCGGGACACCCGACCGCGCCCACCGCCGATCGACTGTGGCAGATCTGCCAAGACGAGGCGGTGACCTTCTTCGGCACCAGTCCGGGCCAGCTGCAGGCCTCGCGCAAGGCCGCACTCGAGCCCGGCCGGGACCACCGGCTCGCGCTCCGCACCGTCGCCAGCACCGGCTCGCCCCTCGCTCCGGACCTGTTCACGTGGATCGACGAGCACGTCGCCGCGGGGATTCCCATCAGCTCGACCTCGGGTGGTACCGATGTGTGCAGTGGCTTCTGCGGCGGCACCCCGTCGGTGCCCTACGTGCCGGGCGAGCTGACGGTGCGCTACCTCGGGTGCGCGCTGGAGGCCTGGGGCCCCGATCGCACCCCGCTGATCGACGAGGTCGGCGAAATGGTCATCACGCTCCCCATGCCGTCGATGCCCATCCACTTCTGGAACGACCCCGGCGACGCGAAGTACCGAGCCGCGTACTTCGAGCACGAGTGGACCGATGGCATCGCCCCGAACGTCTGGCGGCACGGCGACTGGCTGCGCGTCACCGAGCGTGGGTCCGTGACCATCCACGGCCGCAGTGACGCGACGCTCAACCGCAACGGCATCCGCATGGGTTCGGCGGACATCTACGACGTGGTCGAAGGCATCCCCGAGGTCGCGGAGGCCATGGTCGTCGGTGTCGACGGGCCCGGCGCGACCTACTGGATGCCCATGTTCGTCACCCTCCTACCCGGCGCCGAACTCACCGACGAACTCGAGCAGCGCATCCGCACCGAGGTCCGGTCCCGCCTGTCACCGCGCCACGTGCCCGACGAGGTGATCGAAGCGCCGGGGATCCCGCACACCCGCACCGGCAAGAAGCTCGAGATCCCGATCACGGCCATGCTCGCGGGCCGGGACGTCAACGTCGATCCGCGGTCCATCGACGCTCCGGACCTGCTGGGTTGGTACGAAACTCGGGGCCGCGTGCACGCCTGGGGGTGACGGCGCGCCGCGAGCTCAGAGCTCGAACAGCCCCGCGGCTCCCATGCCGCCGCCGATGCACATCGTCACCACGACGTAGCGCGCGGACCGCCGGCGGCCCTCCAGCAGCGCGTGGCCGACCATGCGGGCACCGCTCATGCCGTACGGGTGCCCGATCGCGATGGCGCCGCCGTTCACGTTGTACTTGGCGGGATCGATGCCCAGCCGGTCGCGGCAGTACAGCGCCTGGGAGGCGAGGGCCTCGTTGAGCTCCCACAGGTCGATGTCGTCGACGGTCAGCCCGTGCTGGGCGAGGAGCTTCGGCACGGCGAACACGGGGCCGATGCCCATCTCGTCGGGTTCGCATCCGGCGACGGCGATCCCGCGGTACACGCCGAGGGGCGTGAGTCCGCGCCGGCTCGCCTCGCCGGCCTCCATGAGGACGAGGGCGGCGGCACCGTCGGACAGTTGCGAGGCGTTGCCGGCCGAAACGGTGGCGGCGTGGCCGTCGCGGTCGGGGAGGACGGCCCTCAGTCCCGCGAGCCCCTCGGCGGTGGTGCCCGGGCGGTTCCCCTCGTCGAGATCCCGCTGCAGCGGGACGATCTCGCCGAAGAACAGGCCCGCCTCCTGCGCGGCCGCGGTGCGGCGCTGGGACTCGAGTGCGTACGCGTCCTGCGCCTCCCGCGTCACGCCGTACCGCTGGGCCACGTTCTCGGCGGTCTCCAGCATGGAGACGTACACGTCGTGGCCGTTGTCGACGAGCCACGGATCCTGTGTGCGGTAGGCGTTGCGGTGCTCGTTCTGTACCAGCGAGATCGACTCCACGCCACCGCCGACCGCCACCTGCAGGCCGTCGACCACGATCTCCGTGGCCGCGATCGACACGGCCATCAGGCCCGAGGCGCACTGGCGATCCACCGTCATGCCCGGCACCGTGACCGGCAGGCCGGCGCGCAGCGCGGACTGGCGGGCCGTGTTGTAGCCGGTGCTGCCCTCCTGCATCGCGCAACCCAGGACCACGTCCTCGACCTCGGCACCGTCGAGCCCGGCGCGGGAGACGGCGGCGGCGATGGCGTGCCCCGCCAGTTCCTGGCCGGGTGTTTCGGCGTGGACGCCCTTGTACGCGCGGCCGATCGGGGTCCGGGCGGTGGAGACGATGACGGCCTCACGCATCGCTGTTCTCCGTGGCGGTCGTGGCGGGGATCGCCTGCAGGTACCGGTCGGTCTGCTCGAACGCGGAGCCGTACCGGTCGAGGTCGGTGAGCACGTCGATCTCCGCCCACCGGGACGCGATGCCCTCCGGCGTGCGCTGCTCCTCGGGGACGAACACGGGTGTGGACTCGACCATGCGCGAGACGGCGAACACCCCGCCGCCGGCGCCGAGGATCACCCCCGTGGGGGCGTTCTCGGAGACCAGGAACAGCACGCCGGGGGAGATCGACTCCGGTGTCACGAGCGCTGCCTTCTCCGGCTCGATCAGGCCCTCGGTCATCTGCGTGGCCGCGGTCGGGGCGAGGGCGTTGACGCGGATTCCCTTGGCGCGCCCCTCGATCGCGAGCACGTTCATGAGCCCGACGAGGGCGGACTTGGCGGCGCCGTAGTTGGCCTGGCCGAAGTTGCCGTAGATGCCCGAGACCGAGGTGGTCATCACGATCCGGCCGTAGCCGGCCTCCGCCATGTGCGGCCACACCGCGTGGGTGCAGTGGACCGAGCCCATCAGGTGGACGTCGAGCACCGTGCGGAAGTCCGCGAGATCGGACTTGCCGAAGCTGCGGTCGCGCAGGACACCGGCGTTGTTGACGAGGATGTCGATCCGGCCCCAGCGCGCGAGCACACCGTCGACCATGGCGCGGACCGCGGTCTCGTCGGTGATGTCCGTGCGGTCCGCGATCGCGGTGCCGCCGGCCGCGCCGATCGACGCTGCGACGGCGACGGCACCGTCGCCCACGTCGTTGACGACGACCCGGGCGCCCGCACGCGCCAGGGCTTCCGCGTGCGCGCGGCCGAGGCCGCCGCCCGCACCGGTGACGATCGCCACCCGTCCGTCGAAGTCGGTCATGTCGGGTTCTCCTCGAATCGATGATGGGTGAGGGGCTCCGAGATCGGGGCGGGGGCACCGTCGACGACGGTGACCGCCGGGCCGGTGGCGCGGCGCTCCGTTCGCCTCGTGCCCAGCGACATCACGACCCCCGCGCCGAGCAGCGCCGGGATGGCGAACGCCGTGATCTGCCAGCCGTATCCGGCGCCGAAGCCGATGATCCACGCCCCGTAGGTGGGGCCCGCGATGGCGCCGAGCCGCCCCACGCCCAGCGCCAGTCCGACACCCGCCGAGCGGCACTCGGCGGGGTAGTACGCCGCCACGTAGGCGTTGAGCAGGATCTGTGTTCCGGTGGTTCCGGCGCCCGCGATGAGGACCAGGACGTACGCGGCAGCGGTGGGCGGCTGCGCCGTCAGGATCAACAGCGCGACGCCCGCGCCCAGGAAGAAGACCGCGGTGACGGCCTGGATGCCGTAGCGATCGGCCAGCGCCCCGCCCGCCAGTGTGCCCACGAGAGCACCGACGTTGAGGATCAGCAGGAACGACAGCGCCGCCGCCAGGCCGTAGCCCGCGTTCTGCATCAGCTTCGGCAGCCACGCCGCGACGCCGAACACCAGCAGGAGGCACAGCGCCATCGCGACCCAGAAGCCGATCGTTGCTCGTGCGCCGCCGGCGCGGAACACCTGCGCGGTCCGGGCCACCGGCCCGGCGGCGCGGGCGGCACCGTCGGACCGCGAGCCCCGCGGGAAGAAGCGCCACAGCAGGGGGAGCAGTGCCAGGGCGGGTACCGCCCCGGCCCAGAACATGGCCCGGAAACCGTACGCGGGCACGAGCCACAGCGACAGCACGCCCGCCAGGATCCCGCCCACGCACGTCCCCGCGAAGCCGACGGTGACCATGCGGTTGCGCAGGGCGGGCGGGCTGGCCTCCACGATCGCCGCCGCGGCGGTGGGCATGAGCGTTCCCGCGCCCAGGCCGATCCCCAGCCTGCCGGTCGCGAACATCTCGTAGCCCGGGGCGAGCGCGCACAGCAGCATCGCTGCGGAGAACACCGCGACCGCGCCGATCAGCGTCGCGCGGCGGCCGAGCCTATCGCCCAGCGCGGCCGCCGCGAACGCGCCGATCAGCATGCCCAGCGGCGCGATCGAGCCGAGCCAGCCGACCTGCGCCGTGTCGAGGCCCCACGGCGCGTACTTGAGCAGCGAGGGCACGACGAGGCCGTACATCAGGATGTCGTAGCCCTCGAGGACGAGCGCGAACAGGCACAGGGCCGTGACGATCCGGGTCTTCATGCGCCGAACCGTTCCGCGAGCCAGCCGCCGATCTCCGCCGCCGCGAGGCTCGCACCGGTGGGCGCGCCCGCCCGGATCGGTCCGCCGAAATGTGTTCCAGCGACGCGGCGATGCTCCTTGTCGGCGGCTCCGAGTGCGCCGACCATGGCCGTCGCGTCCGCCGGGAAGCACGCGGCGTCGCCGGTCAGCTCGACGAACAGTGTCGGGGCGCGGACCCCCGGCGCGCAGCGCAGGAAGTCGGCGTTGGTGGTGTTCGCCGACCACGTCGACATCCACGCGTCCGGGGTCACCAGGCGTCCGAAGCCGACGAGCCCGTAGTTCGTGAGGTCGGGGCGGCGGCCGAACAGCGATCCGTAGGGCCGCTCGTTCGGGTCGATCGACGGGTCGACGAAGCGCAGGTCGGCGTCGGTGCGGTACACGGTGAGCACGCGGGGCGCGAGCGATGCCCGACGGTCCGCCGGGTCCTGCGAGGCCTTGAACCGGGCCCGGGCCTCGTCGGCCGAGGCCACGCGAGACGCGGCCTCGGCGTCGATCCGCGCGATCCGCTCGGCCTGCGCCGCGCGATACCGGGCGATGAACTCGGGGGAGTAGCTCGACGGGGTGCCCGGCGCGGCGAAGCCGTTCGCCGCGGAGTAGGGATCGAGATCCGGCACCACGGACAGCGGATCGGACTCGTCCGCGACGGACGGGTCGATCAGCCGCTGCAGCAGCGCGCCCTGGCCCGGGTGCGGCGCCATGAAGACGGCCGCGTCCGGCACGGGCATGTCCGCGACCGTCAGGTCCACGGGGCGGCCCGACGGTGCCTTCCGCAGCCGGTCCGCGGGCGCCAGCCCGGCCTGTTGGTGGTAGAACGCGTACAGGGTGCCGCCGCCCGAGTGCCCCAGGGTCGCCAGGTTCTCGAAGCCCTGGTCCCGCAGGAAGACCTGGCCGGCCGCGGCGTCGAGGAGCGCCTGCTCGTGGATCAGGCTCAGGTCGTTGTTGGTCGAGCGGGTGCCCTGCGTCCACACGGCGAAGCCCCGCGCGAGGAGCTCGGGGACGAGCACGTGGTGGCTCAGGTCCTGTCGCGGATGCATCAGGGAGACGACGGTGCGCGCCCCGCGGAGGGTACGCAGGATGCCGTACACCTTGGCACCGTCGGCGGTGGCCAGCTCGTGTGCCGTGGTGATCGTGCCCGCGGGGATCTCAGCGGACTCGATGTAGCGTCCCGCGCCGAGTCGGGCCTCGGCGGCGGGCGTGCTCACCGCTGCTCCACACGCATGGCGTCCTTGTCCCACTGCGTGATCCGCGCGTCGAGCAGGCCCGCCACACTGCTGTACCAGACGGCGTGCCGGCAGCCGGTGGCCCGGCGATCGATGACGATCGCGCCGGGGGCGCTGACCTTGAAGTAGGGACCGATCTTCTCGACGGTGACGGTCTCCGCGGTGGCGGCGACGTCGACGACGGGGCGGTTCTCGGGAACGTCGAGGACGAGGACGGAGGTCATCGCGCCGTCACCTCCTCCGTGGACTCGGCGGCCGTGGTGGCGGCGACGGGCTGCGCGGACTGCCACTCTTCTGCGCGCTCGACGATCAGCTCGGCCTTGCGCACGAGCAGGGCGTCCATCGACGGGTTCGGGCCGGACACCACGTCGACGAGGGCGTCGATGGTGATGGTCGCGTCGAGGTCCTCCTGCGGCGTCACGGGACGCATCGCGCGGGTGATCTCGATCATGTAGCCGTTGGGATCGTGGGTGTAGATCGACTCGATGGTCTCGTGCTGGATCTGCATCTCGACGGGCCACTCGCTCTCGTCGAGGCGGCGGCGGTACTCCATCAGGTGCTCCTCACTCTCGACGTGGATGGCCAGGTGGCGGGAGCGGATGAACCAGATCGGCACGTCTTCGGCGAACTTCGAGTACGCGTCGCCCTGCGGCCCACCGTCGAACTCCTCGAGCCCGAAGTAGTAGAAGAAGGCCAGCCGGTCCTCGTTGCCGATGTCGAAGAAGAAGTGGATGAAGTCGGGGTGCTGGTCCGGACCCCAGCCCGCGGCACAGATCGAGTGCACGACGGGGAAGCCGAGGGTGTCCCGGTAGAAGCGGACGGTGCCGGCTGGGTCGAAGGTGGGGTAGGCGACATGGTCGACGCCCTTCACCAGGTGCTGTGAATCGGACATGCTGTCCTCCTTGTCGATTCGGGTGTTCGGATGAAAGCCCGGCGATCAGGCCGGGGTGGAGTCGACGTCGGCGCGCAGCAGGCTGCCGGCGCCCTCGATCGCGACGGGGAGATCGAGGCCGCGCAGGATGCTGTACGCGCCGGCCGTGGCCGCGGAGAGCACGGGCAGGCCGAGCTCGTCCTCGGCGGCCTGCACCAGGCTCAGTGAGGGCATCTGGACGCAGCAACTGATCACGAGCGCGTCGAGGCCCGTGACGTCGAGGGAGCGGGCGGCCTCCATCACCCGGTCGCCGGGGATGCAGCCGACCTCGTTGTTGTCGGCGACCTCGAGGGCCCGCCAATCGGTGATGTCGAAGCCCTCGGCCTCGAGGTACTCGACGACCTGCTGCGCGAGCGGCTTCATGTACGGCATCACGAGCGCGATGCGCTTGGCGCCGAGGGCCTGGAGTCCCTCGACGAGCGCGCCGGCGCTCGAGCGGATCCTGGCCTCGGAACCCCCGGTGGCGAGCTGCTCGGCGACGGCGCCTTCGACCCGGCGGTGCTCGTCGGGCCCGCCGACCATGATCGCGACCAGGCACGCGTACAGGATCACCTCGGGGGAGGCGTCGCCGATCTCGAGGATGCACCGCTCGCGCTGCGCGTTCATCGCCTTCAACCCCTCGGGCGAGACGGTGTGCATCCGCATCCGGGTCGAGTGGAACGAGAAGTCCGAGATCGGGTGCCGGCCGAGGATCCTCGGCAGTTCGGTCTCGACGGTGACGTTGCTGCTCGGTACGACGAGCCCGATCCGATGGGTGCTCATGGAGGTCCTTCCAGGGGCGAGAATTAACTTGCGACTACGACGAGTATTCGACGTTAATGTCGGTCAGTCAAGGCTCTGTGAGATTTTTCGGTGATGTCCATCACCCTCTTGACTTTCTCTGCGAAGGCGTCGAATAATCGTCGTGACAGTCAATGAAGTGATCCCGGTCACTGCGGGAGCCCGGCCGAAGGAGAGTCAGTACTCATGGCATATGTAATCGGTGTGGACGTCGGTGGAACGTTCACGGACGCCGTCCTCGACGACGGCAACGGCATGGTCGTGGCGGGCAAGGCACCGTCGACCCCGCCCGACTACTCGGGGGGCGTCATGGACGTGCTCGCGGTACTCGCGGAGCAACTCGGTCAGTCGGTCGAGGACATGCTCGCGAACACCCATCACATCGCGCACGGCACCACCTCGTCGCTGAACGCTCTGGTGATGAACAAGGTGCCGGACATCGGTTTCATCACCACCAAGGGCCACCGCGACTCGATCTACATCATGAACGTCGAGGGCCGCTATCTCGGCCGGGCGCCCGAGGAGCTGCAGGACCCGATCGGGCAGAGCAAGTCCCACGGCCTCGTCCGCAAGCGTCACGCGATGGAGGTCACCGAGCGGGTCGACCGCGACGGCCGGGTCGTCGTCCCGCTGAACGAGGCCGAGGTCCGCGAGGCCGTGCGCGCCCTCGTGGCCGACGGCATCACCGCGATCGCCGTGTCCCTGCTCTGGTCCTTCCGCAACGACACGCACGAGAAGCGCATCCGCGAGATCGCCCACGAGGTCGACCCGAACCTGTTCGTCGCGATCTCCAGCGAGGTCTCCCCGCGCATCCGTGAGTTCGCCCGCAACGCGACCACCATCATGAGCACGCAGATCGGCCCCGGCCTGCGGGACTACCTGGGCGAACTCGAAGGCAAGCTGCGCGAGAAGAAGCTCGCCGGCCCGCTCCTGGTCATGCAGAGCAACGGCGGCGCCGTCGCCGCCGCCGAGGCTCCGGGCAACGCGATCTCGACGGTCGGCTCGGTCCTCACCGGCGGTGTCGTCGGCGCGGTCTCGCTCGGCCAGCAGCTCGGCCACCGCAACATCATCGCGACGGACGCCGGCGGCACCACCTTCCTGGCGGGCCTCGTCGTCGACGGCGAGCCGGTGCGGTCGTCGAACACGATCATCAACCACCACCCGATCAACGTGCCCACCCTCGAGGTGCACGCCATCGGCTCGGGCGGCGGCGCGATCGCCTGGCTCGACGCCGGCGGCAACCTGCAGATCGGCCCGCACAGCGCCCAGGCCGTGCCAGGCCCCGCCTGCTACGGCGCCGGCGGCACCGAGCCCACCAATACCGACGCCAACCTCGTGCTCGGCATCATCCCCGAGCGCGGCCTGCTCGGCGGCCGGCGCGCGCTGGACGTGAGCCTGGCCCGCGAGGCCATCCGGACCCGCATCGCCGAGCCGCTGGGACTGTCGATCGAGGATGCGGCCGCAGCCATCTACGAGGTGCAGAACGCCCAGACCGGCGACCTGCTGCGCAAGACCGTCGTCGAGGCGGGCCACGACCCGCGCGATTTCATCGTCTACGCCTTCGGCGGTTCCGGCCCCGCGCACTGCGGCCTCTACGCGCAGGAGATCGGCGCCACCGACGTCGTCGTCCCGCTCGGCCAGGTGGCCTCCGCGTTCTCGGCGTACGGCCTGGCCTCGTCGGACATCGTGCTCGCCAAGGAGATGTCCGACCCGGCCGCGCTGCCGCTGGACCCGCAGCGCGTGCAGCGCAACTTCGAGCAGCTCGAGGCGCAGGTGCGGGCGATGCTCGACCGCCAGGGCCTGCACTTCTCGTCGATCGAGATCGAGCGCGAGATCGACATGCGCTACTCGATGCAGCTCGCCGAGGTCGCGACACCGATTCCCGGCGGGGATCTCACCGCGCAGGACCTGGCCGAGGCGGCGGAGAGGTTCGAGGCCAAGTACGCGGACCTCTACGGCGCCGGCTCCGGCTTCCGCGAGGCGGGCATCCAGGCGATCACCTACCGCGTGCGCGGCACGGGCGTCCTGCCGTTCTCGCCGACCCTGCCGCCGATGGCGGAGGCCGCCTCGGCCGACGCGTCCGAGGCGCTCACCGGAACCCGCAAGGTCTGCCTCGGCGCGACCCGCGGCTACGTGGACACGGACATCTACGACTACACCAAGCTCCGTGCCGGCCACGTGCTCCGCGGTCCCGCGGTGATCGAGGTGCCGACCACCACCGTCGTCGTCCCGCACGACACCACCGGAACCATCGACAAGCTCGGCAACCTGCACATCGCCGTGGACCGGCCCGCCGCCATCGTCACCGACCCCGCCGACGCCCTCGCGCGCGCCTGATCCCCCAAGGAGAACCACCATGACCGCACCGATCCCCGGCTCGGAGATCTTCTCCAGCCGTCCGCTCGACCCCGAGGCCCTCGGCCGCGCCGTCGGCGCGCACGTCGAACTGCACACCGTCACCCAGGAGCAGATCGACGCCGTCGACCCGCTCACCTACGAAGTGATCCGCCACCGCCTGTGGTCGGTGACCGACGAGATGGGCGAGGCGCTCAAGCGCATGTCCGGCTCGCCGATCGTCACCGACGCCAACGACTTCGACTTCGCCGTGAGCGACGAGGTCGGCCAGGAGGTTCAGGTGGGCCTCTACAACACCATGCTGGTCGGCGCCGTCGACCTCGCGATCTACTGGACTCTGCAGCACCGCGCCGACAACCCCGGCATCGCCGACGGCGACATGTTCCTCTGCAACGACCCGTGGGTCGGTGGTGGCCTGCACCAGAGTGACGTGATCGTCTACTAGCCGGTGTTCCACGAGGGCAAGCTCTTCGCGTGGACCAGCGCCATCTGCCACGAGCCCGACCTCGGCGGTTCGGGCCTCGGCTCGTTCGACCCGTCCGCCAAGGACGTCTTCTCCGAATCGCTGCCGACGCCGCCCATCAAGGTCGTCCGCGATCATCAGCTGCAGCGCGACGTGGCCGACGCCTGGACCCGGCGCTCGCGTGTCCCGATGCTCGTGGGCCTGGACCTGCGCGCCAAGATCGGCGCGAACACCGTCGGCCGCAACCGCCTCCTCGCGGTGATCGAGCAGTACGGCGCCGACACCGTCAAGGCTGTCATGAAGCGCATGATGAACGACGCCGAGTCGCGCCTGCGCACCAAGCTCGAGGGGCTGCCGAACGGCACCTGGAGGGCCACCGGCTACCAGGACCAGGCGTCCGTGGGCGACCGTGGGCTGCACAAGATCACGGTCGCGATGACCAAGGCCGACGACAAGCTGGTCTTCGACTTCACCGGCACGGATCCGCAGACCGGCGTCATCAACTGCACCTATGCGGGCATGCGCGGCGGCGTGATGCTGGCCCTGCTGCCGATCCTCGCGGGCGACATCCCATGGTCGGCCGGCGGCCTCATGCGCTGTTTCGACCTGGTCTCGGAGGAGGGCACGATCAACAACGCGACCTTCCCCGCGGCCGTCAGTCGCGGCCCGATCGGGCCCGCCTGGCTCACCGGCAATCTCATCGCCGAGTGCCTCGCGCAGATGCTCGACCAGAACATCGAGCTCGGCAAGAACGTCCAGGCGAGCTGCTGCGGAACGTGGGACACCGCGGTCGTGGCCGGCCTCGACGAGCGCGGCGAGCAGCCGGTGCCCTTCCTCAACATCATGATGGAGCCGATGGCCGGTGGCTACGGCGCGCGTCCGGTCTCCGACGGCATGGACACGGGCGGCCTGTTCTGCATCCCGATGGGCCGCATCCCGGACACCGAGATGACCGAGTTCCTGTACCCGCTGCTCACCCTCTGGCGGCGCGAGGAGCCCGACTCGGGCGGCCCCGGCCGCATGCGCGGCGGCGTCAGCGCCTCCCTCGCGGTCACCCCGTACGGTTCCAGCGTCCCGATGGGCCTCGTCTTCGCCTCCGCAGGTAAGGCCGTGGCGCAGAACGGCGGCCTCGCCGGCGGCCTGCCCGGCAACACCGGGCTGGAGATCCTGGCACGCGATTCCCGGATCCAGGAACTGCTGTCGGCGGGCGAGCTGCCCGGCGGGCTGGAGGACCTGGGCGGTACCCAGGAGACCGGTGCCTGCTACGCCGAGAGCTACCTCGCCCCCGGCGAGGTGCTGTACATGCACTGGCAGGGAGGTGGCGGCTACGGCGACCCGCTGCGCCGCGAGCCCGCATCCGTGGCGCGGGATGTGGTGAACGGCAAGGTCACCGACGACGGTGCCCGGGTCAACTACGGCGTCGTGGTCGTGGGCGGCGAGGTCGACGAGGCCGCCACCGCGGATCTGCGCGCCTCCATGCTGGACGAGCGGCGCGACCGCTCCGAGGTACCGGAGTCGCAGGACGCCACCGTCGACCTGCGGGCCGCGCGCCGCATCGACGACAACCTCGCCGAGGTCGCCATCGGCGACGCGCGTGTCATCGCGTGCGCCCACTGCGGTCGCCTGCTCGGCGACACCAAGTCGGGCAAGCTCTCGCTGGCCCGCTACGAGGGGCCGTCGAATGCCGCCGGGCCGCAGGTGACCTCCGACCCGACGGAGTACGTCGACACCGAGGTCGTCTTCCGTCAGCAGTGCTGCCCCGGTTGCTGGTCCGCCGTCTACTCGGGCATCGTCCCGGCGGACCATCCCGACCACGTGGGCGAGCTGACCGAGCTGCTGCCCGCCGCGCCCACCCGGTGAGCCGGGTACGGACACCCGCAGAAAGGTAACGACGTGACTGCATTCGATTGGGACGCAAGGCTGGTCGGATATCCGGCCGACCGCGCCGCGGCCTACCGGGCGAGCGGTGAGTGGAGCGACAGGGCCACTTCGGCGCGCCTGCACGACGCGGCGGTCCGGTTCGCGGATCGGACGGCCCTCATCACCGCCGAGGCCACCTACACCTACCGCGACCTCGACGAGCGCACCGACCGCATCGCAGCGGGCCTTGTCCGGCTGGGCCTGCGCCGCCTGGATCCGGTGATCTTCCAGGTCACCAACCGCGCGTCGACGGTGCTGGCCTGGTACGGAGTCCTCAAGGCCGGCCTCATCCCGGTGGCGACGCTGTCCCAGCACCGGATGCACGAGATCGGGCACATCAGCGAGAAGGTGGGCGCCGTCGCACACCTGGTGGAGGCGGGTCTGCCGTTCGACCTCGTGGGCTTCGCCCGCGAGGTCGGCGAGGGCCACTCGACGCTGCGGCACGTCCTCACGATCGAGGCCCCGCAGCCTCAGGACGGGACGATCCGCATCGAGGACCTGGGCGCCGACATCGACCCAGCGCAGGCGCGCGCCATGGTCGAGGCCATCGAGGCGGAGACGGACCCCGAGGACGTCGCGGTGTTCCAACTCTCGGGCGGGACCACCGGCGTGCCGAAGGTGATCCCGCGGATCCACGCCGAGTACTGGAACAACGGCCTCTTCTACGCCCGCACCTTCGGGTGGGACGAGAACTCCCGGGTGGCGCACCTGATCCCGATCATCCACAACGCCGGCATCTCGTGCTCGCTGCACGCGTCCCACGCGGTGGGCGCCACGCTGGTCCTCGGCACGCCCGACGCGGTGTCGTCGTTCGAGCTGTGCGGCCGCAGCGGGGTGACGGACGTGCTGATCGGGCACGGGCACTACCAGGCCGCCGGCTCATCGGCGTTCGATCAGCTGTTGCCCACGGTCCGGCACACGGTGTTGTCGGGGGCGAAGGTCCCGCCGGAGCTGTTCGCCAAGCTGGACGACGGTGCCGACCACTGGGCGGGACAGATGTTCGGTATGTCCGAGGGCATGTTCATCGTCACGCCCCTGGACGCGCCGGCCGCGGCGCGGGCGGCCACCGTCGGGCTGCCGATCGCCGCCTCGGACGAGGTCCGGATCCTGGATCCGTCCTCCGAGGACGACCTCCCGGCCGGTGCCGTCGGCGAGCTGTGCTGCCGCGGCCCGTACACGATCGCCGGGTACTTCGGTGCGCCCGAGCACAATGCGACGGCCTTCACCTCGGACGGTTTCTACCGCACCGGCGATCTGGCCGCACTGCACGAATTCGAGGACGGGAAGCGGTACATCGCGATCGAGGGCCGGATCAAAGACCTCATCAACCGTGGCGGCGAGAAGGTCAACGCCGAGGAGGTCGAGCTCCTGCTGCTCCGGCACGACGACATCGCGGCAGCCGCGGTGGTCGCCATGCCGGACGAGCGGCTGGGCGAGAAGGCCTGCGCGTTCGTGGTGTCCGCGACCGGGGCCGAGCTGAGCATGGCGCAGGTACAGGCACACATGGACGCCCTGGGCGTCGCGAAGTTCAAGTGGCCCGAGCGGCTGGTCTGGGTGGCGGCGCTGCCGCAGACCAACGTGGGCAAGGTCAACAAGAAGAGTCTGCGATCCGACATCGTCGAGCGGTTGCAGGCCGAGGCTCTCGAAGGAGCGCAGTCATGAAACTGAACACCATCGCGGTCCTCGGCGGCGGGCCCGGCGGGCTGTACGCCGCCCGCCTGCTCAAACTCAGCCACCCGGAGGCCGAGGTCACCGTCTACGAGCAGGGCGTGCCCGACAAGACCTTCGGCTTCGGCGTCGGACTCGCCTCGCGCACGCAGCGCAACCTCCGGGAGGCCGACGAGGCCTCGCTGGATGCGATCGTCGCCGCGGCGCACCCGCACGAGATGTCGATGCGGGTCGGCGACGCCGCGGTGCGGCTCGCACACGGCGAGTTGCTGGGCATCGGCCGGGCGACCCTCCTGACGGTGCTGCAGCGGTTCGCCCAGGACGCGGGCGTCGTGCTCAGGTTCGGCGAGCGGCGGTCCGCCGCTGACCTCGACGCCGACCTGATCGTCGCCGCGGACGGCATCTCCAGCGCCACCCGCGCTGAGCACGAGGCGGAGTTCGGGCCGTCGGTCGTCCTCGGCGAGGGCCTGTACCTGTGGGCCGGCACCGACTACCAGCTGCCCGCCGCCGTGTTCACCCCCGTGACCACCGAGTACGGCACCTTCGTGGCGCACGCCTACCCGTACGCGCAGGACCGCAGCACCTTCCTCATCGAGACCGACGAGGCGACCTGGAAGCGCGCGGGATTCGACGTGACCACCGAGCAGACGCCGAACACGGAGAACGACGAGGTCTCTCTGAAGTTCCTCGAGGAGGCCTTCCGCGAGTCCCTCGACGGGCACCCCCTCATCGGCAACCGCACCAAGTGGACGCGGTTCCGGACGGTGCGCTGCGCGAACTGGCACGCCGGGAACATCGTCCTGCTCGGGGATTCCGCCCACACCGCGCACTACTCCATCGGCTCCGGCACCAAGCTGGCGATGGAGGACGCGATCGCACTGGACAAGGCGGTGCTCGCCGCGGACGACCTCGAATCGGCGCTGACCGCCTACGAGGAGGAGCGCCGCCCGGCCGTGCACTACCTGCAGACGATCGCGGAGCGGTCGATGGCCTGGTGGGACGACTTCCCGGAGCGGACGTCGATCCCGGTGGCGCAGTTGCTCATCGCGTACATGACGCGCGCTGGCAAGGTCTCGCTGGAGCGGTTCGCCGAGACCGCCCCGCAGGTGGTCCCGGCGGGGCTCGCGGCGTACGCCGGGGTCACCGTCGACGAGGTCCCCGAGCCCGCAGAGGTGACGGAGTGGGTACTCGCTCAGCCCCTCGCGGCGCGGCGCCTGCCCAGCCGCATCGCCCCGGCGGAGCTGCACGATGCGACCGGCACCGTCGAGATCCACACGGAGGCCAGGCCGTGGAGCGCGGAGGCCACGGGCCTCGTCGAGGGGCTCCGCGCCGCCGAGACCTATTGGCTCACGGGCGCGGACGACCGCGAGGCGGTCCTCGACCGGCTCGACCTGGCGGAGCGGATCCGGCGTTCGTCCCCTGCGATCGTGGTGGCGGAAGTCCCCGCCGCGATGCGCGACGTGGCCGCCGCCGCGCTGGTCAGCGAGCGTGTCGACCTCGTTGCGATCGCCGGCTGAGGTCTAGGGTTGGGTTCCATGGCCACGGAGAAGGCAGCGGCGCCCGCGCCGGCGAAGCGGCGCGGGCGCCCCAGCGTGCGGCGGGAGCTGGTCGAACGGGAGATCAAGGAGAACGCAGCGCGGCTCTTCGCCGAGCGCGGCGTCGCCGGGACCACGCTGCAGGACATCGCCGACGCCACCGGACTGACCCGGCAGGCGGTGTACCACTACGTCGCCAACAAGGACGAGCTGTTCGGCCAACTGGTCAGCGAGGTCGCGGCCGAACCCGCGCAACTCCTCCACGAGATCAACGCGATCGAGGGGCTCGACCCCGAGACGAAACTCCGCCGGATGGCCGAATCGCTCGCCCTGAACCAGATGGAGTCGCCGGACCGGTTCCGGTTGCTCATCCGTTCGGAGGCCGACCTTCCGGAGAGCCTCGCAGCGGGATACCGGACGAGCCGCCGCAAGGTCCTGCGCGAGCTGACCGCCGTCATCGAGGCGGGTGCTCGGGAGGGCCGGTTCCGCGATGTCGACGCCCGCACCGGCGCTCTCGGCGTCGTGGGGATGCTGAACTGGATCGCTTGGTGGTACCGGGACGGCGATGATCGCGCCGCGATCGCGGCCCAGCTCTCCGACATGGCCGTGCGCGCGCTGCGCGCGGAGGGCTTCGTCCCGCAGGCGGAACCCGGCCCACTCGGAGCGATCTCCGACCTGCGCCGCGATCTCGATCGGCTGGAGCGGTTGGTCAGGTCCGACCGGGACTGAGGCGACCCGTCCCGATCAGTGCTGCGCGACGATGGCCGCGAGCTGCCTGCCCCAGAAGTCGACGACCTGCTCGCGGCGCGCCTCATCGTCGGACAGCAGGTCGGCGAGGCCCAGCCCGCGGGCGAGGTCCAGTGTGGCCTGCACCGCGCGGCGGGCTTCCTCGTCGTCATGGTCCACGCCGAGCAGTCGCATCGCGAGCCGGAACACCTCGCGGGAGTGCTTGTTCTCGAAGGGCAGCATCCGCTCGCGGAGGGCGTCGTCGCTCGCGGCCGCGGTCCACACGTGCAGCGCCGCCTTGAACAGGTCGTCGGTGTAGTACTCGACGATCAGGCGCGCCACGGCGTACGGCCGCTCAGGGCCCTCCGGCACTGCTGCGCCCGCCGCCGCGACGTGGGCGAGGCGCTGCTCACCCATGTACTCGAGCGCGGCGCTGATCAAGTCCTCCCTGGTGGGGAAGTGGTGCTGCGCCGCGCCGCGTGACACGCCCGCTTGCCGGGCGACGCTGCCGACGGTGGTCGCGACCCAGCCGCGGGTGGCCAGGGACGCGATCGTGGTCTCCAACAGCCGCTGCCGGGTCTCCCGGCTGCGGGACTGCTGGGGCGCCCGGATGGGCGGACGAAGGGGTGCCATTGCGGATAAGCCTATGCCGACGGTGCCGGCTGCGCCCAGCTCGGCGCCCGCTTCTGCAGGAACGCGGTGATCCCCTCGACCGACTCCGTCGACCCGAACAGCCGTGCCGACTGGTCGCCGAGCGCGTCGGCCCGCTCGTCGAACGAGCGCAGGACGTCGTGCCAGACGATCTGTTTCGTCTCCCGCAGGCCCTGCGGGCTGCACAGCTGCAGTTCGGCCAGCTGCTCCGCGACGGCCGCCGCGGGATCGTCGACGGCGGCGGTGATGAGCCCGTACTCGGCGGCCCGCGCACCGTCGAACTTCCGGCCCGTGAGCAGGAGGGTGGAGGCGACCCGGGAGGGCAGGTGCGGGAGCAGCACCAGCGAGACCATCGCCGGCGCGACGCCGATCCGCGTCTCCGTCACGGCGAACGACGCCGCGGGGCCGGCGAAGACGAAGTCGCACGAGCCGATGAGCCCGAATCCGCCGGCGCGCACGTGCCCGTCGACCTGGGCGATCACCGGCTTAGGGCACTCGATGATGCCGCGCATGGCGCCGATCATGGCGAGGGTGCGCGATTTCGGGTCCGAGCCGGCCCCGTTGGCGGCCGCCTCCTTGAGGTCCGCACCCGCGCAGAAGGTGGTGCCGGTGTGCGTGAGCACCACGGCCCGGGCGACGTCGTCGGCTGCCGCGCGCTCCAGCCCGGCGCTCAGGTCGGCGAGGAGCCGCTGGGAGATCGCGTTGCGGTTGTGCGGGCTGTCGATCGTGAGATACGCGGCGCCGCCCTTGTTCTCGTACCGGACCAGGGGTTCGGTCATGCGGACTCCTAGTAACTCTTGGGCAGGCCGAGCGAGTGCTCGGAGATGAAGTTGAGCACCATCTCGCGGCTCACCGGCGCGATGCGGAACAGCCTCGACGCCACCAGCATCTGCGCCAGCCCGTACTCGGTGGTCAGGCCGTTGCCGCCGAGCGAGTGGATCGCCCGGTCCACGGCCTTCGCGCCCGCCTCGCCGCCGGCGAACTTCGCCATGTTGGCGGCCTCCGCCGCCGCGAACTCCTGGCCGGCGTCGTAGAGCGTGGCGGCCTTCTGCAGCATGAGCTTCGCGAGCTCGGTCTCGACTTTGAGCTCGGCGAGCGGGTGGGCGATGGCCTGGTGCGCGCCGATCGGGACCTTGAAGACGGTGCGCTGCTTGGCGTAGTCGACCGCGCGGCCGATCGCGTAGCGGGCCGAGCCCACCGAGCCGGCGGCGGCCATGATCCGCTCGGGGTTGAGCCCCGCGAAGAGCTGGGCGATGGCCGCGTCGGGCTCGCCGACGAGCGCGTCGGCCGGCAGCCGCACGTCGTCGAAGAACAGCGTCCACTGCGACTCCGGCAGGCCCACCTCCATCGGGATCTTCGTCTTCTGCAGCCCGGGTGAGTCCGTGGGCATGAGGAACAGTGCGGGGCGCAGCTTGCCGGTCTTGGCGTCCTCGCTGCGCGAGACCACGAGGATCACGTCGGCCAGCTCGACGCCGGAGATGAAGGTCTTCTGGCCCGAGATGATCCAGTCGTCGCCGTCGCGGCGGGCGGTGGTGGTGATCCGGTGGCTGTTGCTGCCCGCATCGGGCTCGGTGATCGCGAAGGCGGCGATCGTCTCGCCCGAGGCGATGCCCGGCAGCCAGCGCTGCTTCTGCTCCTCCGTGCCGAACTTGGAGATGATCGTGCCGTTGATGGCGGGCGAGACCACGAGCATGAGCAGCGAGGAGCCGGCCGCGGCGAGTTCCTCGCCGACGATGCCCAGCTCGTACATGCCGGCCCCGCCGCCGCCGTACTGCTCGGCGATGTTCACGCCGACGAGGCCGAGATCGCCCGCGGCCTTCCACAGCTCGGTGGGGCCCTCGCCCGCCGCGATCTTCTCGCGCATGTACGCGGGGCCGTACTGCTTGCCCAGGTCCGAGACGGTCTTGCGGAGCGCCTGGCGCTCCTCGGACTCGATGACGTCCATGGAAATGCTGGTGGTGCTCATTCCTCGTTGTCTCCTGAATCTTCCAGCACGGCGACCACGGCGCCGGCATCGATGTTCTGGCCCACCTCGACCGGGATCGAGGCGATGACTCCGTCGGTGGGAGCGGAGATCGCGTGCTCCATCTTCATGGCCTCCATCCACAGCACCGGTTGCCCGGCGGCGACGGAATCGCCCTCCTGCGCGCCGATCCGGGTGATCACGCCGGGCATCGGCGCGAGCAGGGAGCCGGCCGCCGCCGCGGCGTCGGCCGACGGCAGAGGGTCGACGAGCGTCAGGGTCGCCGCGCCGCGCGCGGTCTCCACCTCCACGACGGTGCGATCGCCCGGGTAGGCGGTCACGGCGACGGTGCGCCGGATACCGTCGCGCTCCACCGCGACCGTCGCACGGTCACCGTCGTCGACGACGGTCGCGACCTGGCCGGTGTCGGCCCGGAACTCGCGCTCGTCCGCGGTCCGGAACTCGGGCACCAGGCTGCGCGCACCGATGTTGCGCCAGCCGGGCGCGACGTGCGGCAGCGGGCTCGCGGCGGCACCCCGGCGATCCAGCACGGCGCCGGCTGCGGATGCCGCCTCCGCGAGCTCCGCCTCGTCGAGCAGCGGCGCGGCCAGGCGCTCGAGCCGCTCGCCGGTGAGGAAGTCGGTGGCGAAGTCGCCGGCTTTGAAGTCCGCGTCCGCGAGGATGCGGACCAGCAGGTCACGGTTCGTCGTGAGGCCGTGGATCGTTGCCTTCCGCAGTGCTGCCTCGGTGATGGCGAGTGCCTGCGCGCGGGTCGGCGCGAAGCCGATCACCTTGGCGAGCATCGGATCGTAGAAGACCTCGACGACGCTGTCCCGCCGCGCGAGCGCGCTGTCGAGCCGGATGCCGGGACGATCCGGCCCGGAGAACTCGCTGACCACACCGGGAACCTCGAAGCGGTGGACGGTGCCGGCGGCGGGCCGCCAGTCGTTGGCGGGATCCTCGGCGTAGAGGCGGGCCTCGATCGCCCACCCGCGGGTCGCGGGCGGCTCGGCGGAGGGCAGCGGCCGGCCTGCGGCCACGTCGAACTGCAGGCCCACGAGGTCGAGGCCGGTGGTGGCCTCGGTGACGGGGTGCTCGACCTGCAGGCGGGTGTTCACCTCGAGGAAGAAGAACTCGCCGGCGTCGGTGGCGAGGAACTCCACGGTGCCCGCGCCGGTGTAGCCGATGGCCTTGGCGGCGTTGGCGGCCGCCTCGTACAGGGCGGTGCGCATCGCCGGATGCCGCTCGACGAGCGGCGACGGGGCCTCCTCGAGGACCTTCTGGTGGCGGCGCTGGATCGAGCATTCGCGCTCGCCCACGGCCCAGACGGTGCCCTGGGAGTCGGCCATCACCTGGACCTCGATGTGCCGGCCGCGCTCGAGGTAGCGCTCGCAGAAGACGGTGCCGTCGCCGAACGCGGACTTCGCTTCGCGCTCCGCGGCCGCGAGGTTCTCCTCGAGCTCGCCGCGGGTGCGCACGACGCGCATGCCGCGCCCGCCGCCGCCGGCGGACGCCTTCACCAGGACGGGGAAGTCGCTGTCGGACACCTGGTCCGGGGTGAGGTTCGTGAGCATGGGCACGCCGGCCTCGGCGAGCCGGGCCTTCGCCGCGACCTTGGAGCCCATCGCGGTGATCGCGTCGGGTGAGGGTCCGATCCAGACGATGCCGGCGGCCTGGACCGCGGCGGCGAAGTCGGCGTTCTCGGAGAGGAAGCCGTAGCCGGGGTGGATCGCCTGTGCGCCGGTGGCCTTCGCCGCGGCGATGATCTTCTCGCCCTGCAGATACGTGTCGGCGGGGGACTCGCCGGGCAGGCGCACGGCCTCGTCGGCCTCGGCGACGTGCGGCGCGCTCGCATCCGGGTCGGAGTAGACCGCCACGGCGCGCAGGCCGCGGGCGTGGGCCGCGGCGATGACGCGGCGGGCGATCTCGCCGCGGTTGGCGACGAGGACGGAATCGAAAGCAGTCTCAGTCATTTCACTCACATCCGGAAGACGCCGAAGGCGTAGGTGCCGTTGACGGGGCCGTTGTGGATGGCGGACAGGGCCATACCGAGCACCGTGCGGGTGTCGCGGGGGTCGATGATCCCGTCGTCGTAGAGCATCCCGGACATGAAGGCCGGCAGCGACTCCTTGTCGATCTGGGTCTCGATGGCGGTGCGCATGCCGTCCACGAAGGCGGGGTCCATGGCCTGGCCGCGGGACGCTGCCGAGGCGGCGGCGACCTCGGTGACGACGTCGGCGAGTTGCTTGGCGCCCATGACGGCCGAGCGTGCGCTGGGCCAGGAGAACAGGAACCGCGGGTTGAAGGCGCGGCCCGCCATGCCGTAGTGCCCGGCACCGTAGGAGGCGCCGGCGATGAGCGAGAGGTGCGGCACCTCCGAGTTGGAGACGGCGTTGATCATCATCGAGCCGTGCTTGATCATGCCGCCGCGCTCGTACTCGGCGCCCACCATGTAGCCGGTGGTGTTGTGGATGAACAGCAGTGGCGTGTCGTAGCGGTTCGCCAGCTGGATGAACTGCGTGGCCTTCTGGGCCTCCTCGGAGAACAGGACGCCGCGGGCGTTGGCGAGGATGCCGATGGGGTAGCCGTGCAGGTTCGCCCAGCCGGTGGTGAGCGAGCCGCCGTAGAGCGGCTTGAACTCGTCATAGTCGGAGTCGTCGACGATGTGGGCGATGATCTCACGCGGGTCGAAGGGGATCTTGAGATCGTCCGGGACGATGTCGAGCAGGCCCTCGGCGTCGTACCGCGGGGGCAGGACCTGGCTCGACGGGGCCGTGCCCTGCTTGCGCCAGTTGAGCCGCTTGACGATCGAGCGGGCGATACGGGCCGCGTCGAGCTCGTCGCTGGCCAGGTAGTCGCCGAGGCCCGAGGTGCGCGAGTGCATCTCTGCGCCGCCGAGCGTCTCGTCGTCGGAGATCTCGCCCGTCGCGGCCTTCACCAGGGGCGGGCCGGCGAGGAAGACCTTGGAGCGCTCCTTGATCATCACGACGTGGTCGCTCATGCCGGGGATGTAGGCGCCGCCCGCGGTGGAGTTGCCGTAGACGACGGAGATCGTGGGGATCCCGGCCTTCGACAGCTGCGTGAGATTGCGGAACATCGCGCCGCCGGGGACGAAGACCTCCTTCTGCGTGGGGAGGTCGGCGCCGCCGGACTCGACGAGCGAGAGCACGGGGAGGCGGTTCTCGCGGGCGATGTCGTTGAGGCGCAGCGACTTGCGCAGCGTCCACGGGTTGGAGGTGCCGCCCTTGACGGTGGGGTCGTTGGCGACCACCATCACCTCGACGCCCTCGACCACGCCGATGCCGCCGACGAGGGACGCGCCGACCTGGAAGTCGCTGCCCCAGGCGGCGAGCGGCATCAGCTCGAGGAAGGGCGAGGCGGGGTCGAGGACGCTGTCGATGCGTTCGCGGGCGGTGAGCTTGCCGCGTCCCCGGTGCCGCTCGACGTACTTCTCGCCGCCGCCCGCGAGGGCCTTGTCGAACTCGGTGGTGAGGTCGGCGAGTTTGCCGAGCATCGTCTCGCGGTACGCGGCCGCGTCGGGGGAGGGGGTGCTGCGGAGCACCGTCATGAGTCGAGTCCTTCGTCGTCGTGTGCGCGCGGGGCGCGGTCTACGGGGTTCACTTGTAGCCGAGGCGGTTCGCCGCGAGCGTCGTGAGGATCTGCGTCGTGCCGCCGCCGATGCCGAGGATGCGGACGTCGCGGTAGTGCCGGGAGACCTCGTACTCGGACATGTAGCCGTGGCCGCCGAAGAGCTGCACCGCCTCGTTGGCGACCCATTCGCCGCACTCGACGGCGGTGTTCTTGGCGAAGCAGGCCTGGGGCACCAGCTCGGCTGCCGCCGCGGGGCCGCCGGATTCCATCGCCTCCGCGTACTGGTCGGCGACGTGCCGGCTGTACACGCGGGCGACCTCGATGCGGCGCCGCATCTCGGTCACGGTGTTCTGCACGGCCTGGCGTTTGATCAGGGGCTGGCCGAAGGTCTCCCGGGTGCGGACCCAGTCGAGCGTGAGGTCGAGGCAGCGCTGCGCGTGCGAGTAGGCCTGCACCGCGAGGGCGAGGCGCTCGGTGACGAAGGCGGCGCCGATCATGAGGAAGCCGCTGCCCTCGGGGCCGATGAGGTTCTCGGCGGGAACGCGGACGTCGGTGAAGGACAGCTCGGCCGTGTCCGAGGCGTGCCAGCCCATCTTCTTCAGTGGGGCGCTCACCTCGAAGCCGTCCAGACCCTTGGGAATCACGAGCAGGCTGATGCCGCTCGCGCCGTCGCCGCCGGTGCGGACGGCGGTGACCACCCAGTCGGCGCGGATGCCCGACGTGATGAAGGTCTTGGCGCCGTTGACGATGTAGTGATCGCCGTCCTTGCGCGCGGTGGTCGTGAGGTGGCTCAGGTCGGAGCCGCCGCCGGGCTCGGTGAGGCCGAGCGAGCTGATCTTCTCGCCGGCGAGCACGGGCGCGACCCACTTCTGCTTCTGCTCATCGGTGCCCGCGAGGATGATGTGCGGCACCGAGATCCCGCACGTGAACAGCGAGGCGAACAGGCCGCCGGAGCCGCCGGCCTCGTGCATCGCCTCGCACACGATGAGGGCGTCGCGAGGATCGCCGCCCCCGCCGCCCACCGCTTCGGGGAACGAGACGCCGAGCAGGCCGAGATCGCCCGCCTTGCGGTGCAGCTCGCGGGGGAGCAGGCCGCCCGCCTCCCAGTCGTCGAGGTTCGGGATGATCTCGCGTTCGGTGAACGCGGTCACCGTCTTCCGGAGCGCGAGCCGCTCCTCGGACTCCCACAGGCCGGTCATGCGAACTCCTTCGTGGTGTGGCCCGCGGGGAGCAGGCCGGTGGGCAGGTCGACATAGCGTCCCCGGAGCCACTCGCCGACGCCCTTGGCCTGCGGGTCGAACCGGTAGCCGTGGGCGACGCCCTTGCCCAGCAGGTCCTCGATGACGAAGTTGAGGGCCTTGAGATTCGGCAGCTCGTAGCGGCGGACGGGAAGGCTCGCGGCCTCCGGAAGGAGTTCGCGCAGAGCCTGTTCGGTCAGATTACTGCGGAGCCAGTCGTAGCCCGCGTCGGACTCCGCCCAGACGCCGACGTTGGCGCTGCCGCCCTTGTCGCCGCTGCGCGCGCCGAAGACGGTGCCGAGCGGGACGCGGACCGTCGGGCCGGCCGGGAGCGAGGCCGCGCCGCCGGGCTGGGAGGGGTCGGCGACGAGTTCCTGGACGACCTCCGGCGGGGCGATGTCGACGACGGTGCCGTCGGGCCGGTGGGCGCGGTGCGGGACGTCGCCGTTCGGCACGTACACGGCTTGGTACACCCCGTACGGGCCGCCACTCGACGGCGGCGCCATCGGGGAGGCGCCGGGGTAGGTGGCGAGCGCGAGTTCCACGGCGGCGGAGCTGAACGCGCGCCCGACGCGGTTCGGGTCGGTGTCCCACGCCACCGCGGTGAGGGTGGCCGACGCGGCCGCCTCGGTGGGGGCGTCGGGATGGTCGGTGCGGGCCAGGCGGAACTGCAGGTCCGACGGTGCGCCGCCGCTCCGCTCGAGCGAATCGCGCAGCTGCGCCTCCAGCAGCGCGGCCTTGCGTTCGACGTCGATGCCGGTGAGCAGGAAGGCGATCTCGTTGCGGAAGCCGCCGAGCGTGGTGGTCGCGACCTTCGTGGTGGTCGACGGTGCCTCGCCGCGGACGCCACTCACGGCGACGCGGTCCGGGCCGTCCTGGGTGAGGGTCATGGAGTCGAGTCGCAGCGTGACATCGGGGTTCGCGTAGCGCTGGCCGGTGACCTCGTAGAGCAGCTGCGCGGTGACGGTGCCGACCTCGACCACGCCGCCGGTGCCGGGCTGCTTGGTGATGGCGAAGGAGCCGTCGGCGGCGATCTCGGCGATGGGGAAGCCGGGGTGGAGGAGCTGCTCGATCGGGTGGCGGTCGAAGAAGGCGTAGTTGCCGCCGGTGGCCTGGGTGCCGCACTCGATGATGTGGCCCGCGGCGACGGCGCCGGCGAGGGCGTCGAAGTCGGTGCGCTGCCAGCCGAATTCGGCGATGGCGGGACCGAGGATGACGGAGGCGTCGGTGACACGGCCGGTGATGACGATGTCCGCACCCGCGGCCAGGCAGTCGGCGATGCCGAAGGCGCCGAGATAGGCGTTCGCGGTGACCGCGTTCGGCACCCCGAGCTCGGCGGACCGGGCGATGAGGTCGTCACCGTCGACCCACCCGACCTTGAGGCGACGGACGGACTCCCCGGAGCTCTCAATGGCCTTCTCGAGGGCGGCGGCGAGGCCGCCCGGGTTGAGGCCGCCGGCGTTGACGACGACCTTGGTGCCGCGCTCGGCGAGGAGGCCGAGGTGCGGGGTGAGGTGGCGCAGGAAGGTCTTGGCGTAGCCCAGATCCGCGTCCTTGAGCCGGTCACGGCCGAGGATGAGCATGGTGAGCTCGGCGAGGTAGTCGCCGGTGATGTAGTCGACGCGCGGTCCGGCGAGCATCTCGCCGATCGCGGCTGCGCGGTCGCCGTAGAACCCCGAGACGTTGGCGATGCTGATGGTGCGGGTCATGGACGTCCCTCCTGCGGGGCGCGGCCGGCGCCGGGGGCCCCGGCGAAGCACTGCGCGATCGTGAGCCAGTGGGCGGCGTCCTCGCCCGTGGCGACGAGATCGGTATCGGCGACGTTGACGCGCTGGGTCGCCAGCCGGCAGAAGTCCTCGAGCGAGCCGGTGACGCGCTGCGCCGCATCGCCGGGGCCGAAGGAGATCTCCGAGCCGTCGGCGGCGACCAGGAAGACGTCGAAGGACTCGGCGGGCGGTGTCTCGCCGTTGACGGTGTACGCGAAATCACGCGTCTTGTAGGCGATCTTGGCGACGTGGGGGAGCGCTTCGGGGGCGTCGAGCTCGGTGCCCGCGGCGTCGGCGATGTCCAGGCCGTGCGCCCAGGTCTCCATGAGGCGGGCGTTCGCCATCGTCGCGGGCCGCATGGGTGGGCCGAACCAGGGGAGCGGCGTTCCGGGGTCGGCCTCGCGCAGCGCGACGGCCAGTGCGGCGCGGGCGCGGTCCCAGCGCGCGCGCAGGTCCGGGTCGGCGGCCAGTTCGGCGGCGCCGGCGTCGACGAAGCCCATCGGGTCCTGCATGGCCTCCCGCAGGAGCGCGGTGAACCCCTCGGGATCGGTGGCGGCGACGAGGGAGACCTCGTCGGTCCAGGCCAGGTGGGCGACCTGATGGGCGACCGTCCAGCCCTCGGCGGGCGTGGGCAGCGACCAGTCGGGGAGGGCGTCCGCGATCGCGGCGACGGCGGCCGAGGTGGATTCGAGCGCGTCGAACACGGGGGCTGAAGTGGGCACGCCCACACTCTGTCAGTCGAGGCCGAAAAAAACAAGCAGCAATGCTTGTTTAGGTGCGGCAGGTCTCCACGGACTGCTCGACCACGGCAGCGGACGCACGGTCGACGGACAGCCCGTACTCCCGGGCGACGAGCGAGAACTGGCGCGCGTACTGGCAGTGGAAGCGCTCGTTGGCCGGCATCCAGCGACCCGGAGGGGAATCACGCTTGTTCTCGTTCGCCGGGCCGTCGACCGCGACCAGGTTGCGCGGATCGTTGGCGAACGCGGTGCGTTTCGCGTCGTCCCACGACCAGGCGCCCATGTCCCACGCATAGGCCAGCGCGATGACGTGGTCGATCTGGACCTTCGCGGAGGTCTTCGGCCCGCGCTCGAAACGCATCGTCGTGCCGCTGTACGGGTCGACCAGCGTGCCGGTCGCCACGGCGTTCGGGCACCCCGAGGTCCGGATGTAGGTCTTGGCGGTCAGGTCGCGGTCGAGGATGTCGTTGCGGGTGTCGCAGCCGTTGTGCCCGAGCGGCGCGGACTGGTCGTCGGTCCACGCCTCGCCGAAGGCGGCCCGACGGTACGCCTGCGGCGCCCGTTCGCGTGCCGCGACGATCCGGACGCCGGCCAGCGGCGCACCGTCGGACACCTGGGCCGACGGTGCCGCCGGTCCGGGAGTGGGCTCCGCTGCGGACCGGTCCCGGTACGCCCCGACCGCGACGAACACGGCCGTCGCCGTGACGAGGACGAGCCCGATCCAGGACTGCCTGGACAGGCGACGGGGCGTTCTCCGGCGGGACACGAGCGCAACCTAGCACCGCCCACCGACACGGCGGCATCGCCCGCGCCCCCGAGGCGTCCTCCGATCGGATGAAATCCGGCGGAGGTGCACACGGCGCGACGTCCGGCGCCCCAGGGTGGAGTGCGTGACGCGATGGTGGGGGAATACCGAGACGGGGTACCGCAGGCGGGTCCGCGCGGCGCAAGCGGGATTGGTCGTCGGTGCGACGGTGTTGTCCGCGTGCGGGGTGCCCGCGTCGAGTACCGAGATGGCCGTGTCGTCGTCCGCGCGCCAGACGGGCGATGCCGTGATCACTCTCTCCTTCATCGGGGACAACATCCTGGGCACGGACGACAGGTTCGACGCGGGCACGAGCCTGCCTGCGCGGTGGGCTGCGGCGGGTAACGACCCCGCCTACTTCTTCCGGAACGTCGCGCCGATTCTGCGGGCGGACGACCTCACCGTGGCCAACGTCGAGGTCGTGCTGAGCGAGCGCGGCCAGAAGGTCGACAAGGGGACCGGCGAGTTCTACCACTTCCGGGGCTCCCCAGCGGTCGCCGAATCGCTGCGGGCCGGCGGGATCGAGGCCGCGACCACCGCCAACAATCACACGGGCGACTACGGCCGGGAAGGCTACGACGACACCGTGGCGGCACTGCGGCGGGTGGGCGTGGCGCCCTTCGGCGACATGTTCGACGAGGAGAGCGACCACATCGCCGTCGTCAAGGGGGTGAAGGTCGGGCTGTTCGGGATGATGACCTGGCAGGACACCGCTCAGAACCGCGAGTCGATCACCCGGCACGTCGCCGGTCTACGGGCACGCGGCGCGCAGGTGGTGATTCCGTTCATGCACTGGGGGATCGAATCGCAGCACGTTCCCTATGAGGTGCAGACGGACCTCGCGAAGCACGCCATCGATGCGGGCGCCGACATGGTGATCGGAAGTCACCCGCACGTCCTGCAGTCGATGGCGCAGTACAAGGGCAAGCTCATCGTGTACTCGCTGGCCAATTTCAGTTTCGGCGGCAACAACAACCCCTCGGATAAGCGCACCATGATCGTGCAGACCAGGGTGGCGGTACAGGGGCCGACGGCGACCCGCGTGGACTACCGGATCGTGCCCACCAGGGTGTCCAGCACCGCCGCCTACAACGACTTCGTGCCCACCCGGTACGAGCCCGCGGAATCGCGTGAGCTGATCGCCTTCATGAACTCGATCTCGCCGACCCTGAACGGCACCATCGGCGGCGACTTCGTGCGCGTCCCCACGAGCTGATGTCCGTCGGAAGGGCCGCAGTGCCGGCACGTATTCTCGGATCATGAGCACGCCCACCGCCCAGGACGCCGATCTGCAGGCCGCGACCACCGCTGTCGAGGAGGCGGCCCGCGCCGCCCGTGCCGCGTCGAAACAGCTGATCACGCTGACCACCGAGCAGAAGAACGCCGCCTTGCACGCCGCCGCCGACGCGCTGCTGGCGAACAAGGACCGGATCCTCGCGGCGAACGCGGAGGACGTCGAGCGGGCTCGCAGCGCCGGTACCGAGGAGTCCCTCATCGACCGGCTCGCGCTCAACGAGTCCCGGGTCGACGGCATCGCCTCCGGCCTGCGGCAGGTCGCAGGCCTGCCGGACCCCATCGGGAACGTCCTGCGCGGCTCGACCCTGCCCAACGGCCTCGAGCTGCGGCAGGTCGCCGTGCCCCTCGGCGTCGTCGGCATCGTCTACGAGGCCCGGCCCAACGTCACCGTCGACGCCTTCGGGCTCACGCTCAAGTCCGGGAACGCCGTGCTGCTACGCGGCTCGAGCTCGGCGGCCTCGTCGAACGCGGCCCTGGTCGCCGTGCTGCGCGAGTCGCTGGCATCGGCGGGCACCACCCCGGACGCCGTCGCGCTGCTCTCGGCCGACTCCCGCGCCGGCGTCACCGCGCTGATCCGCGCCCGGGGCCTCGTCGACGTCGTGATCCCGCGCGGGGGCGCGGGGCTCATCGCGGCGGTCGTGCGCGACGCGACCGTCCCCACCATCGAGACGGGCACGGGCAACTGCCACGTCTACGTGCACGCCTCCGCCGATCAGGACATGGCCGAGCGGATCGTGCTCAACGCCAAGACCCGCCGGCCCAGCGTCTGCAACACCGCCGAGACCGTCCTCGTGGATGCGGCACTGAAGGACACGTTCCTGCCCCGCCTGCTCGGCACCTTCCAGGCGGAGGGCGTGATCGTGCACGGCGACGAGGCCGGGATGGTCCCCGCGACCGAGACCGACTGGGCGGACGAGTACCTCAGCCTCGACGTCGCGGTGAAGGTCGTGGACGGGCTGGATCAGGCGATCGAGCACATCGACCGCTACGGCACCGGGCACACCGAGGCCATCGTCACGGACGATCTCGCCGCCGCCCGCGCGTTCACCACGCGCGTGGACGCCGCGGCGGTCATGGTCAACGCCTCGACGGCGTTCACCGACGGTGAGCAGTTCGGGTTCGGTGCCGAGATCGGCATCTCCACCCAGAAGCTGCATGCACGCGGCCCGATGGGCCTTCCCGAGCTCACCTCCACCAAGTGGATCGCCTGGGGTGACGGGCACGTCCGCCCCCGGTAACTCCGGAGCCGCAGGACGACGGCACCGTCGGGGGTAGGTTGTCGCCATGGCAATCAACGAATCCCTCGAATTCGACATCGACGCCCCCGTCACGCTGGTCCTCGACACGCTCGCCGATGTCGACGCCCTGCCGGACTGGTCGTCGGCGCACAGCAACGTCAAGGTGGTCGAGCGCGACGCGAACGGCCGCCCCAGCGTGGTGGACGCCTCCGTCGGCCTGCTGATGTTCAGCGACAACCTCACCTTCGACTACGTGTTCACCGACGTCAGCTGCAAGTGGGACACCCGCAACGAGGGCACCGCGGTGCGTAGCCAGGGCGGCATCTACGAGCTCTCGCCGAAGGGCGACGATGCGACGCACGTCAAGGTCACCATGTACCTCGACCCCAAGGTCAAGGCGCCCGGCTTCGTGGTCAAGAAGGGCATCAAGCTCGCCATGGACATCATCAAGAACGGCCTCACCAAAGAGGTCATGAAGCGCAAGAACGGCTGAATCCGCTCGGCGCCGGCCACAGCACCGCACGGCGCAGCCGGGCGGCTACATTGTTGCAATGGCAATCAATGAGAAGGTCGAGTTCGAGATCGACGCGCCGGCGGCGCTCGCCTACGCGACGCTGCTGGACGTCGAGTCCCTGCCCGAGTGGTCGTCATCGCACAAGAGCGTGACGATCGTCGAGCGGGCGGCGGACGGCACTCCGAGCGTCGTCGAGGTCGAAGCAGGCTTGGTGGGGATCAGCGACCGCATGCGGTTCCGCTACACCTTCACGCCCGGGACCAGGGTCGCGTGGCAGTCCGAGGCCGAGGGCATGGCGGTCCGCTCCCAGGGCGGGTACTACCAGCTCACGCCCCTCGGCGAGGGCAGGGTGCACGTGCTCTGCGACATGAACATCGACCTCAAGATCAAGCTGCCCGGCTTCGTCGTGCGCAAGGGTGTGAAGATGAGTGCAGAGATCGCGTCGAAGGGCTTCGAGAAGGAGGTCCTCAAACGGAAGGCTGCACGCTGAGCACCAACACCACGATCACGGCCCCGACGGCGCTGTTCACCAGCGTCGACGACGTCGCCGCGGCACTCCGCAAGACCGGCTACATACCGTCCGTCGCCACTGCGACGGCGGTGTTCCTCGCCGACAAGCTGGGCAAGCCGCTCCTCGTCGAGGGCCCGGCCGGCGTCGGCAAGACCGAGCTGGCCCGCGCCTGCGCCCAGGCCCGCGAGGCGCGATTCGTGCGCCTGCAGTGCTACGAGGGCATCGACGAGGCGCGCGCCCTCTACGAGTGGAACCACGCCAAGCAGATCCTGCGCATCCAGTCGGGCGGCGCCGACGGCGACTGGGACGACACCAAGCAGGACGTCTTCTCCGAGGAGTTCCTCCTCCCGCGCCCCCTCCTGCAGGCCGTCCGGGAGAGCGGACCGTCGGTCCTCCTCATCGACGAGGCCGACAAGGCCGACCTCGAGTTCGAGGGGCTGCTGCTGGAGGTCCTGTCCGACTACGCGGTGACGGTGCCCGAGCTCGGCACCATCACGGCGGTGCGCAAGCCGCTGGTGTTCCTCACCTCGAACGCCACCCGCGAGCTGTCGGAGGCGCTCAAGCGCCGCTGCCTGTACCTGCACATCGACTTCCCCGACGCAGAGCTGGAGCTGTCGATCATCCGCAGCCGGGTCCCGGACCTCTCGGTCGAGGTCGCGCAGCAGCTGTTGCGCGTGATCTCGACCCTGCGCGGGCTGGACCTGAAGAAGAAGCCGTCCGTCTCCGAGACCCTGGACTGGTGCCGCACCCTGCTCGCCCTCGGTGTCACCGGCACCGCGAACGGCTCGATCGACAAGGCGGCTCTCCGCTCGACGCTCGGCGTGGTGCTCAAGCACCAGGTGGACATCGAGACCGCCGCCGCGGCGCTGGGCCTGTAGATGTCCACCACGCAGGCCGGGACCCCGCTCGACAAGCATCTGCACGCCTTCGTGCGGACGCTGCGCGAGCGCGGTATGGCGATCGGCCCGGGCGAGGCGATCACGGCCGCCGAGGTGCTGACGGTGCTCGACCTCACCGATCGCAGTCAGCTCCGCGAGGGGCTCGCGGCCGTACTCCTGCGCGAGCAGATGCACCGCAAGAGTTTCGACGTGATCTTCGACCTGTACTTCCCCGTCCGCGGGGGCTTCGGGGCCGACGGTGCCGCCGGCGGCTCGGGCCAGGGCGGCCCGGGCGGGTGCTCCGGGGTGCCCGGGGAAGCCCCCGATCAGGTCGATCCATTGACGATGCCCGCCGCCGACACCCCGCCCGATCCCGATGCGGTGCGCGAGGCGCTGCGTCAGGAGGCGATCGCCGCGCTCGTCGCCGGCGGCGACCACGACGGCATCGCCGGCCAGATCGTCGAGCAGCTCGGCGAGTACAACTCCGCCACCGGCACCGCCTTCTCCTCCTACCAGGCGCTCAAGGCGCTCAACCCGCAGACGCTCATCGCCGCCATCGCCAACGGACTCCTCGCCGCGGCCGGCGAGGACGGCGCCGCGCCCGGCAGCTTCGAGTACGAGTCCGCCCGCCGGGTCGCGCGCTCACGGGTCGCCGGGTTGACCGAGCGGGTGCAGGAGCTCACGTCCGTTGCCATGGCCGCCCGACGGGGCCCCGAGGCCGTCGCGCAGTACGCCGCGCCGCAGCTGCCGGAGAACGTCGCCTTCTTCGCCGCCACCCGGACCGAGCTGCACCGCATGGAGCAGACCGTCCGGCCCTTGGCCCGGCAGTTGTCCACGCGCCTGCTGGTGCGGCGGCGCCGCGCCCGCCGCGGCCCCATCGACCTGCGGCGCACGCTCCGCAAGTCCATGTCGACCGGCGGCGTGCCGATCGATCTTGCGCACCGTCGGCCCCGCCCGACCAAGCCCGAGCTCGTGCTGCTCTGCGACCTGTCCGGCTCCGTCGCGGGCTTCTCCAACTTCACGCTGCTGCTCACGCACGCGCTGCGCGCCGAGTTCTCCAAGATCCGGGTGTTCGGGTTCGTCGACTCGGTGGACGAGATCACCGACTACATCGACCCGTCGCGCACGCTGACGGTCGACACCGTGGTGGACATGTTCGACCGCGTGATCCGGGAGACCAAGGTCGCGCGGTTCGGCGGCTCGGACTACGGCACCGTGCTGCGCACGTTCGTCCGCGACTTCCCCGACGCTGTGACGCACCGCGGGACGCTGCTGATCCTCGGCGACGCCCGCTCGAACCACACCGACCCGGCGCTCGCGGAACTCGACGAGCTCGTCGAGAAGGCGCGGCACGCGTTCTGGCTCAACCCCGAGCGGAAGGCCTCCTGGGGGACGGGCGACTCGGTCGCGGACAAGTACGGCCGCCTGATCGACATGTACGAGTGCCGCACCGCGGGGCAGCTGGCCGAGGTCGTCGGACGCCTGCTGCCCGTGTGAGTACGCGGTCCCGAACCGCTGCCGCATAGGATGGTCGGTTATGCGTGAGTCCAGCACCGCCGCACGCCGCCGCGTGGGCGTCATGGGCGGGACCTTCGACCCGATCCATCACGGCCACCTCGTGGCCGCCAGCGAAGTGGCGGACCGGTTCGATCTCGACGAGGTGGTGTTCGTGCCCACGGGCCGTCCGTGGCAGAAGAACGAGGTCACGCCCGCCGAGGACCGTTACCTGATGACGGTCATCGCGACGGCGTCCAACCCTCGGTTCTCGGTGAGCCGCGTGGACATCGACCGCGGCGGCGACACCTACACCGTGGACACCCTGCGCGACCTGCAGGGCCAGAACCCGGATGCCGACCTGTACTTCATCACCGGCGCCGACGCCCTCGCCTCCATCCTCAGCTGGCAGGACTGGGAGGAACTGTTCGGCCTCGCGACCTTCATCGGGGTCTCCCGGCCCGGCTACCAGCTGGCCGCGGATCACCTGTCGGACGTGCCGAAGGATAGATTGTTCCTCGTGGAGGTGCCCGCGCTGGCCATCTCGTCCACCGAGTGCCGCGCGCGGGCCGACGCCGGGCGCCCCGTCTGGTACCTCGTGCCCGACGGTGTGGTCCAGTACATCGCCAAACGCGCCCTCTACCAGAGCAGCCCGGCGCAGGAGAAGACCGTCAACCCAGGAGGATCATGACCGCGTCCGATCAAGCCCGCACCCTCGCCGCGATCGCGGCCCGTGCGGCTGACGACAAGCTCGCGAGCGACATCGTCGTCCTCGACGTGTCCGAACAGCTCGTGCTGACCGAGGCCTTCGTCATCGCGTCGGCGAGCAACGAGCGTCAGGTGAGCGCCATCGTCGAGGAGATCGAGGATCAGCTGCGCGAGGCCGGCGTGAAGCCCGCCCGCCGCGAGGGAGCGCGCGAGGGGCGCTGGGCGCTGTTGGACTTCCTCGACATCGTGGTGCACGTCTTCCACCAGGAGGAGCGCGAGTACTACGCGCTCGAGAAGCTGTGGAAGGACTGCCCGCACATCGAGGTCGAGGGCCTCGGGAAGCACGCCGACGAGTCCCCGGCCCAGAGCGGCACCGGGGCCGACGAGGGCGCCTGATGCACGTCGAGGACGGGCTCGACTCGTCCGTCGAGCGCCTCACCCCGACGGTGCGTCGCCTGATCCTGCTCCGCCACGGCCAGACCGCGTCGAACGCGGAGGGCCGCATGCAGGGGCAGTTGGACACCGACCTCACCGAGCTCGGGCGCCGCCAGGCACGGGCGGCGGCCGCGGCCCTGTCGGACCGGGACCCGATCGCGATCATCAGCTCCGACCTGCGCCGTGCCCGCGACACCGCGGACGCCGTGGCGGCGGCGACGGGCGGCACCGTCGAATCCGATGTCCGGCTGCGGGAGACGATGCTGGGGGACTGGCAGGGCATGACCCACGTCGAGGTGGACGACTACATGCCCGGAGCGCGCCGACGGTGGCGCGACGCCCCCGAGTGGGCGCCGCCCGGCGGCGAGGCCCGGGTGGACGTGGCCGCGCGGTCGTACCCGCTGGTGGAGGAGCTCAAGGAGCGGCTGCCGGAGTGGGGCGCCAGCGAGCGGCCGGTGATCCTGGTCGCGCACGGCGGGTTGATCGCGGCACTGACCGCTCGGCTACTCGACCTCCCCGTCGACCACTGGCCCGTCCTCGGCGGCCTCGGCAACTGCAGCTGGGTGCAGCTCTCCGCGCACGGCGACGCGACGCGCTGGCGGCTCGACGTGTGGAACACCTCGTCGGACGTCGACACCTCCGTGCCTTTCCCCGAGGTCCAGTGAGCGATTCACAGACCGGGAGCCTCCTCGTGCTCAGCGACTCGCTGGGCTTCTACGGCCCCGAGGGCGCCCTACCGACCTCCGACCCACGGATCTGGCCCAACCTGGTCGCCACGGAGCTGGGGCTGCGCTGCGAGCTGTTCGCCCGCGTCGGCTGGACCACGCGTGACGGCTGGTGGTGCGTGACCCAGGATCCGCGGGTCTGGGCCACGGTGCCGACTGTCGAGGCCGCGGTCCTGGCGCTCGGCGGCATGGACTCGCTGCCCTCGCCGCTGCCGACGGCGCTGCGCGAGCAGATCCGCTACCTGCGCCCCGCGTCGTTGCGAGCCCGCGCCCGGGACGGCTACGCCACGATCCAGAAGCTCTTCGCCCCGGTGGGGTGGCCGATGGCGCTGCCGCCGAAGGTCACCGTCGACTACCTCGGCAAGACTTACGATTCGATCCATTCCCTGCGTCCGGAGGCGCCGGTCGCGGTGCTCGCTCCGCCCACCCATCGCGCTCTCGCGTACTCCTTCGCGCACCCCGGGTGGGCTCGCACCGAGGCCGCGATGCGGGAGTGGTCCGACGATGCCGGGGTGCCGATGGTTCCCCTGCGTGACCTGTGCGAGTGGTCGTTCGATCTGGGGATCAATAACCTGGACGGGATCCACTGGTCGTTCGAGATGCACGAGCGGGTGGCGCAGCGCGTGCTGCGTTCGCTGGGCGGTGCGGAAGGGGGTACGCAATGAGTGTCGTGGTGGTGACCGACGCGTCGGCTGCGATCGTCCCCGACCGCGCCGACGAGCTGGGGATCCGGATCCTGCCGCTGCACGTGCTGTCCGGCGAGGGCGAGTACCTGGACCGCGGCACGGGCTACCAGGCCGAGCGCTTCGTCAAAGAGGGCGTGACCACCTCCGGGCCGTCGGTCGCCGAGGTCCGTGAGGTGCTCGACGGGGCCGTCGCCGAGGCCGGCGGCGACGGCGTGGTGGTGATCACCATGAGCTCGCACCTGAGCTCCACGTACTCGACCTCGGTGGCGCAGGCCGCGCTGATGGACGCCGATGTCACCGTGATCGACTCCCGCAGCATCGACATGGCGATGGGCTTCGGGGTGCTGGAGGCCGCACGGCTGGCCCGCGCCGGGGCGTCCGCCGACGAGGTCGCCGAGGCGGCGCGACAGGTACTCGACGGTGCCGAGGGCTTCTTCTGCGTCGCGACCCTCGACCACCTGCGGGCCGGGGGCCGGGTGAGCGCGCTCGCGAAGCTGCTGGGCGGGGCGTTGCAGATCGTTCCCGTGCTGCGACTGCAGGACGGACGGATCGTCTCGGAACGCAAGACCCGGACCGTCTCCCGCGCGCGGGACCAGCTGGCCGCGTTGGCGTCGCAGCACCTCGGGAACCGGCCGGCGCGGGTCGCGGTGCACCACGTCGAGGCGCCGGAGGCCGCGGAGCACGTCGCGGAGCTCGTCCGCGACGAGTTCCCGCAGCTGAAGGAGCTGGTGATCGGCCGGTTCGGTGGCACCATCGCGGCGCACCTCGGCCCCGGCGCGGTGGGCGTAGCTGTCGCTCCGGCGCTGGTCGACGGGGTGGATCCGGCCTAGCACACCGGGCCCACGGTTCCCCGCCTCCAGGGCGGCTCATCCACAGGATCGGGGTTATCCACAGGCGGGCCCGTTCTCGGTTCTCCGGCGGGCTTTCCGACGGTGCCCCCGGCCTACGTTCGTCCCATGAACGGCGAACGAGAGGCAGCGGCCGGAGTCGGCGCGGCCGAGGAGCAGATATTCGCGCGGCCCGCGTGGCTCGAGGACTTCGCGGGCGACGCCGAGCGCGCGCCCGCCCGGCAGGACGATCCGGTTCCGCCGGCGCGGGGTGCCGCTCGCCTAGAGGACGACGACTTCTGGGACCCGGAGCCGACGGGGTGGCGCGCGACGGTCGACCGGGTGCGGACCACGCCGCGCGCGGCGATCGCGCTGATCGTGGTCGGAGTGATCGCCGCGGTGGTGGCGGCGGTCGCGGTGTTCGGATCGTCCGGCGGAGGCGGCTCGAGTCCCTATCCGGTGGTGAACTTCGCCGGGGCATCGGCCAGTCCGTCCGCCGGTGGAGCGGATGCCCCTGCGTCCGGTGCGGTTCGTCCGTCCGGCTCGGCACCGTCGGAGCTGGTGGTCGCGGTCGTCGGGCTGGTCCGCGCTCCGGGCCTGCACCGGCTACGGCCGGGTGCACGCGTGGCGGACGCGCTGACCGCCGCCCGCGGCGCCCTCGGCGGGGCCGACACCGCGAGCCTGAACCTCGCGCAACCACTGCGGGACGGCGATCAGGTGGTGGTCGGTGTGGTGGACCCGAAGTCCGGTGTGAAGCTTCGCAGTTCGGTGGTGTCGGGCGCGGGGGGCGGTGCGCAGGGTGCGGCGCCGGCAGGGGGTGCATCGGGGGCTCCGGCCGGGGCGACCGGCACCGTGAACATCAATACGGCGGGCGCCACCGAGCTCGACAAGCTGCCCGGAGTGGGAGCCGCGACGGCGTCGGCGATCATCGCGTACCGGGACAAGAACGGGCCCTTCCGTTCCGTCGACGACCTGGCGAAGGTCAGTGGGATCGGAACCGCGAAGCTCGCGAAGATCAAGCCGATGGCCACGGTGTGAGCGATGCGCGAGCAGGTGGACCTGCGCCTGTTGCCGGCGGCGATCGTCTGCTGGGCCGCGGCGATCATCGCGCTGGCCTCGGCCGTGGCCGCGTGGTGGGTCGTGAGCGTCCTTGTGGCCGCGGCCGGGCTGGCGGCGCTCGTGCGTGGGCGCGCGGGACGGCCCGCGGTGCGGTCCCTCGCCCTCGTGGTCGTCGCGGCGGCGGGCCTGGGCGCCGGTGTCGCCGCGTCGGTGGCGTTCCGGGTGCACGACCGGGAGCGGGCGTCGATCGCGGACTTCGACGGCGCGGGCTCCGTGCAGGTCGTGCTGGAGGTCGACGAGTGGCCGCGGCAGCGATCGGGCGACCCGGGCGGGCATCTCGACGCGTCACGCGTGCTGGTGCCGGGCACCGTCGAAGCGGTACGGACGTCTCACGACACGCGCGCCGCGCGGGGCGGGGTGCTGCTGCTGGGAGCGGGATTCGACCTCGGTGCGCTGGTGCCGGGGGAGCGGATCGCGATTCGGGTGACGGTGCTGCGCAGTACCCGGCCGGGTCTCGTCGCGGCCGTGCTGGTCGGGTCGGGGCAGCCGACGGTGCTCGGCCGGGCCCCGCCCCACTTCCGCGCGGCCGCGGCGGTGCGGCGGGCGCTGTCGGCGGTCGCGGCGGAGGCGTTGCCGACGGATGCCGCGGGCCTGCTGCCGGCGTTGGTCCTCGGCGACGAGTCGGCGACCCTGCCGACGGTGCGCGGCGATTTCCAGGACTCCGGGCTCACCCACCTGACAGCCGTCAGCGGCGCCAACTTCGCGATTCTTGCGTTGTGTGTCTTGGGAGTGTGTGCCGCCGCCGGCCTTCCGTTGCCGGCCCGTGCCGCGCTGACCGCCACCGTCATGGTCGCCTTCGTGGGACTGGTGGGCCCGACGGGGTCGGTGGTGCGGGCTGCCGTGATGGGACTGGTCGGCGTGGCGGCGCTGGCGCTGCGGCGCGGGCGGCAGCCCCTGGTCGCGCTGTTCGCGGCGATCGTCGTGCTCATGCTGATTCGGCCGCAACTGGCCCGCGACATCGGCTTCGCCCTGTCGGTGGCCGCGACCGCTGGCCTGGTGTTGTGGTCGCCGGTGCTGCGCGATCGGCTGGTGGCGGCGCGCGTGCCGGACACGCTCGCGAGCCTGCTCGCGGTGACCGTTGTGGCGCAGGTGGTGACACTGCCGCTGATCATCGCCTTCTCCGGCCGGGTACCGCTCGGTGGGCTGGTCGCGAACCTGCTGGCAGGCCCGGTGATCCCGGTGATCACGGTGATGGGAACGCTGGCGGCGGTGGCGTCCACGCTCGTCGCCTCGCTCGCCGAGGTAGCGGTGCGGGCCACCGGGCCGGAGTTGTGGTGGGTGATCACGGTGGCGCGGTGGTGCGCGCGGATCGGGGTGATCGAGGTGCCCGGCGGCGCGGTCGCCGGCGTGCTGCTCGTCGCGGCGTGCGTGATCGTCGGTGGGGTCTGGAAGTATGGGGGCCGTGGTGGACAGCGCGCGGGTGCACGTGGTGGTGGGGACCGAGGGCCTCCTGGTCGAGCGGGCGGTCGCCGCGATCGTCGACGCGGCGCGCGCGAGTGCGGGTGACGGCGGCATGGGGCTGCCGGGTGGCGCAGGGGACGCGGTCCCGGTCACGCGCATCCGGGCCGGCGATGTCGATCAGTCCGAGCTCGTCGAGTTGCTGAGCCCGTCGCTGTTCGCGGAGGAGCGCATCGTCGTCCTCGAGTCGGCGGCCGAGGCGGGCAAGGCCCCCGTCGATCTCATCGTGGAGGCGGCTCAGAACCCGCCGGAGGGGATCACGCTGGTCATCGAGCACAGCGGTGGCGGCCGCGCGAAGTCGATGGTGGCGGCTCTGAAGAAGGCCGGCGCGGAGATGGTCGAGGTTCCCACGATCACCTCCGCCCGTGACCGCGCGGACTTCGCGAAGTCGGAGTTCCGCGCGCGCAAGGTCCGGGTGTCGGACGAGCTCGTGGACCTGCTCGTGGACTCCGTGGGGAAGGACCTGCGCGAACTCGCTGCGGCCATCGCCCAGCTGGTGGCGGACACGGGCGGCCGCGTGGACCTCGCCGCCGTGCACCGCTATTACGCGGGGCGTGCCGAGGTCACCGGCTTCGAGATCGCCGACAAGGCGGTCGCCGGACAGGTCGCGGCCGCGCTCGAGGCGTTGCGCTGGGCCCAGCATCGCGGCACCCCGCACGTGCTCATCGCCGACGCACTGGCGGACGCGGTGCACTCTGTGGCGCGGATCCGTGGCCTCGGTCGCACCCCGGATCAGTACCGGGACGCGGGGGAGCTGGGGATGGCGCCGTGGAAGGTGAAGAAGATGACGCAGGTCGCGCGGCGCTGGCGCGCGGAGAACGTCGCGAGCGCGCTGCAGGCCGTCGCGGCGGCCAACGCCGACGTCAAGGGCCAGGCCGCCGACCCGGACTACGCGCTGGAGATCGCGGTCCGCAAGGTAGCCACGCTCGCGAGCTGAGCGGCCCGCTCTGCGAGACGATTCGTGTCAGTGCCCCTCGCTAGATTCGGCACATGACCGATCCGCCGAACGCTCCTTCCGGGAGTCCTACTCCGGCAGCAATGCCGCAGACCAGGCCAGTGCTCCGGAATCCGGCATGGATGCGTGTCGTTGGAGCCACCTCGGAACAGTTCGAGACGGAGCAGTTCATCGCGAGCTATACGTCGATGGCACGCGACCTCGCCCAGGACTTCTCCGACGATGCGGAGAGGCCGTTGTCCGCCCGCGCCATGGCGATCCGTCGACGCGTCGCCGTTCAGGTTCTCTCCGACCTACAGGTGTTACGGAGACAAGCGGTCGCCGGTACCGCGTACGGCGACGGCGTGCGGACCGGATCGGCATGGAAGTATCCGGTCTCCGATCGGCACGGCCGGATCGGTGAGTTGAAGCACCCCAACGACGGGCCGGATGGCGCGCACCGGGTTGTGGACGTCATGGGCTGGCAGTACCGGCTCTACTTCAGCCGTCCCGATGTTCGGCCCGGCCTGATGCTGTGGCTTCAGGCGGGGCGCAAACCCATCGACGGCGACTGGCGAACGATTCAGTCCGCCCACATCGAGCTCGCCAAGGCCACGCTGAATCAGTGGCATCTGGCACAAGGTGGGCCGCCCGAGGCGAGTAGAGGTTAGCCTCTACCTCATGGGTGCATACGAAGACGCGCTGGCCGAGCTCGGCGTGGACCCCGACGGTCCTGAGGTGGCGTTGAGCGAAGACCTCGCCGACGCGGATGCGACGTTCCTCGCAGGACTCGTCGAACTGCGGAAGCGGGCCGGTCTCACCCAACAGGACCTGGCCGATGCGTGGGGGCGGCACAAGACGGCGGTGAGTCAGTTCGAGCACGGTGGCAACGACCCGCGGCTGTCCACGATTCGACGGTACGCCGCCAGCATCGGGGCGCGGTACACGCACGCACTGTGGTTGGATCCGGTTCTGAATCCGGATGCGGCGGAGCCTCTTCCAGTGCGGACAGCCGCATGGATGGTGGTCACGGGTTCGTGGCAGCAGGATTCACACCCCGCCGAGTCCGGCCCGACGGAATCGAAGGTGCTGTATGGCGTCGGAGCCTGACTTCCTCTCGAGTCGAGCGCAGGTCAGTGGTTTCGACTGGGTTGAGCGCTCAATGGTTCGGCACGATCAGGTGAGCGCGCCCGGCGAGGGGGGTGAAGCCGACCAGGTGAGCGTTGAACTCGCGTATGAGACCAGTCCCGCCGGTGCCGAGACCCGCTTCGCATGGTTGGCGTGCAAGGTCGTGGCCGACGATGAGACCGCGCGCGTAGTGGTTCGGGTACGTGTTCGCTTCGTGTTCCCCGTCGAGGTACTAGACGAACACGTACGCGACCCGCACATGGTGGCGCGACTGCTGGCGGATCACGCAGTCGACTACGTACTGGGCTTCGCGAGGACGGGCCTCGCTGACGAGCTTCAGCGGGCCAAGCGCCCGGTTCTCTTGATGCCACTCACGGTGTCCAGTGAGATCAAGTCGCACATCTCTGCCGATCCAGCGGGGTGGCTGGCGGGTGCGCTGACCCACCGGGCGTGACGGCGGCGGACCGTCGAGCCGGCTCCTGATCCGGATACGCGAAAACCGCGCCGCACCAGTCCGGCCCGCGTGGTGCCGGTGGGGGTGCGGCGCGGTGATGCGCGCAGCTAGCGGAAGATCAGAGCTTGTTCAGAGCCAGCGACAGGGCCGACTTCTTGTTGGCGGCCTGGTTGGCGTGGATCACGCCGGCGCTGGCGGCCTTGTCAAGCTGACGGCTGGTGCTGACGAGGAGCTCGCCGGCCTTGGCCTTGTCCCCGGCCTCGACGGCCTCGCGGAAGTGGCGGATGGCGGTACGCAGCGACGACTTCGCCGACTGGTTGCGCAGGCGGTTGCGCTCGTTGGTCTTGATCCGCTTGATCTGGGACTTGATGTTGGCCACGCGTTCAAACTCTCTTGTCTCGAAAGGGCAGCCGGTGATGACTGCCGACGTACCAGGTTACCAGCGGCCCGGATACAACCCAAATCGCGGCACCGGCCTGCGGAACGGCGTCCGGCGCCCAGCTTGCCACGCCGTGAACGAGACCGCTGCCGAAACGGCTCGGGTGCGGCACGATGGCCGAGTGACCCCGCAGAAACAGGCCAAGGCCGGCACCTCGGGACGCACGTCGGCGTCCGCGACCCGGAAGCCGGCCGCCGTCCCACGACTGTCCGATGACGCGCCGCTTTTCGCGGGCTACGACGAGGCACCGTCGTTCCAGCGGGCGTTCGACGAGATGTTCGCCGACGACGGCACCGTCCGGACGCCCTACAAGCGGATCTTCGGCGCGCTCGCGTCGGCGGACGAGTCGGACCTGGCGGCCCGCGTGGACGCGCTCGGTGCGGCGTTCATCGACCAGGGCATCACCTTCTCTCTGGAGGGTCGTGAGCGTCCGTTCCCGCTGGACCTGGTGCCGCGCGTCATCGCCGCCGCCGAGTGGAACCGCCTGGAGAAGGGCATCAAACAGCGCGTGCAGGCGCTGGAGATGTTCCTCGACGACATCTACTCCGAGCAGGAGATCCTGCGCGACGGCGTCGTTCCCAAGCGGCTGGTCACCTCGTGCGCCCACTTCCACCGGCAGGCCGCGGGCATTCGCCCGCCCAACGGCGTGCGGATCCACGTCGCGGGCATCGACCTGATCCGCGACGCCGAGGGCACGTTCCGCGTCCTCGAGGACAACCTGCGGTCACCGTCGGGCGTGAGCTACGTGATGGAGAACCGCCGGACCATGGCCCAGGTCTTCCCGGACCTGTTCCAGCGGCACCGCGTCCGCGCGGTCGCGGACTACAGCTCCCACCTGCTGCGCGCGCTGCGCCGCAGCGCCGCGTCCAACGAGGCCGATCCGACGGTCGTGGTGCTCACCCCGGGCATGGCGAACTCCGCCTACTTCGAGCACTCGCTGCTCGCCCGGCAGATGGGCGTGGAGCTGGTCGAGGGCCGAGACCTCTTCTGCCGCGACAACGTGGTCTACATGCGCACCACCAGCGGCGAGCAGCAGGTGGACGTGATCTACCGCCGCATCGACGACGAGTTCCTCGACCCGATGCAGTTCCTCCCGAACTCGGTGCTCGGCGTCGCGGGCCTGCTCAACGCCGCCCGCGCGGGCAACGTGGTGATCAGCTCCGCCGTGGGCAACGGTGTCGCCGACGACAAGCTCACCTACACCTACGTGCCCGACATCATCGACTACTACCTCGGCGAGAAGCCGCTCCTGCAGAACGTCGACACGCTGCGCTGCTGGCTCGACGACGAGCGCGAGGAGGTGCTCGACCGGATCGACGAGCTGGTCATCAAGCCCGTCGAGGGCTCCGGCGGCTACGGCATCGTCTTCGGGCCGGACGCGAGCGAGAAGGAACTCGCGACGATCCGCCGCAAGGTCATGAGCGATCCGCGCGGCTGGATCGCGCAGCCCGTCGTGCAGTTGTCGACAGTGCCGACGAAGATCGGTGAGCAGGCCCGCCCGCGGCACGTGGATCTGCGCCCCTTCGCCGTGAACGACGGTGACGACGTGTGGGTGCTGCCCGGGGGCCTGACCCGCGTCGCTCTCCCTGAGGGCTCTCTCGTGGTGAACTCTAGTCAGGGCGGCGGTTCCAAAGACACGTGGGTGTTGGCCGGCCGGTCCTCGGTGGCGGAGGCGGAACTCGAAGGCGTGGAGGTGGTTCCGAGCCGCGATCTCGTCGAGCAGCAGCAGGTGGAGCTCGGGCCCGAGCTCAGCTCGCAGGATCAGCAGCAACAGCAGGCACGAGAGGAGGAGCGTCATGCTCGCCCGTAACGCGGAGGCGCTGTACTGGATCGGCCGGTACGCCGAACGCGCCGACGACACCGCCCGCATGCTGGACGTGACCGTGCACCAGTTCCTCGAGGACGCCACCATCGACGAGGACCGCGCCTCCCGGCAGTTGGTCCGCGTCCTGGGCATCCCGGAGCCGCCCGCGGATCAGCCGCTCGATCTGCGGTCGGTGACGGAGGTCGTGGCCTACAACCGGGATCCGGGCAGTGGCTCGATCGCGGCGAGCGTCGCCTCCGCCCGCGAGAACGCCCGCGGTGCACGGGAGGTCACGAGCTCCGAGATGTGGGAGTGCCTCAACGCCACCTACAACGGTCTCGCCGAGCGGGAGCGCGCCGCGCGCCGCCTCGGCCCGCACGAGTTCCTCAACTACATCAAGAACCGCGCCGCGATGTTCGCAGGCCTCACCGATTCGACGCTGTCCCGCGACGAGGGCTATCAGTTCATGTTGCTGGGCCGCTCGATCGAGCGGATGGACATGGCGGTGCGGCTGCTGCTCTCGCGTGCGGGCGATCGCGCGAACGCGCCCACCTGGGTGACGGTGCTCCGCGCGACCGGCGCGCACGACACCTACCTGCGGACGCACCGCGGCGTGCTCGATGCGACGCGGGTGGTCGAGTTCATCTTGGTGGACAGGCTCTTCCCGCGGTCGGTGATCCACGCGCTGACCACCGCCGAGGACTGCCTGAACGCCATCGAGGGCGGTCGAGAGGGACGTCTCGGCACCCGCACCGAGGCGCAGCGTCTGTTGGGCCGTGCCCGTGGCGAGCTCGAGTTCCTCGCTCCCGGAGAGCTGCTCGACGATCTGCAACGCAGGCTCCTCGCCCTGCAGGAGCTGGGGCAGGCCGCGGGCGAGGCGGTCACCGCTCGCTACTTCCACGTGACGCCCTACGTCGCCTGGACCGACGCCCGGGCCCGGGGCGACATCGACACCATCCTGGAGGGGGAGCTGTGAGCTGGCGTCTTCGAGTCGTGCACTCCACCGGTTTCGGCTACAACGCGCCGGTCACCTCGTCGTACAACGAGGCCCGCCTGACCCCGCGAAGTGACCAGCGGCAGAACGTGATCCTCAACCGCGTCGAGACGGTGCCCGCCACCCGCGCGTACCGCTACACCGACTACTGGGGCACCGCGGTCACCGCGTTCGACCTGCACGCCCCGCACACCGCGCTCGAGGTCACGGGTGCCTCCGTCGTGGAGACCGAGGCCGCCGACGACACGGGCGACGTGGTCGGCTGGGACGAGCTCGCGACCGACCGCGTCCGGGACCGGTTCGACGAGCTGCTCAGCTACACCGACTACGTGCCCAAGCAGCGCAAACTCGCGGCACAGGCGAAGAAGCTGGTCAAGGATCTCGAGCCCGACGAGGCCGTGCTGGCGGTCTGCCGGTGGGTGCACGAGGAACTGGACTACGTGCCCGGCACCACGGGCGTGCACTCCTCGGCGACCGACGCCTGGGAGGAGCGCAAGGGCGTCTGCCAGGACTACGCGCACCTGACCCTGCTGCTGCTCCGCAGTGTCGGCATCCCAGGACGCTACGTCTCGGGGTACCTGCACCCGCAGCGCGATGCGGAGGTCGGGTCGACGGTGGCGGGGGAGTCGCATGCGTGGATCGAGGCGTGGACCGGTCAGTGGCGCGGCTACGACCCGACGAACGATGTCCCGATCGGCGAGCGGCACGTCTCCGTCGGAGTGGGCCGCGACTACGCCGACGTCCCGCCCCTGCGCGGTGTGATCGCGGGCGGCGGCGCGTCGGATCTCGATGTGGTCGTGGAGATCACCCGTCTCGCATGATCCCCCGGCGCGCATGACCGACGACACCCCGCTGTGGATCGCCGTCCGCGGTGCCCGGGTGCACAACCTGCGGTCCCTGGACGTCGACGTGCCGCTGCGTCGGCTCGTCGCCATCGCGGGCGTGTCCGGTAGCGGCAAGTCGTCGTTGGCGATGGGCGTCCTGTACGCCGAGGGCTCGCGCCGCTACCTCGAGGCGCTGTCGACCTACACACGGCGCCGCATGGCGCAGGCGCCCCGGGCCGCCGTCGACTCCGTGGAGCACGTCCCCGCGGCACTCGCGCTCCGGCAGCGGCCCGGCGTCCCCGGCGTGCGCAGCACCTTCGGCACCAGCACCGAGCTGCTGAACGTGCTGCGGCTCATGTTCTCCCGGCTCGCCGCGCACCGCTGCCCGAACGGCCACTACGTCGACCCGACCATCGACGTCGCCGCCGGACTCGACCTCACGTGCCCGGAGTGCGGCGCCGTCTTCTCCCCGCCCGGCGCGGAGGCACTGGCCTTCAACGCCGACGGTGCCTGCCCAACCTGCGCCGGAACGGGCACCGTCCGCGCGATCGACGGGGCCGCACTGGTACCCGACCCCACGAGGACCATCGCCGACGGTGCCGTCGCGCCCTGGTCGATGATGGGTCTGACGGTGATGCCGCAGGTGGTCGCGGAGATGGGTGTGCGCACCGATGTGCCCTTCGACGAGCTGACCGACGACGAGAAGCGGGTGGTGCTGCACGGTCCCGCGGAGAAGCGCCACATCACGGTGCCCTCGAAGAACGGCAAGCTGTTCGAGCTGAACTTCACGTACCGGAACGCGACGACCGCGGTACAGGAGGCACTGGACAAGGCGGACACCGAATCCGGGCTGGGACGGATCGCGCGCTTCCTCCACTCGAGTCCGTGCCCCGACTGTCGCGGCACCCGCCTGAACCCCTCCGCGCGGGCGCCGCGGATCGGCGGCCTGGGCCTTGCGGACGTCACCGCGATGACCCTCGACGACGTGGTGGGGTGGGCGCCGGGCACCGTCGAACCGCTCCCGGCCGACATGCGCGAGATGGCCGGAATCCTGGTCGACACCCTGGAATCGATCGCGCGGCGCCTGCTGGAGCTGGGTCTGGGGTACCTCGGCCTGGACCGCGCCGCGGCCACGCTCTCCACCGGTGAGCGGCAGCGGGTCCAGCTCGCGCGGGCGGTCCGCAACCGCACCACCGGGGTGCTCTACGTGCTCGACGAGCCCTCGGTGGGGCTGCACCCGGCCAACGTCGAGGGCCTCCTGGGCGTAGTGCGGGACCTGTTGCGGGACGGCAACTCCGTGGTCGTCGTCGATCACGATCTGGACGTGGTGCGCCAGGCGGAGCACCTCGTCGAGATCGGTCCCGGTTCGGGCTCGGAGGGCGGTCGCTTGATCGCGCAGGGCGCCGTCGCCGAGGTCGAGCGGGACCCGAATTCCGTGCTGGGCGACTACCTCGCGGGCCGCGTGCCGGTTCGGACGCGACCCCGCACCGCCGTCGACGAGCTCTTCGCCCGCGGCCGGATCCACCTCGAGACGAACCCGATCCACACTGTGCACGCGCTCGCCGTCGACCTCCCGGTGGGTCGGATCACCGCCGTGACGGGCGTTTCCGGCTCGGGTAAGTCGACGCTGGTCCTCGAGGGGCTCGTCCCGGCGCTGACCGCCGCGGCCGCCGGCGAACCGCTGCCCGCGCACGTCACGGTTCTCGACGCGCCGGGACTCGGGCGGGTGAACCTCGTGGACGCCACGCCCATCGGCGTCAACGTGCGCTCGACGGTCGCCACCTACAGCGGCGTCCTCGACGACCTGCGGCGCGAGTACGCCAAGGTCGCCGCGGCGAAGGACCTGGGCCTGAAAGCCGGTGCTTTCTCCTACAACACGGGGTCGCTTCGCTGCCCGCGGTGCGAGGGCACGGGCCAGGTCTCGCTCGACGTGCAGTTCCTTCCCGACGTCGACATCGAATGCCCCGCGTGCCTGGGCCGACGGTACGCCCCCGAGGCCTGGGCGGTGCGCTGGCCGGAACGGCCCGCGCAATCGATCGAGGCCGGTCTCGCCCTGCCGGATCTGTTGGCACTCAGCGTCCGCGAGGCCGTCGCGGTCGTGCCGGTGCCGCGGATCGCCAAGAAGCTGCGCACCCTCGCGGATCTCGGGCTCGGCTATCTGACCTTGGGTGAGGCTACGCCCGCGCTGTCCGGTGGCGAGGCGCAGCGGCTCAAGCTCGCCGGCGAATTGGGACGCGATCAGTCCGACGCCGTCTTCGTGCTCGACGAGCCCTCGGTGGGGCTGCACCCGAAGGACGTCCGCATCCTGCTCGACGTGCTGCAGCGGCTCGTCGATCGCGGCGCGACGGTCGTGGTCGTCGAACACGACCTGGACCTGATCGCCAACGCCGACCACGTCATCGACCTGGGGCCGGGCGGTGGGGCGGCCGGCGGCACCGTCGTGGCCCAGGGGACGCCCGAACAGGTCGCGGCGACCGAGGGCAGCGTGACCGGCCGGTTCCTGCGCGGTCACCTGGAGGGGTGAGTTTTGCCCCCGCGTTGATGTATGCATTGCTTACACGGAGCGGACCCGCTAATGTAAGCGGTGTCAACAAGCTGTTCCGTCGAGCCAGGAGCCTCGTTATGACCAAGCGCATTCTCAACGTCGTGACCAATGTCGGCCACTACGACGATCCGTCGCACACGACCGGCCTGTGGCTCTCCGAGCTCACCCACGCCTGGCACGTCTTCGAGGAGGCCGGCTACGAGCAGGTGGTGGTGAGCCCCCGGGGCGGCGCGTCCCCGCTCGAGCCGCGGTCGCTGAAGTTCCCCAACTACGACAAGACCGCGAAGGCCTGGCGCGCGAACCCCGCGAAGATGGCACTGCTGGAGAACACGCTGAGCCCCGACGACATCGACTCGGCTGACTTCGACGCGATCTTCTTCACCGGCGGTCACGCCGTGATGTACGACTTCCCGGGCAGCGAAGGACTGCAGCGGATCTCGCGGGAGCTCTACGAGCGCGGCGACATCGTCTCCTCGGTGTGCCACGGCTATTGCGGGCTGCTGGACACGAAGCTGTCGAACGGCGAGTACCTCATCAAGGGTCGTCGGATGACCGGGTTCGCCTGGCAGGAAGAGGTTCTCGCCCGCGTCGACAAGCTCGTGCCCTACAACGCGGAGGAGCGGTGCAAGGAGCGCGGCGCTCTCTACCAGAAGGCCAAGCTGCCCTTCGTCTCGTACACCGTCGTCGACGGCAACCTCGTCACCGGCCAGAACCCGGGCTCCGCCAAGGAGACCGCGCAGAAGGTCGTGGCGGCCCTGCGCTGACCTCTTTCGCGGTGTCTCAGGACCAGCCGTAGTCGTCGCGCAGGCGCTGCGCGACGGACTCGAAGCGCCGTCGGTCCAGGACGGCGCCCTCGCGGCGGATGCCGTCCTCGGGTACGTCCAGGACCCGGTCGAGCCGTACCCACGAGGGGCGACGGTCCTCGTCCCACGGGCCGGAGCCGATGCCCACCCACTCCGGATCACCCATGTGCTTTTCCTGGCTGGAGAGCATCAGGCCCAGGAGGACGACGCCGGAGCGACCCACGACGAGCACCGGCCGGTCCTTGCCCTGCCCCGCGTTCGGCCCCGTCGTCTCCTCGAACTCGACCCAGGTCCACACGACCTCGCCGGGATCGGCCCGGCCGTCCAGTTGGGGCGCGTAGACCACGGACCGGGCCATCAGCTCGGTCCGCGTCGAGGTGCGGGTCACGGGCCGTCCAGGGGTGAACTCCTTGGGCTCCGACGGTGCCTCCAGGCCGAGGGCCTGGTTCACCGTCTGCGTGACCACCTGGGTGATCGCCTCCCGTCCGGCTCGGACGGGAGGGCTGTTCACGACCTGCGCCGCGAGCCGGGGGCCGTGCTCGCGCGCGAGCTTGGCCGCCACGGCCGCGAAGCGGGTGAAGTCGTTCGGCATGCTCCCAGGATAGGCCCGCGGGTCCGTAGGGCGCCGCGACGAATTCCGAAGGCCTCGTTCGTACACATCTGTGACGACCTTCCGCGAGCACAGGAGACTCCGATGACCATCTCGTCCGACACCGATCTGTACGACGCCACCGTCGCCGAGCGCACCCGGATGGCGGGGTTGCTCGACAGCCTCACGCCCGAGCAGTGGGCGGCGGACTCCCTGTGCGCGGGCTGGCGGATCCGTGAGGTGGTGGCGCACCTGAGCATGACCGACACGCAGACCTTCGAGGAGTTCGGGGCGGCCGTCGCCGAGGCGGGTGGCGACGTGAACGTCGCGGTCGATCGCACCGCCCGCGCCGATGCCGCCCGCTTCACCGACACCGAGCTGCTGGCGATCCAGCACGCCCGCGTCGCCAGCCGGTGGACGCCCGGACCCGGCGCGACACAGGGTGCGCTCGCCCACGAGGTGATCCACGGCCTGGACATCACGATCCCGCTCGGGCTGCCGAGCCCGGCACCGGAGGTGCTCGCCGCGACGGTGACCGGCTCGAGCGCGGAGGGGCTCGGGTTCTTCGGCGTCGACCTCGCCGGCCTGCGGCTCACGGCCGACGACTCGGAGCTCGCACTCGGCGACGGCCCACGGGTCCTCGCCCTGCCGACGCTCGAGATCGTGTTGATCGCGACGGGTCGACGGCCGGTCCCGGCGCGCACCGTCGTGGGATGATCGCCGGTGTGGCAGGAGTCGACGAGGCAGCGATCGACGAGGCGCTCCTTGGAGCCCTGCGGCCCGAGCTGGTCCGGTACTGCTACCGGATGATCGGCGACGGTGCGGGCGCCGAGGACGCGGCGCAGGAGGTGTTGCTGCGGGTGTGGAACGCGCGGGAGAGCTACGACCCGGCCCGCGCGAGCATCCGGACCTGGGCGTACGCGATCGCGTCCCGCTACTGCATCGACCTGCTGCGCGCCGCCCCGCGCCGGGCCCTGCCGACAGACCTGTCGGAGCGCAACGGCGCGGGGGATCAGGCGTTCGCGGAGCTCCGGCCGGGCAGCTGGGTCACGCCGTTGCCGGACGCCGGCGCGGATCCGGCGGCTGCGGCGGAGCAGCACGAGAGCATCCGGATGGCCTTCGTCGCGGCGTTGCAGCACCTCACGCCGGCGCAGCGGGCCGTGCTGGTGCTGCGCGACGTGTACCGGCACAGTGCCGCCGAGACCGCCTCGATCCTCGGGATCAGTGCGGCCGCAGCGCATTCCTCGCTGCAGCGCGCCCGCAGGGTGCTCGCCGGGGCGGCGCCGGCACCGTCGGACGTTCCTGCGGGTGACGTGGATCCCCGGCTCCTGGACGGCTTCGTCCGCGCCTTCGAGCGGCACGACGTGGCGGGTCTCGCCGCGCTGCTGGCGGAGGACGTGGTCTTCTCCATGCCGCCCGTGGCGTTCTGGTTGCAGGGCGCAGCCGCCTACGCGGCGCTGTTCGCCTCGGGGGACGCCTGCGTCGGGCACCGCCTCGTGGCGACGACGGCGAACGGATCGCCCGCGTTCGGGCAGTACGAGCCGGGGGACGGGAACGGCATGCGCCCGTTCGCCCTCGTCGTCCTGGAGTCCGACGGTGCCCGGGTCACCCGGGTGACGACCCACCTGGATCAGGCCGACCGGTTCGAGGCCTTCGGCCTCCCGGTCCGACTCCTCTAACGCTGACTGCGGCGATGAACCGGGCCGGAGTAGAGCGATGCTGTTGGGAATATCCCAACATTCGCGTAGCCTGGCGACTGTGGACCTGGCGATGCGAGAACTCGGCGACCGGATTCGGTCCCGCATGCCCGAGGGGATGAGCCAGCGCGGGCTCGCCGAGCTGGTGGGGATGAAGCCCGATGCGTTGTCGCGTGCACTCAACGGGCAGCGCGGGATCTCGTCGCTGGAGGTTGCGGCGATCGCCGACGTCATCGGCGCTGATACACACTGGATCATCACCGGCCGCGAGGTGCCGAACCGGGTCACAATCGCGGCGCGGCACGCATGGAACCCGACCACTCGGCAGCGGATCAACGACGGACGCGAGGCCGATGCGGCTGTTCTCGATAAGATCGCCGAGGTGTACCGGCAGGCGTTCCCCGATGGGGCCGAGCCTTCCGCGGCGCTTCCCACAGATCCCGCCGAGGCACGTGATCGACTCGGCCCGGGCTTCGTCGAGCCGTTCGCCGAGCGGCTCGAGAGCCGATTGGGTGTCGACGTCATTCGGATACCAGGGCTATCGACCGACTACTCTCTGAGGATCGGTGACCGTGCGGTGATCGTCCTCATGAGCACTCCGAACTGGTTCCGCAATAACTGGTCCGCAGCTCATGAGTTGGCCCATCTCGCCTTCGGTCATCACGGTGACGACTCCGAGACTGTGGGACGCAACGAGGACGTCTCGGATGCCTTTGCGGCAGAGCTGCTCCTGCCGGAGAGTGACATGCGCTCGATCGTGTGGCGAGAGATGCCGCTTCCCGACGTCGCGCGACAGATCTGGTCTCGTGGTGTTTCGACGAGCGCATTGGCGACGCGCCTGACCTGGTTGAAGCTTGCGGACCGGGACCTGATCGATGCACTCAGGAGCACCACGACACCGCAGTTCCTTCGGGCTCATCTAGAGGAAGCGCGGACTGATCGCTTCCTCATCCGCCGTCGTGGTGAGCGCTCGGTTGGGAGACTGTTTCCCGAGGAGCTTCTCGGTGTGCTCGAAGAGCGAGTGGCAGCGGGCGACGTCGCCCCTGATCTTCTCGCATGGGCACAGGATGTCGACACCGAGGAAATCGACTACCCGGATGACGAGACGTACGAGGCGCTGGCGGCCTCGAGGTACCAGGCGGCGATAGCGGACCGCCCCTCGCTCGCGGAGCTCCGAGCAATCGCAGCCGAGATCCGCGCGCGTGAGTGAGCTGATCTGGCGCACCCTGGCGTCCAAGCGCGACTGTCGATACCTCCAGTCGTTCTCCTGTACGACACCGCGGCTGACCGTCGACGGGAGTGTGCGCCGCGCTCCTCACCCACGTCCCTGGGAGCTTGAGGCGCAGTCGATGATTCGACGGCTCAGCGAGTCGAAGGCCGCACGCGATGTCGTCTTCGTCGCGGAGAGGCCCGACGGCACGCCCGTGGCGGTGGCGCACATCAGCCCTTCCAACGACGGGCGGGTAGCGGCCGTGCACCTCAACGTCATCGCGGTCGGGTGGTCGGACCGCGGTCTTGGGCTGGCGGACCGCGTATTGGACCGTGTGCGCGCCGAGAGCGTGGCCTACGCCACGGCCGAATGCCTTCCCCTCGAACTGATCTCGGCGACAATACACACATCCAACCAAGCGAGTATCCACATGGCGCAACGGAACGGCTTCGAACCGACGGGTTCGCCGGTAGGGCACTACCAGACGTGGATCTGGGTACCGGCGAGGTAGCTCATGGTGCCCGCCGCGCCGCGGACACGAGCTCCGCGCAGCGCTCGCCGACCAGCATCACGGTGATGTTCGGGTTGACCGTGGTGTGCTCGGGGAAGACCGACGCGTCCGCGACCCGCAGTCCGGCGACGCCCTTGACGCGCAGTTCCGGATCGAGGGGGGACATCGGATCGTCGCCGGCGCCCATCCGTACCGTGCCCGCGGGGTGGTAGACGGTGTTGTGCGTGCGGCGGATGTAGTCGGCCAGTTCGGCGTCCGTCTGTGCGCCGGGGCCGGGGTAGAGCTCGCGCTCGATCCAGTCCTTGAGCGGTCCCGCCTCCGCGATCTCGCGCGCCTTGCGGATCCCGGCGATCATCACCTTCAGGTCGTGGCCCTCGGCGTCCGTGAAGTACCGCGGGTCGACCCTGGGCTTGTCGCGGAAGTCGCGGGTGCGCAGCCGGACGGTGCCGCGCGAGCGCGCGTGGGTGACGTTAGGTGTGAGGCAGAAGGTGTTCTCCGCCGTGGGGTAGCCCTGGCGGAGCGTGTGCATGTCGAAGGGCACGCTGCCGTAGTGCATCATCAGGTCCGGCCGGTCGAGGCCGTACTCGGTGGGCGTGAAGATCCCGATCTCCCACCACTGGGTGGACTCGCGGACCATCGGCCGCGACGATTCGAAGCCGATCACGCCCTCCGGGTGGTCCTGCAGGTGCGCGCCCACGCCGGGCGAGTCGACGAGCACGTCGACGCCGGTCTCCCGCAGGTGATCCGCGGGGCCGATCCCCGAGAGCATGAGCAGCTTCGGCGAGTCGATGGCGCCCGCGCTGACGATCACCTCGCGCCGCGCGGCCACGAACGTAGTGCGCCCGAACGCATTGTCGGTGATGTCGACGCCGATGGCCCGCGGCTGATCGCCGGTGGTGTCGAAGACGACGCGCTTGGCCCACGCGCCGGTGCGGATCGTGAGGTTCTCCCGGCCCAGCACCGGGTGCAGGTAGCTCACCGATGAGGACGACCGCGTCCCGTCGGCGCGGCGGTTGATCTGGAAGAAGTTGGCGCCGTTGGTCACCGTGGTCCCGGAGTTGAACTCGGCGCGGGGGATGCCCACCTCCTCGCACGCGTCGAGCAGCGCGACGCCGCACGGATCGTTCGGCGGCACGGTCATGATCTGCACCGGTCCGGAGCGCCCGTGGTGGTCGCCGGGGGCGTCGTTGGTCTCGATCCGCGGATACAGCCGATACACCGAATCCGCGCCCCAACCCGCCGCGCCGTGGTCGCGCTCCCACGAGTCGAGATCCTCGCGCGGGGCCCAGAAGGCGATGCAGCTGTTGTGGGAACTGCAGCCGCCCAGCACCTTCGCGCGGGCGTGCCGCAGGAACGAGTTGCCGTTCTCCTGCGGCTCGATCGGGTAGTCCCAGTCGTAGCCCGACTCGAGGAGCTCCATCCAGCGGTCCAGTCGAAGGATCGCCTCGTCGCCCACATCGGAGGGGCCGGCCTCGAGGAGGCAGACGGTCATCGTCGGGTCTTCGGACAGGCGGGCGGCGACGGCGGCCCCCGCCGATCCCGCTCCCACCACCACGTAATCGAAGGTCTCCCGGCCGGATTCGGGTGCAGTCACTGATCGTCCTTCCGCTCGGCGAACCACCCGGTGACGGACGGCCGCAGGTTCTCGTAGACGTGCTTGGCCTCGAGGTACTCGCCGAGGCCCGAAGGGCCCAGCTCGCGCCCGATGCCGGAGGCGCCGAAACCACCCCACTCGGCCTGGGGGAGGTAGGGCCCGAAATCGTTGATCCAGACGGTGCCGTGCCGCAGCCGCCGCGCGACCCGCTTCGCGCGGCCGCCGTCCGCGGACCAGACCGCGCCCGCGAGGCCGTACTCGGTGTCATTGGCGATCGCCACCGCCTCGTCCTCCGTCTCGAAGGTCTCGACGGTGACCGTCGGCCCGAAGGCCTCGTCGTGCACGCAGGCCATCGACGGATCGCACCGGTCCAGCACCGTCGGGAGGTAGAAGTAGCCGGCGTCCAACGGGCCTGATCCCTGGTCCCCGGTGGCGAACGCACCGCCCGTGCGGACGACCGCGCCGTCGGCACGCGCCTTCTCGACGTACGCGTGCACCTTATCGCGGTGCGCGGCCGAGATCAGCGGCCCGGTCTCGGTGCCCTCGGCGTCGGGCAGGCCCTGCCGGATGCCCTCGGCACGGCGCACCAGCTCATCGACGAAGGCGTCGTGCACGGACGCCTCGACCACGAGCCGGGCGCCCGCCGAGCACACCTGGCCGGAGTGCAGGAAGGCGGCGTTGAGCGCATTGTCCACCGCGGCCGCAAGGCCTTCCGGCGTGGCGCAGGCATCGGCGAAGATCACGTTCGGGTTCTTGCCGCCGAGCTCCAGTGCCACCTTCTTGACGGTGCCGGCGGCGTTCGCGGCGATGATCCGGCCGGTCACGAGGCCGCCGGTGAAGGACACCAGGTCCACGTCCGGGTGGGTCGACAGGGGCGCGCCCGCCTGGGCACCCGCGCCGAGCACGAGGTTGGCGACGCCGTCGGGTAGACCGACCTCCTGGAGCACCTGCATCAGCAGGATCGACGTGTGCGGGGTGAGCTCGGAGGGTTTGAGCACGAAGGTGTCCCCGGCCGCCAGCGCGGGCGCGACCTTCCACGCCGCCTGGAGGAGCGGGTAGTTCCAGGGTGTGATCATCCCGCAGACGCCCACGGGTTCGTACACGATCTGCGAGGCGACGTCCGCGGATCCGGCGTCCACGATCCGCCCGGAGTCCTGCCCCGCGAGCTTGCCGAAGTAGCGGAAGCAGGCGGCGATGTCGGCCATGTCCAGCTCGGACTCGTACAGGCGCTTGCCGGTGTCGGCGGTCTCGGCGCGCGCGAACTCGTCGCGGCGGCGCTCCAGCGCGTCGGCGACGCGCAGCAGCAGATCGCCCCGCTCGGCGGCCGGGACGTGCGGCCAAGGGCCGGTGTCGAAGGCGCGGCGGGCCGCGGCGATCGCGGCCTCGGTATCGGCGGCGGTCGCCTCGTCGACGACGCCGACCTCGGTGCCGTCGGCGGGGCAGACGATGGTGCGGGTGCCGTCACCCTCGCTGTGTCGCCAGGTGCCGTCGATGAACAGGGTGGGTTCGGTCATGCGGGTGTCCCTTCGGGTTCTGTGGACGCTTCCGGGTCGGGATCGGTTCGGGTGCTGTCGGACTCGTCGTGGCCGTCGTGATGGTCGGTCGCCGCGCGGCGCAGATGCAGGTAGCCGAGATGGCGCTCGTACTGATCCAGGATGTCGCCGATGATCTGCTCGCGGGAGTAGCCGTTGAGTGTGTAGCCCTGCGAGCCCTCCGCGAGGTACACCTCGCACCGGAAGTACCGGTCCGCCGAACGCTGGGCGAGGACCGCGTAGCTCGGCGCCGGGGCGGAGACGGGCCACACGCAGTATTCGAAGTGCGGCTCGCCGGCCAGGTCGACGGTGAGCGTGGGGGAGGGTAGTGACTCGCTGCGGCCCGATTCGTCGATCGTCGCCGAGATGCCCTCGGCGGCGAATTCTGTTGCTATGTCCCGCATGGCGGGTGCGACGGCGTTCTCCAGGAACCTCAGTGTCGCGGCGCGGCTCGGGTAGTGGATCGTCGCGAGAAGGCGCCGCCGCCAACTGCCGGACTCGCCGCCGCCCCGACCCGCGGCGAGGGACTTGGGCAGCGCGGTCCGATAACTGTCGTGCTTGTACGACTCCGTGTGCAGGGCCCGCAGCAGCGACAGGCCCACCAGAGCCAGGACGAAGGAGAAGGGCAGTCCCATGATGATGGTCGCCTTCTGCAGCGTGACGATCGAACCCTCGTTGCCCGCGAACAGCATCGCGAGGGTCAGCAGGCCGATCGCGAAGGACCAGAAGATCCGCGTGCTGCGGGCGCAGTCCGCCATCGGATCGGACAGCGTGCTGGTGAAGTTGCCCATCACCAGCGAGCCGGAGTCGGCGCTCGTGACGTAGAAGAGCAGTCCGGTGATCGTGGCGATCGCGAGCAACAGCGGTGCGCCGGGGTACTTCTCGAGCAGCGAGTAGAACCCGACCTCGGGCGTCGACGCGGTCGCCTCGGCGAAGGGCTTGTCGCCCCGGGCCACCTCGAGGGCGCTGTTACCGAAGATCGAGATCCACACCAGGATGAAGCTGAACGGCACGACGAGGACGCCGAAGACGAACTGGCGCAGCGTGCGGCCCCGCGAGATGCGAGCGAGGAAGAGGCCCACGAAGGGCGCCCAGGCCACCCACCACGCCCAGAAGAACAGCGTCCACGAGTCCAGCCAGCCCGACGGGTCGTTGCCCGCGGACTCGGGACTGATCTGGCCCCACGCGAACGTGTCCATCGTGCGGTCGAGGAAGGTCGACAGGTAGTCGCCCGTGTTCTGCACCAGGCCGTTGAGCAGGAAGTCGGACCGGCCGGCGACCAGGATGTAGACGAGCAGCAGGATCGCGAGGATCACGTTGAGCTCGCTGAGCCGGCGGATGCCCTTGTCGACGCCGGAGGTCGCGGAGATCGTCGCGACGATCACCGACAGCACGATGAGTCCGATCTGCGCGGCCTTGCCCTGCGGGAGGCCGAACAACTCGTGCAGGCCGTAGTTCAGCTGGACGATCCCGATGCCCAGCGAGGTCGCGATGCCGAAGATCGTGCCGAGGACGGCGGCCACGTCGACCGCGTCACCGAGACGTCCGTGCACGCGCCTGCCGAGGATCGGATAGAGCGCTGCGCGAATGGTGAGCGGGAGGTTGTGCCGGAAGGCGAAATAGGCGAGCGCGCCACCCATCAGCGCGTACATCGCCCAGCCGGTGACGCCGTAGTGGAACACGGTCCACGTGACGGCCTCCCGTGCGGCGTGGTTGTTCTCGCCCGTACCGACCGGGGGATTGAGGTAGTGGCTCACCGGCTCGGCGACGGAGAAGAACATCAGGTCGATGCCGATGCCCGCGGCGAAGAGCATGGAGGTCCAGGTGAAGAGGCTGTATTCGGGGCGGGATTCCTCAGGACCGAGCCGGTACGTGCCGTACCTGCTCAAGCCGATGAACACGACCACACCCACGATCGCCGTCGCGAGGAGGAAGTACCACCAGCCGAACCAGGTGGTGATGAAGGAGACCACGCCGCTGATCACGCTCTCCGCGGTCTCGGGAGAGGCGAGTGCCCAGAGGGCGAAGGCCAGGACCGAGCCTGCGGCGGCGAGGAAGACTCGGCGGTTGAGGGAGCTCGTCGGTGTCGATGTCGTGTCTACTGGTTTCGATGTTCGTGAGGATTCAGAATCACTCATGCCGTTCGACGTTACCGCGACGCCGGGCGAATCGGACGAAGTCCCCGGTACTCGGACATCGCGGTGCGGCTACTCGACGACCTCACCCGCGAATAGCCGGACGCCGTCGCCCGCGCCGTCTCCGGTTGCCCACTGCCTCATCGCCCGGCCGCCCCGCCGCCTCCGCCCCTCCGCGAGTGTCCGCAGGGTCTCCCACCCGTTTCGCGGCAGCCCACCTCGCGTGCGGGGTGGGCTGCCGCGCTGAGGGTGGGGCAGGTGCTCCGTCTCCGCCAGCCCAGGCTGTCGAGCCACCTCAGCTCTCCGCCGGACGTATGGCGTTCGGTGAACCAGCAGGTCGTGGCCGGTTCGCGCCCCGCATCACCACGCGGTAGACACGCGCGCTCAACGCTCGCGACTGCCTGCGCGCGAAACCCTGCTCCGATCGGTGGTGGGAGTGCCGCGTCCCGGTGACGTACATCGTGACGATCGCGTTCGGCCGCCGCGGTGCGGCCGTGCGAGGCGGCATGAGAAACTGGACGGTGACGTGTGCCGGGGCCCCGGCCAGCCGCCCGAGGAGTGAGACCGATTCCCAGCTTCGCCGACGAGACCTTCACCGAGCCCTCGCGTATCCGCAACTTCTCGATCATCGCGCACATCGACCACGGCAAATCCACCCTGGCCGACCGGATGCTGCAGATCACGGGGGTCGTCGAGGCGCGCGCCATGCGGGCGCAGTACCTCGATCGGATGGACATCGAGCGCGAGCGCGGCATCACGATCAAGGCGCAGAACGTGCGCCTGCCGTGGTCCGTGGACGGCGAGGACTACGTCCTGCACATGATCGACACACCGGGTCACGTCGACTTCACCTATGAGGTCTCCCGCGCGCTGGAGGCGTGCGAGGGTGCGATCCTGCTGGTCGATGCCGCGCAGGGCATCGAGGCCCAGACGCTCGCGAACCTGTACCTGGCGATGGACAAGAACCTCGAGATCATCCCTGTCCTCAACAAGATCGACCTCCCCGCGGCGGACCCCGACCGGTACGCCGAGGAGATCGCGCACATCATCGGCTGCGAGCCCGACGAGGTGCTGCGCGTGTCCGGCAAGACCGGCGCCGGGGTGGACGCGCTGCTCGATCGCGTGGTCCAGAAGGTGCCCGCGCCCGTCGGCGACGCCGATGCGCCCGCCCGCGCAATGATCTTCGACTCGGTCTACGACACCTACCGCGGCGTGGTCACCTACATCCGCGTCGTGGACGGCAAGATCGTCCCGCGCGAGAAGATTCAGATGATGTCGACCGGCGCCACCCACGAACTCCTCGAGGTGGGTATCGTCTCGCCGGAGCCGAAGGCCTCCAAGGGACTCGGCGTGGGTGAGGTCGGTTACCTCATCACCGGCGTGAAGGACGTGCGGCAGTCGAAGGTGGGCGACACCGTGACCACCGCGCGCAAGGGCGCCGAGACGCCGCTCACCGGCTACCAGGAGCCGCGGCCGATGGTCTACTCGGGCCTGTATCCCGTGGACGGCTCCGACTACCCGGCCCTGCGCGAGGCGCTCGACAAGCTGCAGCTCAACGACGCCGCGCTCACCTACGAGCCGGAGACCTCCGTGGCCCTCGGCTTCGGCTTCCGCTGCGGCTTCCTGGGGCTGCTGCACATGGAGATCACCCGCGAGCGGCTCCAGCGCGAGTTCGGCCTCGACCTGATCTCGACTGCGCCGAACGTGGTCTACCGCGTGGTCGGCGAGGACGGCAAGGAGCTGATCGTCACCAACCCGTCGGACTGGCCGGACGGGAAGCTGCGCGAGACCTACGAGCCGATCACCAAGACCACGATCATCGCGCCCAGCGAGTTCGTCGGCACGATCATGGAGCTGTGCCAGTCGCGCCGCGGCGAGCTCGGCGGCATGGACTACCTGTCGGAGAGCCGCGTCGAGCTGCGGTACACGCTGCCGATGGCGGAGATCATCTTCGACTTCTTCGACTCGCTGAAGTCGCGGACCCGCGGCTACGCCTCGCTCGACTACGAGGAGGCCGGCGAGCAGCAGTCCGACCTGGTGAAGGTCGACATCCTGTTGCAGGGCGAGGCCGTCGACGCGTTCAGCGCGATCGTGCACCGCGACGGTGCCCAGGGCTACGGCAACAAGATGACGGTCAAGCTCAAGGAGCTCATCCCGCGTCAGCAGTTCGAGGTGCCGGTGCAGGCCGCGATCGGCAGCAAGATCATCGCTCGCGAGAACATCCGCGCCATCCGCAAGGACGTGCTCGCCAAGTGCTACGGCGGCGACATCAGCCGTAAGCGCAAGCTGCTCGAGAAGCAGAAGGAGGGCAAGAAGCGCATGAAGACGATCGGCCGGGTCGACGTGCCGCAGGAGGCCTTCGTCGCCGCGCTCTCGTCCGACGCCTCCGCGGACAAGCCGAAGGGGAAGTAGCGCGTCCCTCGCGTCCCTCGTTCGCTCGCCGCAGCTGCGTCAGATCGAGCGGAGTCGGCGGGCCCGGTTGGCGAAGGACCGCTGCGCGGCACCGGTGCCCGGCGCGATCCATTCGAAGGAGTGCGGTATCCCGGGCGTCACCACGAGTTCCGCGGGCACTCCCGAGCGCCACAGCCCGTCTGAGTAGCGGACGGCCTCATCACGGAAGATGTCCAGCTCTCCGATCTCGATGTACGCGGGCGGGAGACCGCCGAGGTCGGTGGAGCGCCCGGGCGCGGCTTCCGCCGGGACGTCGTCGCCCGCGAGCGCGCCGAGGTAGGCGTCCCAGCCGGTCGCGTTGTCGTCGTACGTCCAGAAGGCCGACGATGCGATCTGCTCATCGACGGTCCGAGTGCGGTCGTCGAGCATCGGATAGATCAGGAGCTGGGCCGCGATGGGCGGGCCGCCGCGATCGCGGGAGCGCAATGCGGTCGCCGCGGCGAGTCCGCCGCCGGCCGACTCACCCATCACCGCGATCCGGCAGGGATCGATGCCCAGGCGTTCGGCGTTGGCGTGCAGCCACGTCAGTGCTGCGAAGCAGTCGTCGACCGCCGCGGGGTACGGGTGCTCCGGCGCGAGCCGGTAATCCACCGAGAGCATCGGAACGCCGCTGTCGGCGACGTACTTCGCCACCATCCGGTCGAACAGATCGACGGATCCCAGGATCATGCCACCGCCGTGGATGAACAGCGCGGCGCCCGCGCCGGTAACGGTATCCGGCGTGTACCACACGGCACGGCATTCGTGGCCCGCGGTGCTGGGGAATGCTACCGATGTGCGGCGGACCGAAGGATTCTCCGGTAGCGCTCGGCCCAGGCGCCGGAGGAGCCGGGGGACGAGGTCGCGACGGGTCACCCAGTCTCCGCGCGCAGGAGGGCTTCCCGCGGCGATCGCATCGAGCAGCGCGCCCGCTTCCGCCGCGAACTCCGGATCGAGTGGCAATGGCATCAGCCGAGTCCCTTCAGTCGTTCCAGAAGCCCTGCGCTTCCAGGGCGTCGATCGCGTACTCGGCCCCGCCGAGGAAGTGCTGCTCCATCGCGGAACGGGCCGCCGAACTCGACCGCGTCCGGAAAGCGGCGAGGAGGGCTCGGTGCTCGGCGTCCACGTCGGCAACGGTGTCCGGGCTCGACTCGTAGAACTCGACGGGGATCGGGCTACCGAGGATCCGCAGGACAGCGGTGATCCGTGGGGCGTCGGCGGCGTGATTGATCAGGCTGTGGAACCTGAAGGTCAGCTCCTGTCGCTCGGATGGTGTCGCAGCACGTTCCATCGCGTCGGCGAGTGCCGTGAGCTCGTCGAGTGCGTCCTCGGTCATCTTCTGGGTCGCCAGCTCCGCCGCGCGTCCCGAGATGTGCGCGAGCAGCCAGTACTGATCCTCGACGTCCTGCTTCGTCAGCGGAACCACGAAGGCTCCGCGGCGCGGAATCATCTCGACCAGACCCTCGGCGACCAACGCCGACAGTGCCTCGCGGACGGGGATCTTGCTCATCCCGATCTGGTCGGCGATCGCCTCCTGCTCGATCCGTGCGCCGGGCTGGAGTTCGCGGGCGAAGATCATGCGGCGGATCTCGGCGACGGCGATCTGCTTGAGATTGCCGGGGAGAACGAGTTGGCGCGGCGTGCTCAGGTCCGTGGACGTGGTCTTCGCCATCGCCACATCCGCCTCCTGAACCGTTGAGCAATCCATCGCATTCGGCGATCGCTACCGGAGGCAACTGTATACCGTCGGTGAGACGAGCAGCCGCCTGAACCGGAGTCGCGGATTCCCTTGCGAGGGGGCCCGGCGATCTCTAACGTATACTGTATACGAACAAGAGGAGAGTCATGGCTGATCGTGATCTCGGGTCGGCGACGGGGCCGACGTTGGCCTCGTTGTACCGGCGCGGCTATCGGGATTTCGCCGGGCTGCCGGCGATGGTTTGTGCGGACGGTAGCGAGGTCAGCTACGCGGAACTGGGGGACCGGGCGCGCAGCCTCGTCGCGGGCCTGCGCGACTGCGGCATCGCGCAGGGGGACCGCGTGGTGATCCTCACCAACAACCGCCACGAATGCTTCGTCATCGATCACGCCCTCGCGATCGGGGGCTTCGTGCGAGTGGCACTCAGCTACCGGCTCCATGCCCGTGAGGTCGCCGAGATCCTCGCCGACTGCGGGGCGCGTGCGGTGATCGCGGACGCCGAACGCCTGCGCCCCCTGATCGACGAGGTCCCGGACTTCGACGGAGTGTTCATCTGCCTCGACCGGTTCGACGATGCTCGCGTGCGCGCGTTCGGGCCCCTGTTGGCCAACGAGCCCGCATCCGACGCGCAGGTGTCGCCCGACGATCTCGCCTGGATGCCGTACACATCGGGGACGAGCGGGCGGCCCAAGGGGGTCATGCACACCCATCGGAGCCTGCTCTCCGTACTGCGCAACATGCTGCTCGAACTGCCGACCGCGGGGACATCGGACGTCCTGGTACACGCCGCACCGCTGACCCATCTGAGCGGATACGCGATGACGGCCTACTTCCTCCGCGGCGCCAAGCAGTACGCCGTCGAGCAGTTCGAACCGGAGAGTTACCTGGCGACGGTGGCTCGACTGCGGGCCACCGTGCTGCCGCTGGTGCCCACGATGATCAACATGCTGTTGCCGGCGATCGAGAAGGGCGATCACGACCTGTCCACCGTCCACACTGTGATCTACGGGGGGTCGCCGATCGCCCCCGACCGGCTCGCCCGGGCGATCGAGAGTCTTGGCCCGGTGTTCACGCAGTCGTACGGACTCACGGAAATGCCGTTCAACACCTGGCTGCCCAAGTCGGACCACGTCTTCGACCGTGAGGCGGAAGCACCGCGCAGGTTGAGCTCGGCCGGCCGCGTCGGGACCTACGTCGAGTACCGCATCGTCGGGACCGATGACGAGATCATCCTGGACGACGAGCCCGGCGAGATCCAGGTGCGCGGCGATGCCGGGATGAAGGGCTATTGGGGACTGCCGCAGGCCACGGCCGAGACCATCGTCGACGGTGGCTGGATCGCGACCGGTGACATCGGCCGGATCATCGACGGATACCTCTACGTCGTGGACCGCAAGAAGCACATGATCGTCTCCGGCGGGTTCAACGTGTATCCCACCGAGGTCGAGAACGCCATCTACGCCGTCGACGGGGTCGACGAGGTGGCGGTGATCGGGATCCCGTCGGAGCAGTGGGGCGAGACGGTGCACGCGGTGATCTCGGTGCGAGCGGGCGCAACCATCACCGAGGAGCAGGTCGTCCAGGCCTGCTTGGAGACGATCGCCGCGTACAAGCGGCCCAGGAGCATCGAGTTCGTGGACGCGATCCCGAAGAACGGCGCGGGCAAGATCATGCGCCGTGAGGTGAAGGCCCAGTTCTGGCAGGGACGAGATCGGATGGTGAACGGATGACGTCGAAGCAGGACCTGAGGCCGGTGGACGTCGATGCTGCGGTCGTCGAGGCCGCCGTCGCCGATGCGAATATCCCCACCCTGCTGATGGTGCTGGTGCAGATGACGGGTGACGAGAAGTGGCTCCACGCACCGTATCGGCCCGCGCGCGGCAAGGGCCTGAGCGAGAACGACACCGGTGGGCTGCGCGAGGACGTGCAGGACGAGATCCGCAGCGCGGCCCTGGAAGCGATCATCGCGTGGCACGCGGGCCGGCCGGTGGCCATCCCCGAGCCCGACGACGAACTGTTGACCCGCATGCTGTCGGCGTCCATCGGCGAGGAGGTGCCCGCAGAGTACGGGCCGATGATCGCCGACGACATGGCCGCGACGTCCGGCACGCCGCCGTGGCTCGCGGAGCAGACCCGCGCCCCGGTGGGCTTCACGGCCACCGTCATCGGCGCCGGCATCTCGGGCATGCTCGCGGCGCACCAGTTGTCCGCGATCGGCATCGAGGTCACGGTGGTGGAGAAGGCGCCCCGGGTGGGGGGCACCTGGTGGCACAACCAGTATCCGGGATGCGGAGTGGACGTGCCGAGCTACCTCTATTCCTTCTCCACGGTGAACGCGGACTGGCCGTACTACTACGCCGATCGCGACCAGATCCATGCATACCTGGAGAAAGTGGCCGAGGACTGGGACGTGCCGCGCCGCACCAGGTTCAACACCGAGGTGCTGGCCGCGCGCTGGGACGACGAGGCGAAGATGTGGGAGGTCGAGCTGCAGGGGCCCGATGGTCGGCAGACCCTGCGATCGAACATCCTGATCAGCGGAGTCGGGGCGTTCGGCAAGCCCAAGTACCCGGACATCGAGGGGCGCGAACTGTTCCGCGGCCGCTCCGTGCACACCTCCACCTGGCCCGATGACCTGGACCTCGCCGGCCAACGGGTGGGTGTGATCGGCAACGGCGCCAGTGCGATGCAGGTGGTGCCCGCGACCGCGGGTGCGGCGCAATCGCTGACCCTGTTCCAGCGATCCGCCCACTGGGTGGCCCCGTTCGAGAAGTTCCGCCAGCCCGTGCCCGAGCCCGTCCGGTACCTCCTCCGCGAGGTCCCGCTGTACCGGGCGTGGTACCGCCAGCGGCTCGCCTGGGTGCTCAACGACACCCTGTACGAGGCGCTGCAGCGGGATCCCGACTGGCCGGATCAGAGCCGGTCGATCAACGCGATCAACGACGGCCATCGCAGGTTCTTCACGCGCTACCTGGAGTCGGAGCTCGAAGGCCGTCCCGACCTGATCGAGAAGGTGACGCCGCGGTACCCGCCGTTCGGCAAGCGGATCCTGCTCGACAACGGCTGGTACCGGACGCTGCTCCGCGACAACGTCGAGCTGGTGACGGACACGATCGATTCGATCACCGAGAAGGGCATCAGACTGGCCTCGGGACGCGAGGTGGAACTGGACGTGATCGTCTACGCGACGGGCTTCGACGTGGTCGACTTCCTGTCGTCGTTCGAGCTGACGGGCCGCTCGGGCCGCACGCTCCGGCAGATCTGGGGCGACGATGCCCGGGCCTACATCGGGACGACGGTGCCGGACTTCCCGAACCTGTTCTGCCTGTACGGACCGAACACGCAGGCCGGCCACGGAGGCAGCCTGGTCTACTACCTCGAGTGCCAGATGCGCTACACGATCAGCGTGCTCAGTCGGATGTTCGATGCGGGAGGCGCAGACATCGAATGCCGTGCCGACGTGAACGACCGGTACAACGACGCGGTGGACGCCGCGCACGAGCGGATGATCTGGTCGCAGCCCGGGTTCAGTACGTACTACCGCAACTCGAAGGGACGGGTCCTGGTGGCGAACCCCTGGCGGGTCGTGGACTGGTGGTCGATGACCAGCAAGGCGAACATCTCCGACTACACGATCGAGACGACTTCGGGCGAGCCCGTGGAGGTGGGATAGATGACAGACGGATTCGCCGGCAAGGTCGTTCTGGTGAACGCCGCCGCAGGAGCCGGGATCGGCGGTGCACTGGTCCGGAAGCTGTTGGCCGAGGGGGCCTCCGTCGCGATCTCGGACATCAGCGGCAAACGCCTGGACCGGTTCGCAACGGAGCTGCGCGCCGAGTTCGGTGACGACCGGGTGCTGGCTCGAGCCGGCGACGCGGGCGATGAGGCCGACGTCGAGGCTCTGTTCGCGGCCGTGGAGGAGTGGGCGGGGCGCCTGGACGTACTGATCAACAGCGTGGGTCTCAACCAACTCGACCCATGGCCGAACCTTCCGGTCGACCGTTGGAACCTCGTCCTGACGGCGTCGCTCACCGCCCACTACCTGCACGCTCGCGCCGCGTGGCCGCTGCTGCAGCGGTCGAGCAGTCCGGCCATCGTCAACATCTCGTCGCTCGCCTCCGAGTCCCCCGCGCCGTTCGGTGAGGTCGCGTACGCCGCCGCGAAGGCCGGGGTGCTCGGCCTGACGAGGGCCCTGGCGACGGAGGGCGCACCGTCGGGCATCCGAGTGAACGCGGTTGTCCCGGGCCTCATCTGGAACGAGCGACTGACCGCGGGCGTCGCGCCCGAGTACGTCGACGCCTACCGGTCGAAGCGGCTGCTGGGGCGGGACGGCGAGCCGGACGAGGTGGCGGACGTGATCCTGTTCCTGGCGTCGGAGGCAGGTCGGAACGTGACCGGCCAGGCGATCAAAGTCGGAGCCTAGGAGGGGCGTATGGCTGAACTCGACGGAAAGGTCGCGCTGGTCACCGGCGCGGCGGGAGCGATCGGACGCGAGATCGTCCGGGCGCTCCGCGCCTCCGGCGCCCGCGTCGCACTGGTGGACATGGATGCGGCGGGGCTCAAGCGCCTCACCGCGGATCTGGGGCCGGGCGACGACCTCGCGGAGTTCGTCGTCGACCTCGCCGACGATGCGGCGGCCACGGCGCTGCCGGCCCGCGTCCGCGATCACTTCGGCAGCCTCGATGCGCTGGTCAACAATGCCGGCACGCGCCAGGTGAAGCCGATGGTCGACATCGACCCACAGGAGTGGCGGCACACGCTCGACATCGACCTGACGGCGCCGTTCCTGCTGTCGCGGGCGGCGATCCCGATCATGGCGGCTCAGGGCCGGGGAAAGATCGTCAACATCGCATCCATGGCGGGTCTCGCGGCGTTCCGGGACCGGGCCGCGTACAGCTGCGCCAAGAGTGCATTGATCATGCTCACCAAGGTGACCGCGGTCGAGCACGGAGCCGACGGCATCCGGGCCAACGCGATCGCACCGGGCGTCGTCGAGACGGCGATGACGAAGGAGTTCTTCGAGTCCGAAGACCTCACCGCGTCGATCGTCGCGAACTCGCCGATGCGCACGTGGGCGCAACCGAGCGATATCGCGGACCCCGTCGTGTACCTGGCCGGCCCGCGCTCCGACTTCATCAACGGTGTCGTGATCCCCGTGGACGGCGGTTGGACCGCGGGCTACGTCGGCGCCGAACTCTCCCCGAAACCGAAGGCCGAAAAACGCCTCGAAGAGTGATCGTATACTGAATACTGGTGGGCAGTGGCAGCGCCACGCTCCAGGGTCTCGCACCGCGGTGCGGGCCTCGGACGACCAACTCGATCTCGAGGAGAGCACACCGTGACCACCGCCCTCGCGCCCGGCGCCGATCTCGCCCGCAATCCCAAGGTTCGTCAGTGGCTTGCAGATCACCGTCCGGTGCTGCTGATCGATAACGAATGGGTCCCCGCCAAGTCCGGCAAGACCTTCGAGACCATCAATCCCACCAACGGCCAGGTGCTCTCGATCGCCGCCGAGGCTGATCGGGCGGACGTGGACGAAGCGGTCAAGGCCGCGGGCCGGGCATTCACGGAGGGACCGTGGTCGAAGATGGGACCGGGCGAGAAGGCGCGCATCCTGCGCACCTTCGCCGGCCTCATCGAGGCGAACGTCGATGAGCTCGCCGAACTCGAGGCGCTCGACAACGGGATGACACTGGCCACCGCGAAGGCGTTCATCTCCGTGGCGGTCGAGAGCCTCTACTACTTCGCGGGCGCGGCGCAGCAGATCTTCGGGCAGACGGCACCGTCGGCCCCGACGAACTTCAACTACGTCCTGCGCGAGCCGATCGGCGTCGTCGGTGCGATCACCCCGTGGAACGCTCCTATCTGCGCGAACATCTGGAAGATCGCCCCGATCCTGGCGGCCGGCAACACCATGGTGCTCAAGCCCGCGGAGCAGACGCCGCTCACCGCGCTGCGGCTCGGTGAGCTCGCGATCGAGGCCGGGCTTCCCGCCGGCGTGCTCAACATCGTCACCGGATTCGGGCCGGGTGCCGGATCGGCGATCGCGGAGCACCCGCAGATCGACAAGGTCACCTTCACGGGCTCGGTCGAGACCGGCCGGAGCATCCTGCACGCCTCCACAGGCAATCTCAAGCGCATCACCCTCGAGCTCGGCGGCAAGTCCCCGAACATCGTGTTCCCGGACGCGGACATGTCGAGCGCCGTCGCGACCTCGCTCGCGGGCTTCGCGACGATCTCCGGCCAGGTGTGTGTCGCCGGCACCCGACTGTTCGTCCAGCAGGACGTGAAGGACGAGTTCGTGGAGAACCTGTCCACCTTCGCCGCGGGGATCAAGGTGGGTGATCCGCTGGACCCCGAGACCACCATGGGGCCGCTGGCTTCGAAGGAGCAGTTCGACCGGGTGACGGGCTACCTGGACGTGGGGCGCGCGGAGGGCGCCTCGGTCGCCGTGGGCGGAGAGGTGATCGGCGATCAGGGCTACTTCGTCCAGCCGACCGTCTTCGACGGAGTACGCAACGACATGCGCATCGCCCAGGAGGAGATCTTCGGCCCCGTCGTCTCGGTGATCCCGTTCAGCGACGAGTACGACGCGGTGCTGCAGGGCAACGACACGACCTACGGACTGGCCGCCGCGGTGTGGACGCGCGACGTGAGCCGTGCCCACACCGTCGCGCGCCGGATCAAGGCGGGGACCGTGTGGATCAACACCTACCTCGAACTCGATCCCACCATGCCGTTCGGTGGCTACAAGCAGTCCGGGATCGGCCGCGAATTCGGCGCGAACTGGTACCAGCACTACACCGAGGAGAAGTCGGTCTTCCTCAAGCTCTGATCACGAGCACTGAACCGCGATCAGGCGAGCGTCGTCTCGTGCCCGAGGAACCGACCGTAGTCGCGCACCGGGCCCGCGAGGCGCTTCGTCGCAGCCGCGGTGATCTTCGTGAAGGGCTCGACGGTGACGGTCACCTTCTTCGAAGTGGCCTTCCGGCTCCACACGCCCACGATCTCGCCGTCCACCACGACCATCGGCTTGAACATGCCGTTGCGGCCCGGCACGATCCGGTGCAGGTACGACTCGTCGAGCTGCGCCGCGCGCGATGCGTACCCGATGATGTACTCGTCGAACGCGGGCAGCAGCAGGGGCCGGGCCAGGGCCTCGTCGACCTGCGCGTCCGTGAGGCCGACGGTTCCGGGCGTCACCAGGTACGTCGTGCCCGCCAGCGTGACGGGTTCGACGGTGCCGCCCGCCGCCTCGATGCCCTCGTCGACCGAGCCCATCGGCAGGCAGGCCCACTTCCCGATGTCCCGCCGCGTGACGGGGCCCCGCGCGGCGACGAACCGGGAGACCGTCTCGCCGAGCGCGTGTTCGGGCTCGCGGGGCTCGGTGATCCAGTCGTCGGCGAGCGCGAAGACGTCCGTCTTCGCCGACGGGTCCGCGAACACGATCGCCATCAGCTCCGTCAGGTGCCGCAGCACGTGCCCGCCCTGGGCGTTGTCGAGCTCGATCCCCGCTGCCGCACACGCCGCCAGGAGATCGGCCTTCGTGGCAGTGGTCCCGCCGCGCAGCGCCTCCCGGACGGTGCGTTCGGCATCGTCGACCATGGCGTCCGTGAGGTGCAGCTGCGGCCGGCGCTTGGCGGCCTCCGCGCGGGAGCGCGGCGTAAGGGCGGCGCTGAGCCAGTGCAGGTCTTCCGGGGCGGTGATCTGCAGGGTTCCGCGGGCCGGGCGGTTCCGGACGAGGCGCCGCTCCGCGAGATCGGCGAGCACGGCGGCATCGTCGGGATGATCCGCGGCGCGCAGGGACAGGGCGAATCGGGCCGCGGCACCGTCCTGCGCCTGGATCGCGAGCATCCCGCGCGCGGCGTCCTCCGCCGTGCGCCAGTCCCGAACGCCGGGCACCAACCCCTGCGCTCGGAGCCGGAGTGCGCGGATACGGCGGATCTCGGGGTCCACGGATGCGGCCATGCGTGATGATTCTGCCACGGGCGTAGCCTCATCCGGGTGTGGAACACCTGGCTGACGCGCACCTTGAACATCGACCTGCCGATCCTCGGTGCCCCCATGGGCGGTCGCGCCGGGGGAGAGCTCGCCGGGCAGGTGACAGCGGCGGGCGGGCTGGGCATGATCGGCGCCGCCCGCTACGCCACGCCCGAGTGGATCGAGGAGCAGCTGGGCGTCATCCGCGCAGCCGCCGGCGCCGACGCGCCGCTGGCCTTCGGCCTGCAGACCTGGTCGCTGGCGGACAGCCCCGAGCTCCTGGACTCCGTCCTCGCCGCGAAGCCGAAGCTCGTCTCGCTGTCCTTCGGCGATCCGGCGCCCTTCGTGCAGCGCGTCAAGGACGCCGGGGCCGTGGTGATCTCGCAGATCAACTCGCTCGAGGACCTGCGCGAGGTGGAGGCCGGGGGCGTGGACGCGGTCGTCGCCCAGGGGAGTGAGGCCGGCGGGCACACGGGCCGCGTAGCCACCCTGCCCCTGTTGCAGGAGGTGCTCCGCGCCACGGAGCTCCCGGTGCTCGCGGCGGGCGGGATCGGCTCGGGTGCCGGCCTCGCGGCGGTGCTCGCGGCCGGGGCGCAGGGCGCGCTGATCGGCACGGCGCTGCTCGCCTCGCCCGAGACCGTCGGCCCCGAGTACGCGATCCCCGCGTTGCTCAAGGCCCGCAGCATCGACACCGTCTACACCGATGTCTTCGACAAGGCCCGGCATCAGCCCTGGCCCGGGAACCGCTGGTTCGGCCGCGCACTCACCAACGACTTCACCGCCCGGTGGCACGACGGCGACGGGGTGGATGCCTCGTCTGGTACCGAGGAAGCCGTCAGTGCGGCGTACGACGGGGCGATGCCCGAGATCGGCGTGGTGTACGCCGGACAGGCCGCGGGGCTGGTCGACGAGGTGCGTCCCGCCCGCGAGGTGGTGGCGTCGATCGCGGCGGACGCCGAGGCCCGGCTCCGCGCCGTCGCCGGGGTGCTCGGCTGATGGCCGGCCTCGTCGCGCCCAGGATCACGCCGCTGCGGCTGCCGGACCTCGAGGACGGCGTCACCGACGATCTCGTCCCCGGGGACACCCACGACCGGCAGCGGTTCGCCGAACCGACCGTCAAGGGCCGCGACCTCGGCGGGGTCACCTTCAACGAGTGCGAGCTCGTCGGGTGGGAGGTCCGCGACGCGGTGTTCACCGAGTCCGCGTTCCTCGAGACCCGGATCTCCTCGCTGTTCGCGACGGGCTTCCGGGCGTCCCGGTCGACCTTCCGGCAGGTCGAGGTCGACGATGCCCGCATCGGCGCCGTCGAGCTGATGGACTCCACGCTGCGCTCCGTCGTCTTCACCGGTGTCCGTCTCGGATTCGTGAACCTGCGGGGCGCGGCGCTCACGGATGTGGTGTTCCGGGAGTGCGTGCTCGACGGCATCGACGCGGGCGACGCGACCCTGACCCGGGTGGCCTTCGAGGACTGCCGTGCCGGCGAGCTCGACGTGACGCGCGCGAAGCTGCAGCACGTGGACTTGCGCGGCCTGCAGGTGGAGCGGATCCGCGGGATCGAGGGGATCTCGGGGGCGACGATGTCGCACCTGCAGGTCGTCGGCCTGGCGGAGGTGTTCGCCGCGCACTTCGGGATCAGCGTCACCGACTGAGGTCACCGGAGCGGGACTCGCGGAGATCCTCGCCACATCCGCGAGCATCAGCGTTGTCGACTGAGGTCACCGGAGCGGGACTCGCGGAGATCCTCGCCACATCCGCGAGCATCAGCGTTGTCGACCGCAGTCACCGGAACCCACCCGCGGCGATCACCTCGCGAAAGCCCCACCAGGTGCCCGCGGACGCGATGAGGATCCCGAGCAGGGGCCAGTACCAGACGGACCTCCGCACGACCGCGCAGGCGGCGGAGCCGACTCCGGCGACCGTCCAGCCGCCCAGCACGCCCGCGGACAGCACGACGACCGCGTTCTCGGCCTGCTCGCGCGCCGCGCACGGATTCCTGGCGACGCAACCCGGCACGCTCGCGGAGAAGTACATGACCGCGAAGAACATCGCGAGCCCGCCCGCGAGGACGAGCAGCCCCCACAGCACCGTCGCGACGACCAGATCGGCGATCAGCACGCCGGTCCGGCGTCGACGGGGCACCACCGGATGTGTCATGCGTCCACGGTCGCGGACCGCCCTGCCCGGCGGATCCGTGGAACTACTCAGATCGGGTGGGGACTCGCCCGGGTAGTTTCGGGGTGTGACCGTTGATGCCGTTCTCGCACCCAGCACCCTGCCCTTCTCCCTGCCGGACTTCGCCGCGTTCGCGGACGCCGACTACGAGGCCGCGTTCGCCGAGGGGTTCGCGCGGCACCGTCGGGAGATCGTGGCGATCGCCGAGAATCCCGAACCCGCCACGTTCGCGAACACCGTCGAGGCGATGGAGCGAGCCGGGCAGGACCTGGGGCGCGTCGCGGCCGTGTTCTTCTCGTTGACGTCCACCGATCGCACCGATGCGTTGGAGGCGGCGCAGGCCGCGATCTCGCCGCTGTGGTCGGCGCACTACGACGCGATCCTCATGGACGAGGCGCTCTTCAGCCGAGTGGACGCGCTGCACGCCCGACGCGGCGAACTGGATCTGGATCCGGAGCAGCTGCGGTTGCTGGAGCGGTACCACCTACGCTTCACCCGCGCGGGGGCCGGCCTCGACGGTGCCGCCCAGGAGCGGCTGCGGACCATCAACACCGAGCTCGCCGAACTCACCACCGAGTTCGCCCGCCGCAGCCTCGCCGAGACGAACGCCTCCGCAGTACATTTCAGCACCGAGGCCGAGCTCGACGGGCTGGACGCGGACACCGTCGCAGGGGCGCGTGCCGCCGCCGAGAGTGCCGGACGCGACGGATTCCTGCTCGCCCTGGGCTATCCGCTGAACCAGCCGAACCTCGCGCGCCTGACGAGCCGCGAGTCGCGGCGGAAACTGTACGAGGCGTCGTCGGGCCGGAACACCCGCGGTGGGGACAACGACACCCGCGAGCTCATCGCGCGCATCGCCGGCCTGCGGGCCGAGCGCGCGGCGCTGTTCGGCTACCCGCACCACGCGGCGTACCAGATCGCGGACCAGACCGCCGGCACGGCGGACGCGGCCCTCGGCATGCTGCGCGACCTGGCGGTGCCCGCCGCCCGCAACGCTGAGGCCGAGCGGGCCGAGCTGGAAGCACTTGCGGGCCACGAGATCGAGGCCTGGGACTGGCCCTATTACGCGCGTCTGGCAGAGCAGCGTGCGCACGCCGGTGACGGCGGATCCGGCCCCGCTCTGAACGAGTACCTCGCGCTCGACAACGTGATCGAGAAGGGCGTCTTCGAGGCGGCGTCGCGCATGTACGGACTCGGTTTCACCGAGCGGACGGATCTCGCGCTGCACCACCCGGACGCGCGTGCCTGGCAGGTCGCGGGGCCTGACGGTGCGCCGCTCGGCCTGTTCGTCGGGGACTACTTCGCTCGGCCCAGCAAGCGGGGCGGAGCGTGGATGACCAGCTTCGTGGACCAGTCCGGGCTGCTCGACGCGCGGCCGGTGATCATCAACGTCTGCAACTTCGTCCGCCCGCCGGACGGGCGGCCCGCGCTGCTCAGCCGTGACGAGGTGACCACCGTCTTCCACGAGTTCGGGCACGCGCTGCACGGCCTGCTCTCGGACGTGACCTACCCCTACTTCTCGGGTACCAGCGTGCCGCGCGATTTCGTCGAGTTCCCGTCGCAGTTCAACGAGATGTTCGCCGCGTGGCCCACGATCCTCGACGGCTACGCCCGCCACCACGAGACGGGGGAGCCGCTGCCCGAGGGACTTCGCCGGTCGATTCTCGAGCCCGGTACGCGCGGTGAGGGATTCGGCACCGTCGAATACCTGGCTGCGGCCGTCATCGACCTCGCCTGGCACACGATCTCGCCCGGTACCGTCGTCGACGACGTGGCGGCCTTCGAGTCCGCCGCGCTCGCGGACGCGGGGTTGGATGTGCCGGGCGTTCCCCCGCGCTACCGCGGGCCGTTCTTCAACCACATCTTCTCGGGCGGGTACAGCGCCGGCTACTACAGCTACATCTGGTCCGAGGTGCTCGACGCCGACGCCTCCGCGTGGTTCACGGCGCACGACGGTCCGACCCGCGAGAACGGCGAGAAGCTCCGGGCCGCAGTGCTCTCGCGAGGGGGCAGCGTCGACGCCTCGCAGGCCTACCGCGACTTCCGCGGCGGCGACCCCGACATCGCGCCCCTGCTCGAGCGGCGTGGCCTCACTCCATGAGCGACGGCGGAACGCAGTACTTCCGGGCCCTCGATCAGTTGGCGCGGGCAGCGAAGGTGGTCATCGACCGTCCGCGGGGCACGGCGCATCCCCGGTATCCGCAGGCGGTGTATCCGATCGACTACGGATATCTCCAGGGAACGACGGGTGGTGACGGTGAGGGAGTCGACGTCTTCGTGGGCACCGAGGCCGGCGTGGGGGTCGTCGCGGTGGTGCTGACCGCCGACGTGCGCAAGCGCGACGTGGAGACCAAGGTGCTGCTCGACTGCGCGGCGACCGAGATCGATGCCGTGCGTGGCTTCCTCGTGGACACCTTGGGGATCGCCGGACACCTGATTCTCCGCGCGGAGGATGCACGGGCGGGTGTGTCGAACGGCCTGTCATAGCACTCGAAAAGTGTGGCGGAATCGAATGTGTGAGCGTATTCTGGAGGTATGGCTCTACCGGATGCATTGCGTGTACTACCTGAGGATTTGATTCCTCAGGGGCTCGCCGGTGCGCGTGGTGAGGATCGTGTGGTCGCGGAGGTGTTGTTCGAACAGCGGCGGGTCGAGGGTGTGGCGTACTGCCGCACGATGACCGCGGTGTATGCGCTGCATCGGGCTATGTACGCCGATGATGAGGCGCAGTACCTCGCGCAGCCGGCGAATTACCGGGAGGCGGTGCAGGCGCGGCAGCGGTTGGCTGCGGCGGAGGTCGCC